>CAZIJE010000139.1:0-9152 GCA_964539435.1 uncultured Desulfovibrio sp.
CTATCGCACTTTTCTCCGGGGGCTAACGCCCCCGGAGAAAACATACAAGGCATCCTCTCTTCCCGCTACTGCGGCCGCAGGGCCATCCAGGTTTCGAGGGTGTCGAGGAGCTTGGCCTTGGCGATGGGCTTGACCTGGAAGTCGTCGCAGCCGGCGTCCAGGCTCCGCTGGCGGTATTCCTCAAAGGCGTGGGCGGTCAGGGCGATGACCGGGGTGCGCGGGCGGCCGATTTCCTCTTCCAGGCGGCGCAGGGCCTCGGTGGTCTGGCAGCCGTCCATGCCGGGCATTTCCAGGTCCATGAGCACGAGGTCGAAGGGCTTGTCGCGGAAGGCCTCGAGCCCGGCCTGGCCGTTGGGGGCCCAGGTCAGGTCGAAGGCCGAGCCTTCGAGCATGAGCCGGGTGACTTCGGCGTTGGAGGGGCTGTCCTCGATGAGGAGCAGCGCCCCCTTGTGGGACGGGGCGGCGCGCCGGGACCGGGACGGCCGAAGGCCGGCGGACGCCGGAGGCGGGCTGGCCGACCGCAGGGGCAGAGTGACGGTGAAGACCGAGCCTTGGCCGGGGCGGCTCGTTACGTGGATGGCGCCGCCCAGCATGTGCACGAGCTTGTTGCAGATGGCCAGCCCCAGGCCGACGCCGCCGTGGTGGCGGCTGGTGGAGGCGTTGACCTGGGTGAAGCGGTCGAAAATCACGCCTTGCTTTTCTTCGGGAATGCCGATGCCGGTGTCGCGCACGGCCAGCCGCAGCCAGGAGCCGGTGCTCGCGTGCTCTTCGCGGTCGATTTCCAGAACGATTTCGCCCTGGTCCGTGAATTTCACGGCATTGCCGAGCAGGTTGACCAGCACCTGGCGGATGCGGTCCGGAGAACAGGCGATCCGGGGAGGCAGGGCGGCCCGGACGTCCAGGCGCAGGTCCAGGCCCTTGCGCGCGGCGGCAGGACGCATCATGTCCGTCACTTGGGAAGCCAGGAGCACGATGTCGCAGGCCTTTTCCTCCAGGATCAGGCCGCCCGCCTCGATATGGGACAGGTCCAGGATGTCGTTGAGCAGGCCGAGCAGGGCCGCGCCGGCGGCCTTGATGGCGGTCAGGGCCTGGGCGTGTTCGGGCGGCAGGCCGCTTTCGGCCAGCATGTCGGCCATGCCCAGGATGGTGTTCATGGGCGTGCGGATTTCGTGGCTCATGGTGGAGAGGAATTCGCTCTTGGCCCGGTTGGCCGCCTCGGCGACCTCCTTGGACCGCCGCAGCGCCTGTTCCATGGCCTTGCGTTCGGTGATGTCCACCAGCACCGCCAGGAGGCAGGGTTCGCCGTAGACCTGGTTGGGGACGGCGGAATAAAGGGTGACGACCGTTGTGCCGTTTTTGTGGCGCAGTTCGAGTTCCTTGCCCACCACGGACCCGCGCGCCGCGATCTCGGCCATGAGGGCCTCGCGGTCCTCGGGCCGTTGCCACAGGCCGAGCTCCACGGTGGTGCGGCCCGAGACGTCGGATTTCTCGTATCCGAACATCCGGGCCCCGGCGTCGTTGACGTCCACGATGCGGCCCTCGCTGCGGGTGGTGACGGCGATGCCGACGGGACTGTAGCGGAAAATCTTGGCGAGCTGGTCCTGGCTTTCCCGCAGGGTCTCCTCGTCTTGCTTGCGGCGGGTGATGTCGGTGTGGGTTCCGGCTAGGCGCACGACCTGGCCGTCGGCGTCCCTGAGGCTGGCCCCGCGGCCGAGGATCCAGCGGTAGGAGCCGTCCTGGTGGCGCATCCGGTATTCGATCGAGAAGTTGTCGATTTCGCCGTTGATGCAGCGTTTGTTTTCGCCAAGCACGGCCTCGGCGTCGTCCGGATGGATGCGGCCCGTCCACTCTTCCAGGGAGGGCGGGCCGTCGGTCGGGGCATGGCCGAGGATTTCCAGATAGCGCGGGGAAAAGTAGACCGTATTGGCGCGCAGGTCCCAGTCCCATATCCCGTCGTTGGCCCCCCGGGCCACCAGGGCGTAGCGGGCGTCGCTGGCGGCCAGGGCCTCCTCGGTCTGCTTGCGTTCCGTGATGTCCGCGCCGACGCACAGGTACTCCCCGGGGACGCCGGCCGCGCCCCGGAGGGCCCGCAACGACCAGGCGACCCAGACGGTGTCGCCGTCACGCGTGCGGTGTCTTCTGTCCACGGACAGGGTGCCGGTGGCACTGTCGGTCACCGCGGCCAGGAGGGCGGCCCAGCTTGCCGCGCCGTCGGCCTCGGGCGGATCGATGCAGCCGGCAAGGGTCCGGCCGAGCATCTGTTCCTGGGTATGGCCGAAAAACCGCTGGCCGAAGGCGTTGCAGAAAACGACCCGGCCGATCGGGTCCAGACGGATGATGACGCTGCCCGCGTTCTCGACCAGCTCCCGGTAGCGCTCCTCGCTGCGCACCACCGCGTCCAGCAGTTCCTGGAGCGTGGCGGTCTGGCGGCGGACCTTGCGGCGCAGCACGGCGTTGGCCGAGAGCAGGGCCAGGGCCAGGGCCGCGACACCGGCCAGGGCCCACAGGGCCTGGCGGAAGCTGGCGGAGGGAAACAGGGCCGCGCCCATCCATTTTCTGTCAAGGGCTGCGTATCGGTCGGCGGTGATGCGGGAAAAGCCGTCTTCCACGAAGCGCAGCAACGCGTCGTCGCCCTGGCGCACGGCCCGGTGGAACTGGCCGGAATAGAGGGTGAAGGCCAGGCGGAAGGCCTCTTCCTGGCGGAGCTTGTAGAGGTAATGGAGGGCCGGCGGCTTGTCGACGCAAAAGACCTTGACCTTGCCTTCCCCGGCGGCCCGGATCACGGCCTCGTAGCTGTCGAAGGGGATCAGGGACTGGATGCCGAGGTCGCGCAGGGTGACGATGCTGGCGTCCCCGGCTTTCACGCCCACGGGAAAGCCGCGCAGGGAGGCGCTGTCGCGCAGGCCGCCCAGGTCCTTGTGGACGAAGACCGGCACCTCGATGGTCGCGTAGGGTTTTGAGAAGAGATAGTGTTTGCGGCGGAGTTCGGTTTCGAAAAGCGTGTCGATGACGTCGGCCTTGCCCGCGAGCATGTAGTCCTGGGCCGCGTCCCATTCCATGGGAACAAGGGTGACGGGCACGCCGGTCGCCTCCTCCCACAGCCGCCACCGGTCGACCAGGATGCCCTGGACCCCGCCGTCGGGTTTCGGAAACACGTAGGGCGGATAGTCCCGGTCGAGGACCACGGTGAGGTGGCGCGGCTGCCTGAAAACGGGTTCGGCCGGGACTTGTCCGGCCACGGGGCGGGGCGGAAGGACGACGGCGAGGAGCAGGAAGAGGCAAGCGAGAATAAACGGCGCAAGGCGTCCCTGGCCAGTCCCTGGCGGGAGGTCCGGGCGCGGCAGGCCGTTCATGCGGCGACCCTGTCAGGCCGGGCGCGGCCATGGACAATGGCCGAAACGAAACGACGCGGGAAGGACATGGTCGGCTGGTTCGTTCTCCGTTTGGCGGACGGGCAAAGCCGTCCCGGGCAGGCCGACCCGCGTCAGGGCGGTACGGATGTCAGCCGGCCGAAACATACGCCAAACCCGGCTGGCCGGCAACGGGTCCGGGGCCTTTGGACGGCCCGTGGAGGCCTGGCGAAGGGGCCGTGGACTGGAAACGTCCAGGCCCCACCAGACGCGGGGAAGGGCCTGCCGGCCGTCGCGCCGTGGAAAGGGGATCAGGCCACGGCCAGGATGCCGCCGGCCGGCGGCGTGGCGTCCACGCCCGGCCAGGCCGGCACGGCCACCAGGCCGAAGGGCCGGATGGTGCCGGAGTCGGCGTACAGGTACTGGAGGGTCTGGATGTCCAGGGGGGCGAACGTGGACTTGTAGGTGTCGGTCTCGTTGTAGGACATGACCGTGAAGTCGGTGTTGTCCAGCAGGGCCGGCAGGGTCCGGGTGTAGGCCGTGTCGTCGAGGCCCAGGGTGTGGCCGATCTCGTGCAGGACCGTTTCGTAGCCAAGGGTGCCGGGCAGGGGATCGGCCATGACGCCGCCGAATTCGGCGTTGTCGAAATAGACGTAGTCCTGGCGGTCCAGAGTGCTCGCGCCCGTGGCGTCGGTCCGGATGGCGTAGTCCGTGACGGTCACGGCCATGGTGAAGGGGTCCTCGATGTCGGCGGTGCCGAAGCTGATGTCCGCGTGCAGGGTGTCGGCCGTCTCCAGGAAGGTCAGGCCGGTCAGGGGCTCGGCCGTGGCGTAGACCAGCCGGACGGCGGACTGCTGGGTGATGTTCAGCGGCGCGAAGTCCCGGGTCAGGTCCTCCATGCCCGAGGGCGCCAGCGGCGTGGTCATGAAGGCGTAGGTCACGGTCAGGCCCGAGGACGGCGACTCCTCGGTCCACAGCGGCAGGCCGGCATAGACCAGGGAATCGATGATGGGGTCGCCGCTTTGGGCGGCGAAGACGGTGGCGGGAATGCTCGTGGCCATGCGCGCCTCCTTGGGCTCGGGAGTTGCGGATAGTCTTATGCCGTCGGCCCGGCCGGCGCAAGGGCCGTCACTTGCCGGCCGGCTCGAACACGCCGTCCCAGTCGTCCGGCGGCGGCGCGGCCAGGTGGTCGCGGCACCGGCCGGCAAAGACCCGGGACACGGGGTCGCCCGCGGGGCCCCGGGCCGCGTCGGCCGCCAGGAAGCCGTCTCGGGCCTCGCTGAACCGGCGCGCCGCGTAGAGGTTTTTGGCCGCGACGAACGGGGCGAGGAAATCCGGTCCGGGGTCCCCGGCCAGGCAAAGCGGCTCGAAGACCGTGACCGCATGCCCCCGGCCCTTGACCCGGACCCGGTCCACCTCGCGGCAGACGAATCCGTCGCCGCCGGCCGCCACCGTGGCCTCGGTGGCCAGAATCCGGGTGCCGTAATACTTGTTGAGCGATTCCAGGCGCGAGGCCAGATTCACGGTGTCGCCGAGGATGGTGTAGTTGAACCGGTCGCGCGAACCCACGTTGCCGACCACGGCCGGTCCGGCATGCAGGCCCATGCGGGCGTCCAGGGCCGGCAGGCCCCGGGCGGCGAAGTCGCGCGAAAGCCGGGTCATGGCGTCGCGCAGGGCCAGGGCCGCGCCAAGCCCCTTGGCCGCGTGGCCGGGGTCGGGCAGCGGGGCCCCCCAGAAGGCCATGATGGCGTCGCCGATGAACTTGTCCAGCGTGCCGCCGCTTTGGAGGATGATGTCGGTTGCCGGCGTGAACCAGGCGTTCAAGATGCCGATCAGCTCGCGCGGGGACAGGGTTTCGGAAAAGGAGGTGAAGCCGACGAGGTCCGAGAAAAAGACCGTGACCTCGGCCTCCTGGCCGCCGAGTTCCAGCAGCTCGGGCCGATTGATCAGGTCGCGGACCACCTGGGGCGCGACGTACCGGGAAAAGGCCCGGGTCAGGAACCGCTTTTCCCGCAGTTCCTCAAGGCTCCGGTAGAGGGTGGCGGCCGCGCCGGTGGCGAGCAGGCCGCCGGCCAATAGGACCGGCGGCGCCCAGACGAACCGCCAGACGAAGAGTCCGGTTGCGGCGGCGGCCAGGGCGGCGGCCATGCCCGAGGCCAGGGCGGCGGCCGGCGCGGCGCGCAGCCGGAAAAGGACCATCCCGGCCACGGGCAACAGCCAGCCGGTCCAGGCCAGCATGGCCGGCAGCGGGACCTCCCGGCCCGGCCGGCCGCCAAGCAGGGTGTGCAGGATGGCGGCGTGGATCTCGGGGCCGGGCGTGGGCAGGCCCGTGGTCCGGGAAAACGGGGTGGCAAAGGCGTCGGCCTGGCCGAGGGGCGCGGCCGAGGCGGCCAGGGAACGGCCGACCACCACCACCTTGCCCCGGAGCCGGTCGGCCGGCAGCGGTTGCTCGGCATCGATGACCGCAGCGTAGGAAACCGTGTCAACGGTCCGGGCCGGACCGGGGTAGTCGATCAGGCCGGCCACGTCCGGGACCGCGCCCTCCGGGGCGAGCAGGCCCATGGCCGCGCCGGCCAGCGTCGGCAGGCCGGCCTGGCGGGTGGCGAAACGGCGGACCGCGCCGTCCGGGTCCGGGGTCAGCACGGCCAGGCCGACGCCCGCGGCCGTGTCGCGGAAAAGGGGCAGGGGCGGGACCAGGATTTGGCGGCTGAAGGCCGGGTCGTCGGCCGTGTCCAGGGCCGAGGCCAGGACCACCGGGCCGCCCCTTCCCAGGGCGTCGGCCAACGCGGCGTCGTCCACGGGATCGGACGGCTCGGCAAAGACCATGTCCAGGACCACGAGCCGGGCCCCGGCTTCGTGCAGGCGGGCCAGGAGCGTCGCGTGGAGCCGCCTGGGCCAGGGCCAGGGCAGGCCGATCTCCTGGAACGACGGCTCGTCCACGGCCACGACCAGGAGCTCCGGCGGCCGGGCCCGGCTCGTCCGCAGGGCGTAGGCCGCGTCCAGGGCCATGTTTTCGAGCGGCGGGCCAAACGGCGACAACCCGGCCAGGACTACAAGCCCCCAGACGGCCAGGCCGACGGCCAGGCCCAGGATGCGCGAGCGGGTCCGGCCCGCCTGCGTCTCGCCGTTTTCCGGCACGCACGCCCCCTCGTCTCGTTTTCGATTGTCCCGGCACGGAATGCTGCCATCCCGCCCAAACGCGCCGCGTACCCCCTCACGGGTTTCCAAAGGGCAAGGCCCTTTGGCCGCCGGAGGCTTTCCCCACGACCCTTTGCCCCATCAAAAGAACCAGCCGATCTTGAAGACGATCTGACGGGCCGGCGAGAAGGAGTCCAGGGCCAGGGGCTCCAGGCGGTAGGCGAACCGGGTGTCGGTCAGGTTGTAGCCGGACACGGACACGAACCCCCGCTTGCCAGGAAACTCGTAGGAGACCTTGGCGTCGAGCATGCCGAACAGGTTGTCCTTGCGGCGGTCGCCGCCGAGGGTGGCGTAGGCGTCGTCGTAGTGGAACTGGTTGGCCAGGGTGCCGGTGACCGAGGCCCCGAAGCCGCTTGGGTGGAGGAAGTTCAGGCTGGCGATGCCGTCGGCCTCGAAGAAGTTGTCCCCAAGGCCCCGCCGGACCACGCTGTTGTCCGCCGCCAGCCGCTTGGCCACGCCGTAGACCGAGAGCCCGAGCGACGGCATGAGGATGCGGTTGACGCCGAGAGAGCCCAGCCACCGCTCCAAGCCGGTCCTGATCCGGCTGGTGGAGGCGGACAGGGGGTCGTACTGGATGTCCTCCAGGAAGTGGTAGTCGAGCTTGGCCACGGTGAAGGTCCGCTCGTCCCACTGGGCCTCCCAGGCCGCGCCGGCCTCGGTGACGATGGAGCCGTCGTAGGCGTTGAGCCGGCCGGGGAAGCCGGCCGTTTCCGCCGGGGCCAGGACCTCCTGGGTCAGGGAGTGGGTGTTGCCGTAGCGCTGGAAGGCCAGGCGCAGGGTGTGGTCCGGCGTGGCCTGCCAGTTGATGCCGACCCTCGGGGTCAGGGTCCAGGACGTTACGGAGTCGGGCCAGCCGGGACGCGAGGACCGGGCGGCTTCGTAGCCGAAGCCGAGTTCGACTACAAGGCCCGGGGCGAGCTTCCAGGAGTCCACGGCGTAGACGCTGCCGGCCCTGTCCGGGGTGACGTAGCGCTGCCGCAGGAAGGACTCGTCGTCCAGGCGGCCCTGGGTCAGCCATACGGTGGCGGTTTTGAACAGCGCATCGGTCTCCCCGGAAAACCAGTCGCCGCCGAACCGGAGGGTGTGGTCGCCAAGGACCAGGTTCTGCTGGACCTGGGCGTTCACATAGCGCTGGTTGTAGAAAAAGTCGTAGGACGCAGCCTGGGAGGTCACGGTCCGGCCGGACTGCGAAAGGGAGTACTCCCGCTCCGTGGAGGGGTTGGCATACCCGCCGGCCGCGAAGTAGCCGATAAAGGAGGCCTTGGGGCCGAAGCGGTGGACGTAGCCCAGGTCGCCCTTGCGGTCGTAGACGTACTCCTGCCGGTTCGGCGATGCGGCATACGTGCTGTCGCTGGCGTGACGGACGTCGCCGGCGGCCAGGTCCAGGGTCTGGACCGAGGCCTGGAGGGAGTGAAACACCGTGGGCTCCCACTTGACCTGACCGAGGGCCTGCACGTCCCGGCTGTAGCCGTTGGCCCCGCGAAAACCCGCGTCCCCCTCGCCCGAGGCCATGGCCCGGGCGGCGAAGCCGGGCAGGCCGCCGTAGGCGTTGGCCGTGGCGCTCCAGGACCCGTGGCCGTTGCTCCATATCCCGCCGCTGCCCACGGTTTCCAGCCGCAGGTACGGCATTTCGAACATGGGGGTGTAGTCGTTGTACACGGTGTAGGTGTTCTGGTTGGCCGGGGAGAGGAGCCGATACTGGAGGAGCTCAGAGCCGGCGGCGCCGAGGCGCTGCCGGGTGGCCAGATAGGCGTGGGCCAGGAACTGGTGGGCCGACGGGTTCAGGGGATCGTTTTTCACGGCCGTCACGGCCTTGGAATAGGCCCAGTCGCCAAGACCCAGCAGGGTGTAGGACCGTGCCAGGTCGGCGTTTCGCACGGCCAGGTCGCGGTCGAGGGTCAGGCGGGAGCGGAACAGCGCCTGGTTGCCGTTTTTGGCGATGGACCGGTTGATCTCCATGACCGCCTCGCCCGGCCGGTTGAGGTCGGTGAGGGCAATGCCCTTGTAGAGGTGGGGCGTGGGGTCGCGCGGATCGAGCGTTGCGGCGTAGTCGTAGGTGGCCAGGGCCTTTTCGAAGTCGCGGTTCTGGTAGAGGGCCTTGCCGAGGGCCGACTGGAGGAGCGACAGGCGCGGGGAAAGGAGCGTGGCCCCGAGCATCCGTTCCAGGCCCAGGCCCTTTTGGCCCCGGGAAAAGGCCACGTAGCCGAGGCCGAGCAGGGCGTCGCCCAGGCCCGGGTCCAGGGCGGCCGCCCGGTCGAAAAAGGCCTCGGCCCCCTTGAAGTCGCGAAATCCCAGGCGCACGAACCCGGCCGTGGCCTGGACCACGGCCTCGTCCGGCGCGGCGGCCAGGGCCTTCCGGATGGTGGACCAGGCCGCGTCCAGTTCGTCCGAGCCGAGCTGGATGCGGGCCAGGTAGACGGCGGCGGCCACGAATCCCGGGTCCAGGGCCAGGGCCTTTTCGAACCGGGTCCGGGCCAGGGGCAGGTCGAAGGCGGCCATGGCGGCCAGGCCGGCCGTGGCCTGGGCCAGGGGGGCATCCGGGGCCCGGGCCAGCAGGGCCTCGGCCATGGCCGTGGCGTCTTCCCGGCGGTTTTCGAACAGGGC
>CAZIJE010000140.1:0-9091 GCA_964539435.1 uncultured Desulfovibrio sp.
GCCGCCAGAACGCTTCCCAGTCGGCCACGAGTTTCGCCAACGCCTTGCCGCGGTGGCTGCGGGCGTTTTTTTCGCTCGCGGTCAGTTCGGCCGCGGTCTTGCCGGCCGCGGGATCGAAGAAGAGGGGGTCGTAGCCGAAGCCGCCGTTCCCGGCCGGGACCGTCGCCACCCGGCCTTCCCAGGTCCCCTCGGCGGCCAGTTCCCGGCCGTCGGGGCTGGCGGCCACGACCACGGACACGAAGCGGCAGGTCCGGTCCTTTTCCGGCACATGGGCCAGGGCGGCCAGGAGTTTGGCGTTGTTGGCCGCGTCGGTGGCGTCCTCCCCGGCGAACCGGGCCGAATAGACGCCCGGCGCGCCGGCCAGGGCGTCCACGCACAGGCCGGAGTCGTCGGCCAGGCTGACCAGGCCCGTGGCTTGGCACACGGCCCTGGCCTTGATGCGGGCGTTTTCCAGGAAGGTGTCGCCGGTCTCGGGGATGTCGCCGATGTCCGGGAAGTCGGCCAGGCCGACCACGGTGACGCCGAGCGGCGCGAGCAGGGCGGCGAGTTCCTTGATTTTTCCGTTGTTGCGGGTGGCCAGCACCACCTTGGTCGGCGCGGCCGGGGACGTTGCGGGCATCATTCCTCCTCGGGGAACAGTTCGAGATAGGGCGGCAGGTACAGGGTGACCGTGGTGCCCTGGCCGGGCTCGCTTTCCAGGTCCACGGCCCCGCCCAGGTCTTCCAGGATTTTTTTGGTCATGGCCAGGCCGAGGCCGGACCGCTTGTCGCGGGTGGTGAAAAACGGGTTGAACACATGGGGCAGCACTTCCGGGGCAATGCCCGGGCCGTCGTCGGCCACGGACAGGAAGACCCGGCCCTGGCGCAGGCCCGTGACTACGGTGATGCGGCCGCCGTCGGGCATGGCCTCCATGGAATTTTTCAGACAGTTGAGGAGACACTGGGTCAGGGTCTCGGGGTCGCCCCGGGCCAGGGGGGCGTCGGGCGACAGGGACAGCTCCAGGGTGATGCCCTGCTTTTCGAGGCCAAGGCGCATGAGGGCCGTGGTGCGGGCGGCCACCTCGTTGACGTTGACCTCGCCGGGCTGGGAGGCGGTCGGCCGGGCGAAATTGATGATGTCCTTGAGGATGGCGTCCAGCCGCCGGGATTCGGACAGGATGATGGAGGCCTTTTCCCGGCTGGCCTCGCCCAGGTCCTTGGCCCGCAGCAGGGCGTTGGCGAAACCGGCGATGGCGAACAGGGGATTTCTGATCTCGTGGGAGATGAACATGGACAGTTCGCCGATGGCGGCCAAGCGCTCGGACTTCTGGAGCCGGCGCTCCAGGAACACGTCCTGGGTGATGTCGCGGCGCAGCACGGCCATGTGGTCGAGGCGGCCGTCCGAGCCGGGCACGGGGTAGAAGGTCAGGCGGAAGTAGCGCAGCCGGCCGCGCCGGTCCACGCGCGAGGTCTCGCGGGCGGCCTTGCGGCCCTGGGCCAGGGCGGCGGCGATGGACAGGCCGCCGTCCCCGGCCGGGGACCGGAGGTCCGGGAAGTCCGGGAACACGGTCGCGCCGGGCCGGCCGGCCAGGGCCTCGCGCGGGCAGTCCAGGCGCTCGGCCAGCCTCGCGTTGGCGTCGAGCAGGGTGCCGTCCGGGGAGAGCAGGGCGATCTCGTCGTCCATGCGGTCGAGCACGTTGGCCAGGAGCCGCCTGGCCCGGGCCAGGTCCGGCCGGCAGGCGGCGTGGCTCGCGGCCCGGGAGACCAGGTTGAGAAGAAGCCTGGCGTCGGGCGGCGGCAGACACCGCCAGGCGCGGGGCAGGGTGTCGGGGAGGACGCAGTCCTGGCCGAGGAGCAGGAGCAGGCCGGGCTGGCGTCTGGCCAGCATGTCGCCCAGGTCGTCGTGCCAGTCGATGCCGAGCTCCCGGGCCTCCCGGGCGGCCTCGGGAGCCGGGGCGGTGGGGGCGGCGGCCAGGAACACGCCGGCAAAGGCGTCGCCCGGGCCGTTGACGCCGGCCTGCCGGGCCTGTTCGAAACAGTTGAGGAGATCGGCGCCGCTGCCGTACAGACACAGGCAGGTCGGCAGATCGCGGTCCGTGTCCATGGCGCCTCCGGGCCGGCCGGGGCCGGCGGTTTTGCCATCGCGGCTCTCCCATGGTAGCCCGGCCCGACACCGCCCGCAAGGAGGGAGGCCGATCCATGCCAAAGACATACAAGGTGCACGCCATAAGCCTCGGCTGTCCCAAAAACCGCGTGGACACCGAAGTGGCCCTGGGCGGCCTGCCGTTTCGCACCCAACCGGTCGACGATCCGCGCCAGGCCGACCTGGTGGTCATCAATACCTGCTCGTTCATCGCCCCGGCCGTGGAGGAGTCCGTGGCCGCCATCCTGGAGGCGGCCGAGGCCATCCGGGACCTCTCGCCCCGGCCGACGCTGGCGGTCATGGGCTGCCTGCCGGCCCGGTTCGGGGAGGACCTGCGCCAGGGCCTGCCCGAGGTGGACGTCTGGGGCCTGCCCACGGAGCTCGACCTGATCCCGGGCCGGTTGGCCGAAGCCTTGCAGGCCGAGGCGGCCGCGCCCACGGGCCGGCTGGCCAGCACGCCGCCGTCGTTCGCCTATCTCAAGATAGCCGAGGGCTGCGACCACGCCTGCCGCTACTGCACCATCCCCTCCATCCGGGGCAGGCTCGTCAGCCGGCCCGTGGACGGGCTGGTGGCCGAGGCCCGGGAGCTGCTCGACCGGGGCGCGTCCGAGATCGTGGTGGTGGCCCAGGACGTGACGGCCTATGGCCGGGACCTGGGGCTTGCGGGGGGGCTTCGGGCCCTGCTGGAAAAGCTCCTGCCGCTTTCCGGCCTCAAGTGGCTGCGGCTTCTCTACCTCTATCCCTCGGGCGTGACCGAGGGCCTGCTGTCGTTTCTGGCCGGGGCCGGCCGGCCGTTCGTGCCGTATTTCGACATCCCGTTCCAGCACGTCCACCCGGAGATGCTCACGGCCATGGCCCGGCCCAGGGCGGCCGACGCGGACGCGGTGGTGGGCCGGGTGCGTCGCCACTTCCCGGACGCGGCCCTGCGCTCCACCTTCATCGTGGGCCTGCCGGGCGAGAAAAAAGAGCACTTCGAGACGCTCCTGCGCTTCGTCAAACGGGCCCGGCTGACCCATGTGGGCGTGTTTCCCTACCACGCCGAGGAGGGGACCCCGGCCGCGACCATGCCCGGCCAGGTCCGGCGCGACGTCAAGGCCCGGCGGGTCGCGGCCATCATGGCCGCCCAGAAGGAGATCAGCGCCGACTTTTTGGAAGGGTTCGTGGGCGCGGACCAGGAGGTCCTGGTCGACGCCGTCCACCCCGAGTGGCCCGGCCTCCACGTGGGCCGGACCTGGTTCCAGGCCCCTGAGATCGACGGCGTCACCTATGTGAGCGGCCCGGGCGTCCGGCCCGGGGCCATGGTCACGGCGACCATCGAGGAGGCCAAGGACTACGATCTGGTGGCCCTGGCCTGAGGACGCGCCTCGGGGCGAGGCGGGGCCGGGGGACATGGACAGCCATGAAGATCGTCTATTGCGGCACGTTTCTCGGCCAGGGGCTGCGACAGGCAGGCCACGAGGTCGTGGAGATCCGCCTGCGGTCCGACCGCTCCCTGAACGACCTGGTGGAAGCGGCCTGCCCCGCCCCGGATATCGTGCTGCTGGAACTGTGGGGCAGGACGGACCTGCCGCTGGAGTTCCACCAGTGTCGCCACAGGCTGGCGGCCTATGGCATCGACGCGCCAATCAACGAATTCTGGCTGCGCCCCCTCATGCGGGTCGTGGACCACGTCTTCGTGGACCAGCTGTCCTCGGCCGAGGCCCTGCGGCGGCACGGGATCAACGCGGCCTGGTTGCCGCTTTGCGTCCTCGAGGAGGACTTCCTCCCGCCCCAGGAAAACGAGCATTTCCTCACCTTTGTCGGGAGGACGACCCAACACCGGACCAAACGGAAAAACCTCCTCCGGTTCCTGCGGGAGCGCTATCCGGTCACCATCGCCGACCAGGTCAGCCGGCGGGAGATGCAGCGCCTTTTCGCGCGCTCCCAGGTCGTCCTCAATGAGAACCTTTTTAGCGGCTTGACGCTGCGCGTGTTCCAGGCCCTGGCGGCCGGCACGGTCCTGCTCACCGAGGAAGGGGGATGCGGCGTGGCCGAACACTTCCGGGACGGCGAGCACCTGGTCTGCTACAGGCCGGACACCATCCTGGACATCCTGTCCGACATGCGGGCCCACAGCGAGAAGTATCGGGCCGTGGGGGAGCGGGGGCAGGAGCAATGCCGGAAATACCACACCAGCGCCGCGCGGGCCCGGACCGTTCTGGAGCGCCTGGAGGAAGAAACCGCGCGCAATCCGCGTCTGCCCTCCCAGGCCCGGACGGTGGCCGAGGCCGAGGCCCGGTACCTGCACGCCATGCGCTACGGCGGCCCCATTGCGGAAGGGCTGCGGGTCTTCGCCGGCCACGGGGCCCTTTCCGGGGAAAGCGCCCGCCGCGCGGCCCATGGTCTGGGCAGCATCGCCGCCAGGCGGGGCGACCTGGAACAGGCCCGAAGCGCCTTGTCCCTGGCCGCCGGCCTGGCGGGCGCGGAGGGGTTCGTCGCCGCCGCGAAACTGGCCCTCGTGTGCCTGCGCCAGGGCCAGGCCGCCGAGGCGGCGCGGGTCCTTGACGCGGCCCTGGGCCGGTTGCCCCTGGAAAAACGGGTCGGCCCGGTCCCGGACGCCGCCGTGGCCGAGGCCAGGCCGCAGGCGGTGTTCCTCTTCCTGGCCGAGGTCCTGCTCGGCCTCGGCCGGGCCTTTGACCTTGGCTTCCTGAAGCCCGGGCGGGAGCAGTATCCCGATTACGCCCTGGAATACGCCTTCCTGGCCTGGGACGCGGGCCAGGCGCCCGAGGCGCTGGACCTGGTCATCCGCTGCGCAACGGCCTGCGGGGCGGAGTCCGAGATTCTCGACCTCCTCAAAAGCGCCATTGCCGCGGGCGTGGCCACGGACCGGCAGACCCTCTACGCCGCGGAATTGGCCCGCCGGCTCTACGATGCCGACACCGCCAAGGCCATTGCCGGCTCCCTGCACCGCCTGCTCGCGTCCCGCGCCGCCGGCCGCACCCGGGCATAGGCAGGCGGCCCCGGCCTCACGCCACGAGGTCCAATCGATCACGCGCACGGCAGGCGGCTTTGGCGGCGGGATGCCGGCGCGGGAGGAGACATTCTGGTTGTGCCCGTACCGCGTTTCTGCTATGACGCTAAATCCTTTCCAAAGGGACAGATCGCGTTGGAGGTCAACTCATGGACAAAACCCCGGAAATGAAAAGCAACCCTAACTCGGAGATGGAAGTCAACTTCGAAGCGGCCCTCGAAAATTACCTCAATGAGGATTTCGGCGACCTGGAAGAAGGTTCCATCACCCAGGGCGTCGTGGTCCGCATCGGCAAGGAGCACGTCCTCGTGGACGTCAACTTCAAGTCCGAGGGCCAGATTCCCGTCAACGAATTCCTTGACGCCGCCGGCGAGCTCGAAGTCAATGTCGGCGATCAGATCGACGTCTACGTCGTCTCCAAGAACGAATCCGAAGGCACCATCTACCTGTCCCGCGAACGGGCCAAGCGGATGCAGCTTTTTGATAAGCTCGAGGAAATTCAGGAAAAAGATGACGTCATCACCGGTCGGATCGTGCGCCGCATCAAGGGCGGCTACACGGTCGACCTGGGCGGCGTCGAAGCCTTCCTGCCCGGCTCCCACGTCGACCTGCGGCCCGTGCCCGACATGGACGCCCTGGTCGGCCAGGAGTTCGAATTCCGCGTGCTGAAAATCAACCGCCGCCGCAGCAACGTCATCGTTTCCCGGCGGGTGCTGCTCGAAGAGCGGCGCGATTCCATGCGCAAGGACCTGCTCAAGACCCTCGAGGAAGGCCAGACCGTCACCGGCCGCGTGAAAAACATCACCGAGTACGGCGTCTTCGTCGACCTCGGCGGCCTCGACGGCCTGATGCACATCACGGACATGTCCTGGAAGCGCATCAAGCATCCCAAGGAACTGGTCCACCTGGGCGACGAGCTCGAGCTCAAGGTCCTGTCCTTCGACCAGGAGAAGCAGAAGGTCTCCCTGGGCATGAAGCAGCTGGTGGCCGATCCCTGGGAAAACATCGCCGGCAAGTACCCCGAGGGCACCCGCCTGTCCGGCAAGGTGACCAACCTGGTGGACTACGGCGCGTTCGTCGAGCTCGAGGCCGGCGTCGAGGGCCTGGTCCACATCTCCGAGATGTCTTGGACCAGAAAGCTCCGCCACCCGAGCCAGATGGTCCACGTCGGCGACGAGGTCGAGGTGGTGGTCCTGTCCGTGGATCCGGACAAGAAGCGGATCTCGCTTGGCATGAAGCAGGTCCGGCCCAACCCCTGGGACATCGTGGCCGAGAAGTACCCCGAGGGCACCGTCCTTGAGGGCTCGGTGAAAAATATCACCGAATTCGGCATCTTCATCGGCATCGAGGACGGCATCGACGGCCTGATCCACGTCTCGGACATCTCCTGGACCAAGAAGGTCCGCCACCCGGGCGAGATGTTTAAAAGCGGCGACACCGTCATGGCCAAGGTCCTGACCGTGGACAAGGAAAACGAGAAGTTCACCCTCGGCATCAAGCAGCTGTCCGAAGACCCCTGGACCCGCGTGCCCGACACCTACCCGGTCGGCGCCATGGTCAAGGGCACCGTGACCAACATCACGGACTTCGGCCTGTTCGTGGAGGTCGAGGAAGGCATCGAAGGCCTGGTCCACGTCTCGGAGATCAGCCGCAAGAAGGTCAAGACCCCGGCCGAGCTGTACAAGGAAGGGGACGAGATCGAAGCCAAGGTCATCCATGTCAGCGCCGACGAGCGCCGGCTCGGCCTGTCCATCAAGTCCATCAAGGACGAAGAGGACAAGAAAAAGGCCAAGGAGTTCCGGACCGCCGGCCCCTCGGACACGGGCAGCAACCTTGGCGAGCTGCTGCGCCAGAAGTTGGAAGAGGATGCCCAGCGCTAATCCTTCGTTCGCTACGCGACGGCCCGGCCTGTTCGGGCTCGTCATCGCCGTGGCGGCCGTGGTCCTGGTTCTCGGGATCACGGCCGCCTTCGGCGTCCTGGGCCACGACGAGGAGGGCGAGCGCCTTTTCGGTGCGGCCGAGGCCCGCATCGGCGTGGTCAAGATCGAAGGTCCCATCACCGACGCCGACGAGGTGGTGGCCTTCATCCGCAAGCTGCGCAAGGACGATTCCGTCAAGGGCGTGGTCGTGCGGGTCAATTCTCCGGGCGGGGCCTTCGGGCCGTCCCAGGAGATGTACATGGCCGTCAAAAAGCTCGGCCAGGTCAAGCCCGTGGTGGCCTCGTTCGCCTCGGTGGCGGCCTCGGGCGGCTACTACGCCGCCTGTCCGGCCTCCCGCATCTTTTCCAACCGGGGCGCCATCACCGGCAGCATCGGCGTCATGACCCAGTTCGCCAACGCCCAGGACCTGCTCCAAAAGCTCGGCGTCAATTTCGAGTCCCTGACCACGGGCAATCTCAAGGACGCGGGGTCGCCGTTCAAGCCCCTCACGGACGAGCAGCGGGCCTATCTGAGCACGCTCATCGCCGACCTCAACCGGCAGTTCAGCGGCGACGTGGCGGCCGAGCGCAAGCTGTCCAAGGCCTCCATCGACGTGATCGCCGACGGCCGGGCCATGACCGGCGAGCGGGCCAAGGACCTGGGGCTTGTAGACGAGCTCGGCGGCCAGGAAGAGGCCGTGGACTACCTCAAGCAGCAGCTGGGCCTGGCCGGCGACGTGCCGCTGTTCAAGGGCCCGAAGAAGAAAACCGGCCTGTTCGAAAAGCTCTCCTCGGCCGTGTCCCTGCCGGACATGAAGGGCCTGGCCCTCCTGTCCCTGGTCACGAGCCTGGCCGGCGACCAGACCCTGCCCCAGGGCCGCTAGCCGCCCGTTTCCGATCTCCCGGCAGGCGCTGCTGCCGACCAGGGCCGCCCCGGCCTTCGCTCCCGAAATGCTCCTTCCGGCTTCGTCGCGTTTCCGCCATGACAACGGCCTGCTTCCCACGATGCGACCGGTTTCGCACCCGGGCGCGGATGATGGATCTGTCATGCATCCCCTGGCCCGCCGTTCTTGACGATGCCTGGGGGCGCTCCTAAGGTGGCCTATCCGCCCCAAAAGGAGTGGCCGTGCGTCTCGTCACCTTTTCTCATCCGAGCGGTCCGCGCCTGGGACTGCGCCTTGGCGACGTGATGGTCGATCTGAAAGCGGCCGCGCCCGGGCTGCCCTGTTCGATGAAGGCCCTCCTGGCCCTGGGCGACGCCGGTTTGGAAGCTGTCCGAGAGGCCGCGGCCACGGCTCCGGCCTCGGCCCAGGTCCGGTTTTCCTCGGTCCGCCTGCTACCGCCGGTGCCCGATCCGGGCAAGATCGTCTGCGTGGGCCTCAACTATGTGGACCACGCCGTGGAGATCGACCCCCAGCGTCTGCCGGAACACCCCGTCTTTTTCGGCCGCATGGCCACGACCCTGATCGGCCACGACGCGCCGCTCATCCGGCCCAGGGTGTCCCGGCAGCTCGATTTCGAAGGCGAGGTGGCGGCCGTGATCGGCCTCGGCGGCCGACACATCCCGCCGAACGCCGCCCTGGCCCATGTGGCCGGGTATGCCCTGTTCAACGAAGGTTCGGTACGCGACTACCAGTTCCGGTCCAGCCAGTGGTTTTTGGGCAAGAATTTCGACAACACGGGCGCGTTCGGCCCGGAACTGTGCACCACGGACGAACTGCCGCCAGGCGCACGGGGGCTGCGCCTGACCACCCGGGTCAACGGCGAGACCATGCAGGAGGCCTCCACCGCGGACATGCTCTTTGACGTGGCCGCGCTCGTCGCCACCCTGTCCGAGGCCATGACCCTGGCCCCCGGCGACGTCATCGTCACCGGCACCTCCTCCGGTGTCGGCTTCGCCCGCACCCCGCCCTATTTCCTCAAGCCCGGCGACGTCTGCGAGATCGAACTCGAAGGCTACGGCGTGCTGCGAAACGCCGTGGCCGACGAGGCGTGAGGGGGGGAGGCCTCCGGCGGCCGGGGGGCGTCACGCCCCCCGGACC
>CAZIJE010000141.1:0-9012 GCA_964539435.1 uncultured Desulfovibrio sp.
GGTCCGGGAGGGGTCACCCCTCCCGGCCGCCGGAGGCCTCTTCCTTTCCCCTCCTCACGGTATCCGCCGAGTGCCTCGGTTTCCTTTTCGTGCGTTCTTGCGCCCAAAGGCGGGAAGTCCTAGCAGGAGAGACGGAATCCCAAGGAGGCGCCATGAACGTTCTGGCGATAAACGGCAGCCCGAGAAAGAAGTGGAACACGGCCACGCTGCTTTCACATGCATTGCGGGGAGCGGAGAGCAGGGGGGCGGAAACGGAGCTCGTGCACCTCTACGACCTGGACTACAAGGGGTGCGTCAGCTGTTTCGCGTGCAAGAAGATCGGCGGCAAGAGCTACGGCCGGTGCGCGGTCAAGGACGGCCTGACGCCGCTTTTGGCCAAGGTGGCGGAAACGGACGTCCTGATCCTGGGCTCGCCGATCTATTTCCGGACCGAGACCGGGGAGATGCGCTCGTTTCTGGAGCGGCTCCTCTTCCCGTACTTCACCTACACGCCCAATTACGAGGCGCTCTTTCCACGCAAGATCCCGACCGCGGTCCTCTACACCATGAACGTGTCCGAGGCGGACATCCCGGCCTACGGCCAGGACACCGCCATGGCGGTCACGCGGAAGTACCTGGAAATGGTGTTCGGGAGCTGCGAAACGCTGGCGGTGACGGACACCTACCAGTTCGACGACTATTCCAAATACCTGTCCACGCGCTTTGACCCGGCCGCCAAGGCGAAACGGCGGGAGGAGGTCTTTCCCCAGGACTGCGCCAAGGCCCACGCCCTGGGCGAGCGGTTGGCCAAGGCGGCCCAGGGATAAGAGAAGGCGTCCGAAAGACAGTCGTGACCCTGGACCGGGTGGGTCCGGGAGGGGGGTGACCCCCCTCCCGGCCGCCGGAGGCATCTTTTCTTCAGCCTCTCCCTACGGCTGGCGGAGCCGCCGGTCGAAGTCGTATTCGCGGGAGGTGACGTGGTCCTCCAGGCGTCGGATGCGGTGGTCGAGCCGTTCGAACCGGCGTTTGACCCGCTCCAGGGCATTGGTCCGGGAGGCGACGTAGTCGTCGTAAAAGGCCCGCTCCTCGTCCGAGTCCGGGGGCAGCACGGGTTCGGGCTTGATGAAAAAGCCGGCGAGCAGGTAGGCCCCGACCATGGGCCAGACGCCGGTGAACGGGGTCAGGACCAGGATGAAGATCCGGAACCAGAAGACCGGCACGTCCAGGAACCGGGCCAGCCCCTTGCACACGCCAAGGAGCATGCCGGACCGGGAGCGGTAGAGCTGGTTCCAGCGCAACTGGCTGTAGTGCCTCATTGTCCGTCCTCTGTGCGACGCCTGGGTTCGAGCACCAGGGTTTCAAGGGTTTCCACGCGTTCTTCCAGACGCGACAGGCTGCGGTGGATCTCCTGGAGGAGTTGGGCCTCCTCGGCGTCGTTGCCGCGCGGTTTGGCGGCCCCGGGGCGCAGGAGCCGCACGCCGAGCAGGAAGATGGTTCCGAGGATCACCAGGCCGACAATCGTGGCTCCGGCCATGACCAACGCCGTCAAAAGTCCCATCATGGTTGTTCCTTACGGCCGGAACCGACGCGTGCGCCGATCCCGGCCCGTTCGCGGCCGCGTGTTTCCGTGGCGACGGACCGAGGCCGCCCGTTGTTCGCCTGGCAGGCTGCCAGAGGATTCACGGCCGTCGCGTCCGCGTCAAGGGCGTACGGGCGCTTCGTGACGGCTAGCCCTGGCGCTTGGCCTTGATGCGGGCCAGTTCGCGCTCCACTTCCTCGTCCGCGGCCAGGCGGTCGAAGCGGGCTTCCAGGCTTTCGCCCTCGGCCGGCCGGCGGATTCCGGCGGCCGAGCCGGCCAGTTCGGCCTCGGCTTCCAGGCGCTCGATGCGGCTTTCGAACTGCTCGAACCGGAGGATGGCCTCGGCCGAGTCGGCCCGGGAGATGTCCTCGCGGACGCGCTTCTTGCCCGTGGCCCGGATGTGGCGGTGGAGCAGGGTGCGCTGGCGCTCCTTGGCCGATGCCAGCTTTTCCTCGAGCCGGCCGATGTCCTCGCGGCAGGCCTCGATCATGCCGTCCATGGCCGCCTGTTCCGTGGCCAGGGCCTCGGCCCGGGCGTCGTGGCTCCGCTTTTCGAGCAGGGCCTCGCGGGCCAGGTCCTCGCGGCCCTTGTCCACGGCCAGTTCGGCCTTCTCGCCCCAGCGGGCGGCCCGGTCGCGGACGCCGGCCAGTTCGCGGCCGGTCTTGGCGGCCTGGGCCATGGCCCGGGCGCAGTCGGCCTTGAGTTCGACCAGCGTCTCTTCCATCTCCTGGATCATGAGGCGGATCAGCTTTTCCGGATCCTCGGCCTTGTCCAGCATGGTGTTGATGTTGGAATGGATGATGTCCCTGAAGCGGCTGAAAATACCCATGGCGTTCCTCCGGACCGCGCCGTGGGGGCGCGGTGATGCCGGGTCCATCGCAAAAGGCGTGCCGCACGGGGCAAGCAGGTATTTCAGACAGTTGCGCAAGCCAAGGCGCGAGAAACTTGCACTTCTCGCCGCCTCGTGGTCTGATCCGCCACAAAAGAGGTGAAATTCGCCATGCCGATTGCAACGCCGGGAATGGTCGAAGCCCTGGGCCAGTCCGACGCCTTTCTGGCCTTCATGGAGCAGGTGGCCGCCGCCGCCCGGGCGGACCGGCCGGCCCTGCTCGTGGGCGAGCGGGGCACGGGCAAGGAACTGGCCGCCGCCCGCCTGCACTTCCATTCCCCGCGCTGGGAGCGGCCGTTCGTCACGGTCAACCTGGCGGCCCTGCCGCGCACCCTGCTCGAAGCCGAACTCTTCGGCCACGAGGCCGGGGCCTTCACCGGCGCGGCCCGGCGACGGCCGGGTCGGTTCGAGGCGGCGGACCGGGGCACGCTGTTTCTCGACGAACTCCAGGCCGCGCCCCGGGCGGTCCAGGAAAAGCTGCTGCGGGTCCTGGAGTACGGCGTCTTCGAGCGCCTGGGGGCGAGCGATTCCCTGGCCGTGGACGTGCGGATCGTGGCGGCGGTCAACCGCGATCCACGCGACCTGGTGCGGCGCGGCCGGCTCCTGCCCGACCTCCTGGACCGGCTGGCCTTTGCCGTGCTCCACGTGCCGCCCCTGCGCTGCCGCCACGGCGACATTCCCTACCTGGCCGAACGGTTCGCGGCCCGGTTCAGCGCCGAACTCGGCCGCGACGCCGCGCCGTCCTTCGCCCCTTCGGCCCTGGCCGCCCTTGATTCCCACCCCTGGCCGGGCAATGTCCGGGAGCTCAAAAACGTGGTGGAGCGGGCCGTCTTCGAAACATCCTCTCCCACCATCACCCATGTCGTCCTCGACCCCTTCGCCCACCCCTTCGCCCCTCCACCCCTTCCCCCCCATCCAGGGGGCCCGGGGGGGATGATCCCCCCGGGCGGGTCCAGGGCGGAGCCCTGGCCGCCGGAGGCATCTTCTCTTTCCCCTCCCTCTCCTTCACTCCTCCCCTGGACCACGGCCGTGACCGCCTTTGAGACGGACCTGCTGCGCCGGGCGCTCGATCGGGCCGGGGGGAACCAGCGGCGGGCGGCGCAGGCGTTGGGGCTGACCTACCACCAGTTCCGGGGGCTGTACCGCAAATACGCCTCCCGGCTGGAAACAGGCGGCCCGGACGGGGCGGACGGCCTTGACGCGGGGCGCGATCCCTCGTAGCCCCAGCCCATGATGCCGCACCATGCAGAACAAGACAGCCGTTGCCAGATAACCCGCCTGCCAAACGGCGTGCGCGTGGTCACCGAGACCATGGCGCTTGCCAAAACCGCCAGCCTCGGCGTCTGGATCGAGGCCGGATCGCGCCACGAGGGGCCGGGCCAGGAGGGTATGGCCCACCTGTGGGAGCACATGGCGTTTAAGGGCACCACCCACCGCGACGCCCTGGCCATCGCCAAGGAGCTCGACATCCTGGGCGGCCTGGCCAACGCCTTCACCTCCCGCGAGGCCACCTGTTTCCATATCCGGGTCATGGACGCCCACTTTTCCCGGGCCTTCGACATCCTGAGCGACATCGCGCTCAATCCTGTCCTCGACCCCGAGGAGCTCGGCCGCGAACAGGCCGTCATCCTCCAGGAGATCTCCATGGTCGAGGAGACGCCCGAGGACAAGGTGCACGAGGACTTCTGGGCCGCGGCCTGGAAAAATCCGGCCCTGGCCCACCCCATCACCGGCACGCCCGAATCCGTGACCCGGGCCACGCCCGAAAGCCTCCTCGCCTGGCGGCGCGACCACTACCGGCCAGGCGCCATCGCCGTGGTGGCCGCCGGCGCGGTGGACCACGAGGCCTTGGTGGCCCTGGCGGAGAAGACCTTCGGCCGTCTGGCCGCCGGGCCGGCCCCGTCCGCCGTCCCGGCCGGCACGTACACCCCGCCGCGCCTGGCCGTGCGCCGCGACGTGGAGCAGAACCACGTGATCCTGTCGTTTCCCTCGGTCGGCAACACCAGCCCCGAGCGGTTCGCCCACACCCTGCTCGCCACCCTGCTCGGCGGCAACATGTCCTCGCGGCTTTTCCAGGAGGTCCGGGAGAAGCGCGGCCTGGCCTATTCCATCTACGCCAGCGTCAACGGCCTGTCCGATGCCGGGCTCTTCGAGGTCCAGGCCGCCGTGGAGCCGGACCGCACCGGCGAACTTCTCGACGTGGTCCGGGCCGAACTGGCCGCCGTGGCCAAGGGCGCGGTCACGGCCGAGGAGCTCGACCACACCCGCGAGCACCTGAAGGGGCTTCTCTACCTGGGCGCGGAATCGACCGAAAACCGCATGATGCGCCTGGCCCGCAACATCCTGCTCTTCAACCGCCACATTCCCATCGAGGAAACCGCCGCCGAACTCGACAAGGTGACCCTGGCCGACCTGGCCGCCATCGCCGGCGCGGCGTTCACCCCGAAGAATGCCGGCCTGTGCATCCTCGGCCCGACGGCGAGCGTTGCCTGAAGGAAAGATACCCCCGGCGGCCAGGAGAGGCGCTGCCTCTCCTGGACCTCTCCGCCGGGGGGGATCATCCCCCCCGGGCCCCCTGGGCGGGTATACGTGAAGGGCATGGCACGGGTGTCGTCTTCCGAGGGAAGGGTGTAGGGTCCGGAGAAAACGAGCGGACAGGCGTCTGTTCCCGACCGTGAGCGAGGCTCGCGGCAAACCCGGAAGGAGGCACTCCATGCGCGACACCGTGTCCTACGCCATCGGCAACGGCTCCCTGCGGCTCATTGCCGGCGACATCACCGCCGACGACGGCGACGCCATCGTCAATGCCGCCAACTCCGCCCTGGCCGGCGGCGGCGGCGTGGACGGGGCCATCCACCGGGCCGCCGGGCCGAAACTCCCGGCCGCCTGCCAAGAGATCATCGCCAAAATCGGCAGCCTGCCGGCCGGCGGGGCCGTCGTCACCCCGGGCTTCGACCTGCCCGCCCGGTACATCATCCACACCGTCGGCCCCATCTGGCGCGGCGGCGCAAGCGGCGAACCCGAAGCCCTGCGCGCGGCCTACGCCCAGTCCCTGGCCCGGGCCGCCGAACTGCATCTCGCCACCGTCGCCTTCCCGGCCATCTCCACCGGGGCCTACGGCTACCCCGTGGAGCAGGCCGCCGACATCGCCTTGCGCACCCTGGCCGAAGGCCTTAAAACCGGGCCGGTCCAGGAAATCCGCGTCTACCTCCACGGAAAAAACGCCTTCGACCTCTGGCGCTCCGTGGCGGATGCACTATTTACATAGTTTTATAGCGACTTCCGTCGGGGGAAGAAGGCCTCCGGCGGCCGGGAGGGGGTCACCCCCTCCCGGACCCACCCGAGCGGGGATCGCGGGGCCACACCAGCCCGTCGTCCGGAGGAACCGGGCGAGAGGGGTGGAATGTATGCTTTGAAAGCCTTGGTGGCGACAGGCCTTCCTGAATTCACTCGTCCTGTGGGCCTCGATTGCCCGGCTGGCTTTGCAGCCGGGCAATCGAGGCCCACAGGACGGGAGGGTCTGGGAGGGGGTGACCCCCTCCCAGCCGCCGGAGGCATCTTTTAAAGGTGGAACAAATGCAACTACGTGGAACGACCATCCTGGCCGTGAAGACGGACAAGGGCGTGGCCATGGCCGGCGACGGCCAGGTGACGCTCGGCCAGTCCGTGGCCATGAAGCACGGCGCGCGCAAGGTGCGCCGCATCTACAAGGACAAGGTGGTGATCGGCTTTGCCGGGGCCACGGCCGACGCGTTCACGCTTTTCGAGCGGTTCGAGGCCAAGCTGGAGGAGTTCGGGGGCAACCTGGTCCGGGCCAGCGTGGAGCTGGCCAAGGATTGGCGCAAGGATAAATACCTGCGCCGCCTGGAGGCCATGCTGCTCGTGGCCGACGCGGGCAACATCCTGCTCCTTTCGGGCACGGGCGACGTGATCGAGCCGGACGACGGCGTGGCGGCCATCGGTTCCGGCGGTCCCTACGCCCTGGCCGCGGCCCGGGCGCTGGTGCGCAACACCGGCCTTTCCGGCCGGGAGATCGTGGAGCGGGCCATGGCCATTGCCGCCGAGATCTGTGTGTTCACCAACGACCGGATCGTGGTCGAGACCGCCGACCGTCCGAGCGAAGGCCTGTAACGGGCAATGCTTGCAGCGAAAAAGAGCGTGGCCGCGTCTGGCGGCCACGTCGCGTCAGGAGAAAGAATGCACGCCAATTTGACGCCGCGTGAAATCGTTTCCGAATTGGACCGGTACGTCATCGGGCAAAAGGACGCCAAGCGGATGGTGGCCATCGCCATGCGCAACCGTTGGCGGCGGCAGCAGATCGAGCCCGGGCTGCGGGACGAGATCGCGCCGAAAAACATCATCATGATGGGCCCCACGGGCGTGGGCAAGACCGAGATCGCCCGGCGTCTGGCCAAGCTGGCCGGATCGCCCTTTTTCAAGGTCGAGGCCACGAAATTCACCGAGGTCGGCTATGTCGGCCGGGACGTGGAGTCCATGGTCCGCGACCTGATGGAGATCGGGGTCAACCTCGTGCGCAAGGAGGAGCTCGACCGGGTGGCGGCCAAGGCCGAAAAGGCGGCCGAGGAGCGCCTGCTCGATCTGCTCCTGCCCGAGTCCCAGCGGGCCGGGGCCAATCCCATTCCCATGCCCGCCGCCCTGGAGGCCCCGTCCCCGGCCCAGTCCGGCGATACGAACCTGAGCACCCGGGAAAAGCTCCGCAAGCTCTGGCGCGAGGGCAAGCTCGACGACCGGACCGTGCCGGTCGAGGTGTCGGTGCCCGCGCCCCAGGTCGAGATCATGTCCATGCCGGGCATGGAGGAGATGGGCTCGCAGTTCAAGGACATGTTCTCCAAGATGTTCCCGCAGCGCAAGAAGACCCGCACCATGCGGGTCCGCGACGCCTACGAGGTGCTCCTGCAGGAGGAGTCCGACCGGCTGGTGGACATGGACAAGGTGTCCGAGACGGCCAAGGAGCGGGTGGAGCAGACCGGCATCATCTTCATCGACGAGATCGACAAGATCTGCGGCGGCAAGACCGGCGGCTCGGGCCCGGACGTTTCCCGCGAGGGCGTGCAGCGCGACCTGCTGCCCGTGGTCGAGGGCTGCGTGGTCAACACCAAGTACGGCATGGTCAAGACCGACCACATCCTCTTCATCGCGGCCGGAGCCTTCCACTTCTCCAAGCCGTCAGACCTCGTGCCCGAGCTCCAGGGCCGGTTTCCGCTGCGCGTGGAACTGCGGGCGCTGACGGCCGAGGATTTCTACCGTATCCTGACCGAGCCGCAAAACGCGCTCACCGTCCAGTACCGGGCCCTGCTCGGCACCGAGGGCGTGGACGTGACCTTCACCGACGAGGCCCTGCGCGAGGTGGCGGATTTCGCCCGCAAGGTCAACGAGGAGACGGAAAACATCGGCGCCCGGCGGCTTTACACCATCATGGAGAAGATCCTGTCCGACCTGTCCTTCGAGGCGTCGGACAAGTCCGGCCAGGCCGTGGTCGTCGACCCTGCCTATGTGCGCGACAAGCTGGCCGACGTGGCCGAGGACCGGGACCTGTCCCGGTACATCCTGTAACCGGCGTCCGGCCGGCAATCCGGGGGAGCGAGGGAAGATGGAACGGGAATACGCCAAGGCGCGGCTTCTGCTGGAGGCCCTGCCCTACATTCGCCAGTTTTTCGGCCAGACCGTGGTCATCAAGTACGGCGGCCACGCCATGGTGGACGAGGAACTGCAAAAAAGCTTCGCCCTCAACGTCATCCTGCTCAAGTACATCGGCATCAACCCCGTCATCGTCCACGGCGGCGGACCGCAGATCGGCCGGATGCTCAAGCAACTCAATATCACCAGCGAGTTCCGCCAGGGCCTTCGCGTCACGGACGACGCCACCATGGACGTGGTCGAGATGGTGCTCGTCGGCAAGGTCAACAAGAACATCGTCAACCTGATCAACCTGAACGGCGGCTCGGCCGTGGGCCTCTCGGGCAAGGACGGCAACCTCATCGCCGCCAGAAAGCTCGAAATGGTGCTGGAAAAGGCCGACGCCCCGCCCGAGATCATCGACCTCGGCAAGGTCGGCGAGGTGACGGGCATCAATACCGCGCTCATCACCACGCTGCTCGGCCAGAGGTTCATCCCGGTCATCGCGCCGGTCGGCGTGGACGAAGCCGGCGAGACCTACAACATCAACGCCGACACCGTGGCCGGAGCCGTGGCCGCCGCCCTCGGGGCCAAGCGCCTGGTGCTTCTGACCGACGTGGCCGGCGTGCTCGACAAGGACAGGACGCTGATTTCCTCCCTCGACATCCGCGAGGCCTCGGAAGCCATGCAGTCCGGCGTCCTGACCGGCGGCATGATCCCCAAGGTCACCTGCTGCATGGAGGCCGTGGACGCGGGCGTGGAAAAGGCCCACATCCTGGACGGCCGGGTCGAGAACTGCATCCTCCTGGAGTTCTTCACAAACTCCGGTATCGGCACCGAGATCGTCTGCAAGCGGTGCAATGCGTAGAAGATGAAGAGGCCTCCGGCGGCCGGGAGGGGCTAAGCCCCTCCCGGACCCTCCCTGCCT
>CAZIJE010000142.1:0-9003 GCA_964539435.1 uncultured Desulfovibrio sp.
CGGTGTCGCCCTTGGCCCCGATCATGTTCTTGCGGATGTCGGCGAAGATCTTCTCGAAGGTCTTGTCGACCTTGAGGGTCTCGCCCTCGAGCCCGCCGGACAGGGAGTCGGTCAGGGATTCGATGGCGTAGCGGACCTGCTCGAAATAGGCCTCGGAGCGCTCGGTGTAACGCGCAGCCGCGTTGGCCGCGTTCTCGGCGGACTTGCCGGCATCCTTGAGGGCGACCTTCACGCCGTCCACTGCTTTCTTGGCCTTCTCCGCCTTGGGGGCCAGGTCGCCCGGGAACATCTGCGCCAGCTCCGGGATGGTCCCGGAATTGTCGCCTTCCATGATGGCCTGGGTCCGGGCCTCCTTGGCCTGGCTCTCGGCGGCGGCCCGGACGCGGTTGCCGGCCTCCTGGAGCTTTTTCTCCAGTTCCGGTCCGCCATTCCAAATCCAGTCCCCCAGATCCATCTGGCCTTTGACCACAGCGATGCCGGCGGCAACGTTGTTGGCGAAGTTGTGGTAGGCTCGCGCGGCGGCCATGGCGGCGCTCGTGATCGCGCCGATGGATGCTTCAATTCCCCCCAGTGTGGTGATTATGGGGTCCTTGTTCTTCTGGACTGTGTCCACGAAACCTTGCATCCCGGCTATCATCATGGGTGCCAGTTCCTGGCCGAACTCAATCCCCACCTGACGCATCGTCGCATCATAAGTGTCTTTGACGGCCTGGGCTGTCTTGAGAAATCGCTGCCAAGCTGCGTCTGTTTCCCCCGAGCCTTTGACGACCTGTTGCAGGATACCCGCAAATCGCTCCCACTCCTGGGCTCCGAGGCCGGCGATGCCGGTCAGGGCCTCGGAACTCTCGAAGAGCTTGCCTAGGGAGAAGCCGGAAACCTTGGCCACGGCCTCCAGCTTCTCAATGGCCCCGGCGAACCCGAGCTGCTGCACCATGGCCTGGCCGGACTGGTAGCCCAGGGCCTTGAGCACCTTCTCCATGTTCTCGGTCGGCTTGTAGAGCCCGACCATGATGGCCTTCCACTTGGTGGCGGCCTCGGCCGTGGAGCCGGACGTCTGGGTGATGAGCGCCAGGCCGGCGGCCATCTCCTGGGAGGAGACGCCGACCAGGTGGGTGACCTCGGCCACGTCGCCGATGACCGGCACCAGCTCGGCGAACGAGGTCTGCCCCAGGTTGTCGATGCGGAACAGCAGATCGGAGGCCTCGGCCGCCGAGCGGATCTCGCCGTCGAAGCCGGCCATCAGCTTGGTCAGGCCCTTGACCGTCTCGGACTGCTCCACGTGGGCGGCCTTGGAGGCCTTGGCCGAGGTGGTCAGCAGGTCCATGGCCTGGGCCGAATCCGTCGCGCCCGAGGACAGGACCTGGTAATAGGCTCCCATCATGGACGTGGGATCGCCCAGGGAGCGGGGCAGGGCCTTGATGGCGGCGTCGATGGACTCGAAGCTGTCCGTGGTGACGCGGCCCATGTCGGTCAGGGACGCCTCGTAGCCCATGAACTGGTTGAAGGCGTTTCCGGCCGCCTGCGCCCCCTCGCGCAGGGACATGTAGGCTGCGGCGGCCGCGCCGGCGCGCTTGGCCAAGGTGACCAGGGCGGTCCCGGACCTGTCGCTCTCCCTGGTGGCCACGCCCATCTTGGCGGCCAGGTTCTGGTATTCGGCGGCGGTCAGCCCGGCGTAGCGGCGCAGGTTCTCCAGTGCCCGGGACGCGGAGTCGGCGGCCATGCCCCCGCGCATGCGGCTCTCCAGGGAGGCGACCTCTTTTTCGGTCATGCCGGCGGCAGCCCCCACGCTCGTGAGGCTGCCGCTGACGCGCTTCATGCGCCGGTCGACCTGGCTGGAAAAGGCCTCGGTCAGGGAGTCGGACCGTTTGAGGACGGACTCCAGAACCGTGCCGTCCGCCGTGAGGTCCACCCCGATGGTGCCGGCCTTGATGCGCATGCCTGGATCGCTCCTGTTCGCTGTGGTTGCCAGACAACCGGGCATGCGTTATTCGCGTAGAAGCTTTTATAAAAATAAATCAGAGGCCTGAATGTCACATAGATATCTTCCAAAGGTTGGGAAACGAACTTTAATCATATTAGCATTCTTCATGATTGCACTGTATTTTGTTGCAGCATTATTTGCAGCCCAAAAACCAAAAGAAACTAAAGAGACAGAGATTGAAAAGTCACTTCCCCATTGGCAACGCGTCATGATCTCTAAATTTGAAGGGAGCAAAGGCGGATTTGGAAATGTTTTAATCGCAAATTTCACTATTAAGAATAACAACGATATAGATATGAAAGATATTTCTATCGAATGCTATTGCTATGCTAAAAGCGGAACTATTTTAGGACGCATAACTAAAACTATTTACGACATTTTCCCAGCTAAAAAGTCAAAGATTATTAAACAATTCAACATGGGGTTTATGCATCCTCAAACGGAAAATGTAAGCTGCGACATTGTATCAATAAATCCAGCAAAGTAGGCTTAAGCATCCCTTGCTCTTCAAAGCCTTCAGTAGCCCGAGGGCTTTTTGCCGTCTGCCTTCATCGTTTCACTTTCGTGGAGGAGATGCGCCTTGTCCCAACCCAAGGAGGAGACATGAAATCGTTGTGCCTGACGTTGACAGCTTTTCTGGCGCTGACTGCGGCATCGTTTGCCCAGGGCAATGCGAATCCATCCGACATGTCCCAAGCGAGGTCGTTTGTGGCGAACCTTCCCCCGGCCTGCGGGAGCGACATCGATGTCAGGGCTGACGGCACCGTGGTGGTGTCGTATGCTTGCAAAGGAAACGGCCAGGTTGCCATTGGAAATGTCCACATCAAGGATGGCAAGATAACCAAGCTGAACTAAAGGCTGCTCTCGTGGTTCCAAGCCCCCGGCCGCCGGGGGCTATTTTTTTGCTCCTTCAATGGGTTAACATTGACAACCTTGCCTATCACGCATACACAGGAAAGCAAGGAGGGCACATGAGTACCCTAAACATCCGAGACTTCCCAGACGACATCCACCACGCTGCGAAGGTCGCTGCGGTAAAAAAGGGGAAAAGCCTGAAAGACTGGTTCATCGAAGCCGTGAAGGAGAAATTAGAAAAGGACAAGGAATCCAAGTAAACGGCCCCGGCCGGGAGTTGCAGCTCCCGACCAGGGCCTCACCACGAACAACCCACGCAGGAGGTTGCCATGGCTCGGACCCATGTAAACGACGCCGGTCTCGCCGGCAAGACCGCGACCAAGCCGGCCGGCAAGGTCATTGCCTTCCGCACCACCATCACCACCCGTCAGGCCCTGGGGCTGATGCGCCGGGCCGGCCGTCTGCTCGACGCCGCCGGGGTGCCCCCGGAAATCCGCACCGCAGCCTTCGGCTCGGTCATGGAACGCCTGTTGGTCAGCCTGGGCTGTCGCCACATGGTGCGCATCCCGGTGCTGGCCTTTCGCCGGGCCGGGACCATGCTGCCCGAGATCGTGGCCGTCACGGCCAAGGAGGTGCGGCATGGCGCTGCGACTCGTGGATAACCTGGACCCGCAGACCAGGGAACTGGACTTCATCAACTGCGAAATCGGCATCCTGGCCGATCTGCTGGAGTGCCGCGCCAACAGAATCCCCAACACCGAGGAGGGCGATCCCCTGTACTTTGTGGTTGATCAGCTTCGGAGAATCCGTGACCGCCTCATCAAAACAGAAGAGGGCATCACCGTCTTCTTCCTGGACGGTGGGAGGGAAACGGCATGAGCGCGGTCCAACCCTTCTTCTTCGACGGCCGGCAGGTCCGTGTCCGCACCGACGAGGCGGGCTCCCCCTGGTTCGTGGCCAAGGATGTCTGCGATGTGCTGGGCATCAGCAAATACCGTGATGCCGTCGCCCAACTAGATGAGGACGAAAGGGTGTCCAAAATCGTGGACACCCCTGGCGGGCCACAGCAAATGGCGACCGTCTCCGAATCCGGCCTCTACGCCCTGATCTTCACCAGCCGCAAGCCCGAGGCCAGGGCGTTCCGCAAGTGGGTGACGGGCACGGTGCTGCCGGCGATCCGGCGCAGCGGATGCTACGCCCTGCCCGAGGCGGCCCCGGAGCTTCCCGAGGCCGCCCGGCGGCTGCGGCCGGTGCTGCGGGAACGGGTGCTGGCCGACGCCTTGCAAGCGGCCCGATTGGACAATGCCGGATCGGACGCCGTGCTTTCCTATTTCGCCCTGTTCTGCCGGCTGGTGGGCGACCCGGGTCCGGCCCCGGCCCTGACCGGCGCGCCGCCGCTGCGGCTGGCCGAATGGGAGGCGGTGGACGTCTTCGTCCGGGAGGCCTGCCAGGAACAACCTGGCTCGATCCTGCGGGCTGGCACCCTGTACCGGGCCTTTGAACGGTGGTGGAGCCGGGCGCGCCATTCCGGGCCGGTGCCCAGTCCGCATGTGTTCGGCCAGGCCCTGGCGCGGCACTTTCCCAAACGCAAGACCGGAGGCCAGATACGCTACCACAACGTTCGGCTGGACCCGACGATATGAAATATTCCCTGGGGCCTCCATCAATGGGAGGCCCCAGGGGCGAATAACGCATACTCGGTTGTCAAAGATCCCGACGGCGGCTTGCAGCCTTACCGTCCCCTTTTGTCGCGTTCCGCTTCCCGCCTGGCCTCGGCCTCGGCCGCCTGCTCCCGGATCACGATCCCGGCCAGCGTGTGTACCTGCTCCATGACCTCGTTCCGGTCGCCCTCCGGGATTCCCTCCCTGTGCATGACCAGCTCCACGGCCTGGAGGTTGATGTCGATGGCCCCGCCCATGGGGCCGACGATGAGTTGCCGGGCGCAGCGCAGGTAGACGCGGCAGGCAATGGCGTTGTCCCGGTGCACCTCGGGCCGGCAGGCAGGGCAGGGCGGCCCGCCGGCCTTTTTCCGTTTCTCCGCCGGCGTGTCCCAACGGGACGGGGCAAAGGCGCGCCGGCAGTCCTCGCAGCTAGACCTCCCCACACCGGAGAGCCAGAGGCCTAGCTCTTCGAGTTTTTTCCGGCCGCCTCCCGCTCCTTTTTGACCTGCTCGTCCAGTTCGGCGCGGAACTTGCCGACGATCCGCCCGAACTCCTCGTCGTCCCGGGCCACGCGGATCTTGTTCTCGTCCGTGCAGGCCATGGGGCTGCCGTCGACGTCGAAGTAGTTTTTCCAGTTGGTCACGGCGGCGCAGATGTAGGCGTAACGGGCGTCGCCCTTGGCCGGGTTGATCTTGACTTCGCCGTGCAGCTTGCCCGCGGCGTCGGGCTTGAGCATGGTCTGGTAGAGTTCGACCTGGTCCTCGATGTCCTTTTTTTCTCCCGGCTTGATGTACTTGATCTCCAGCTCCGCCTGGTCCGGATCGTTCGGAACCTCGCGCCACACCTTGATTTCGCCAAGCAGTCTGGCCATGTGCTTCCCCATGGTCCCCGTGGTTTTGGGCGGCGCGGCGGGCCGGGGAAACCCGCCGGGGCACGCGCGCCCCTTGCCGCCCAAACGATGTTTCCGGGCTACAGCTTGCCGCCGTGGAGCGTGACCTCGGCGCCGGCGACCTCGTCCACGACCGCCTTGACCGCGCTGTCCAGGGTCAGCTCCCCGGCCGCCACGGCGGTGATCAGGTACTGCCCCTTGTTGCCGGCCGAGCCTTCGACGATGAGCGTCTGCCCCACGGCGAAGCCGGCCGTGACGAAGCCGGCGTCGGCGTCGGTGATCTTGTTGCCGGCCGCCACGAAGGCGATGCCGTCGCCGGTCAGGTGCTTTTTGAAGGTGGCGTAGAGGCCGGCCGGGACCATCTCCACGGACAGGGAGAACACGCCGTTCTTGTCGGCGTCGCCGGGCTCGAACTTGGACACCTGCCAGGCGGCCACGGGGTCGTTGGCCAGGTCCACGGTGATGAAGTCGTCGTAGTCCAGATAGAGCCGGGCATCCTGGACCATGTCGTTTGCCTTCAGGTAATCCTTGATGCGCTCCTGGCCGTCGTCGTCCGTAACCACCATGTTGCCGCTGCAGGTGATGCGGCTGATCTTGCCGGTGGTGGTGAACTCGATGTCGAAGTCCCGGCGGAACTCCGAGACGCTGGTCACGTCCCGGGACAGGCCCGGGGGCTTCATCTTGTTGAGGCCCTTGACCACGGCCTGGCGGGGGGTCCCGTAGCCCAGCACCAGGGCCGCATTCACGGAAAGCTGATAGTTGGGTCGCAGCATGTTGCTTGCTCCTTACTGGTCGGTTTCGACGAGCCCGGACAGCTGCACGCCAGCCTGCCAGGTCACGTCCGTGGCTTTGGTGGGGGGAATGTCCTCGCCGCGCTCCAGCTCGAACGCCTTGAGCCCGACGCCGGAAATCGGGTCTCCATCGAACAGGGACAGGGCGTGGGAGGCCAGGATCGCGGCCTGGGCCTTGGTGGCGGCGTAGGCCACGACCTGGAGGGCGACCAGGTCGATCCGCTCGGTCAGGGTGTCGCGCGGCGAACAGACCGGCACGTCCAGCACGGCATAGGGCATGGGCGTGTTGCGCGGGGCCTCGTGGTAGAAGAACCGGCCCCCAACGCCCTGGTGGAAGGGGTGGTCGGCGTGGGCCGCGAACCAGGCGGCCAGGGCGTCGAGGAGCAGGGGGAAGACCGTCCCGCGCTTGGGCAACCGGCTCATTCGCCGCCGTCCTTCATGCGGCCGGCCACGCGCCCAAGGTCGAACCTGGCGGCCGCCGGCCGCAGATACGGCTTGGCCGGCCGGTCCTTCATGCCCATTTCCACGTAGGGCGCGTAGGGCTCGCCGGCCTCGACGTAGCCGGTGATGACCGCGCCGTCGCGCTCGGTGCCGACGGCCAGCGACGCCTTGAGTTTGCCGGTCCTGACCGGCACCCGTCGCTGGGCCTCGGGCAGGACTTCCTCTTCCAGTTCCGCGTCCATGGCTCCCTGGACCCTGCCCATGACCGTTTCGAAGTGGTCGGAGAACATGCCCATTACGGTTGCTCCTCCTGCCGCGCCTCGGCCTCGAAAACGGTCCAGCCGCGCGCGTGGTCGGTGTGGGCGTGGGTCACGTGGAGCAGCTCGTGGGGCGTGACCAGACGGTCGCCGGCGGCAAGCTGCGGACAGGCCGGCATCCAGCCGTGGCGGAAGCCCTGGCCGACCTGCCGGGCGGCCAGGACCCGCTCCTTGCCGGACAGGGCGTGGACGGCGGCCTTGCCGGTCCAGACGTCCACGGGCGCAAGCGTGTAGCCGAGGGCACCGTCCGAAACCTCCATGTCGCGCTCCACGGTCACGTCCACGACCAGGGCGCCCTGGGACAGGCCGATGACCAGCATGTCGCCCTCGGGCCAGGCGTCCTCCACGTTCCAGACCCGGCCGAACTGTTCGAGGGCGTGGCCGAAGGCCGGGGCGGCCGGCAGGTCGGCCGGCCGGACCCAGGCCTTGCCGAGGCGGACCTGGCCGTGGCTGTGGGTGTCGCGCAGCTCGCTGTTGCACCCGATCCACGGGTCGGTGTCCTCGACCACGGCCAGGACCGGGCTGGAGACGTCCCCGGCCGTGTACGCGGCCGGCGCGCCGAAGGCGGCCAGGAAGACGGCGGCATCGTCCGTCAGCACGCGGCCTCCGCCTCTTCCTGGCAGGCCACGCACCGGCAGGCGGTTGGCAGGAAGGCTAGCCGGGCCGAGGGGATGGGTTCGCCGCAGTCGCGGCAGACGATCCGGCCGGCGTCGTAGAGCTGCTCCTCCCGGCGGCCGGGGCGGACATCAGCCAGCGCGGCCAGCCGGTGCAGGCTCTCGGCTTCCTGGGACATGTCGGCAAAATCCATGGGGGCTCCTTCAGAAGGTTTGGGGGTCGGGCTTGGCCGCCGGCCGGTAGAGCCAGGGCCGCAGCCACCGGGCCACGGCCAGGCCCCAGCGTTTGGCCCGCTCGGGGGACAGGCCCAGGTCCTTGAACCGGCAGTAGAGGTGCCCATCGTTCAAGTAGTGCTGGAAGAATCGACGGATCATTTCGAGCCGTCCCTGGCCTGCCGCTCATAGCAGTCGAGGGCGGCGGCCTGCTGCTCGATCAGCCAGCACTGCCGGTCCGACCGGGTCAGGAGCCGGTCCAGGTTCTCCGGCGAACAGACGTGGCGCTCCGGGTCCAGGGCCGGCAGCTCGGGCAAGGCCGGCCGGGGGCAGCGGGTGTAGCCGTGCCGCACCACCACCGGGGCCGGCGTGGCGGCGCAGCCGCTAATCGCCACAAGGAGCATTGAGATGCACAGCAGCGCGGCGGCTCGTGGCATCGTCCACCACCTTTCCCGCCTGGGCGGGCACGGGCTTGGCGTTTCGGATGATCTCCACCCGGGTGACGGTCCGGGTCCGCTCCCGGGCGTTGGCCTGCTGGCAGGCCTCGACCTGGCCGGCCAGGCCGTCGCGGGCGTCGAGCAGTGCCTTTTCCGAGGCCTCGAGGAGCGAGGCCCGGGTGTTGGCTTCCCCCAGCTCCTTGGCCAGGACCGCGATCCGGGTCTCCAGGCCGGCCACCCGCACGGTCTGCCAGCCCAGGGCCGCGAGCAGCCCGGCCAGGACCAGGCCGGACAGGCAAAGGATAGCTTTAGTCATCATGGCAGACCCCCTGGCCGAAGCCGGCCTGGGCGTAGACCGGGGACAGGGTGCGCAGGATCCGCCGGGGATAGCCTCTGTTCTCGCGCCAGTTGGCAACGGAGCGGCCGGCGTTGACGGTTTCGACCGCGTCCCACCAGGCGTCGGCCGGCAGTCCCTGGCCGGCGGCCAGGGCCGCGTCGCGGCGGACCCAGCCGAGGCCGCCGTTGTACGCGGCCAGGGCGAAGGCCATGCGGTGGCAGCCGGACGCGGCCACAAGGCGGTCCCACAGCCACCGGTCGTAGGTGACCAGGGCGCGCATGGCCCAGGAGGGGTTGAAGGGGTCGTTTGCGGCCAAGTCCGGACAGATGCCGGCGATCCATGCGGCCGTGGCCGGCATGAACTGGGCCATGCCCTGGGCGCCGACAGGGGACCGGACACCCGCCCGCCACCCGGACTCCTGGTGGATCTGGGCGGCGAAGGTGGCCACAGGCGCGTCCAGGCCCCAT
>CAZIJE010000143.1:0-8653 GCA_964539435.1 uncultured Desulfovibrio sp.
GGGTCCATATAAGGGTCCGGGAGGGGCTTAGCCCCTCCCGGCCGCCGGAGGCATCCCCTCCTCCTCCCCCTCCTTCTTCTCCTCCGGCGAGAGCCGGGACAACGGCAGTTCCATGACGAACGTGCTGCCCTGGCCGAGTTCGGATTCGGCCCAGATGCGGCCTTTGTAGTGTTCGACGATCTGGCGGCAGATGGCGAGGCCGAGGCCCGTGCCCTTGCGTCGTTGGCCTTCCTCGACGGTGTCGCCGGCTTCGGCCTGGTGGAACTTGTCGAAGATTTTTTCGAGGGATTCCCGGGGAATGCCCTGGCCGGTGTCGGTCACTTCCACGCGCAGAACCTGGGCATTGGCAACGGCGCGCAGTCGGACGCGGCCCTGGTCCGTGAACTTGATGGCGTTGCCGAGGAGGTTGACGAGCACCTGGCTTAGCCGGTCCGGGTCGATGCGCAGGGCCGGCAGGTCCGGGGCCACGTCCATGGCGAAGGCCACGTCGGGTTTGGCCTGGAGGTCGGCGCTCAGGGCGTCGGCGGCCCGGGCCACGATGGCGGCGGTGTCCACGGTGGCGTCGCGCCACTGGGCCCGGCCGGATTCGATCTTGGACAGGTCCAGGAAGTCGTTGATCAACCGGGTGAGGCGTTCGCCTTCGCTTTCGATGATGCCGAGGTTGGCGGTGATGCGGTCGGCCTGCCGGGTCAGGCGTTCGTGTCCCGCGGCCATGGGGGCGAAGAATTTGGCGAAGTCGCGGGCGATGAGCTTGGCGAATCCCATGATGGAGGTGAGCGGCGTGCGCAGATCGTGGGAGACGGTGGCCAGGAAGCCGGATTTGAGGCGGTCGAGTTCCTGGAGGCGCGCGTTGGCGGCTTCGAGTTCGGCCGCCTTTTCGGCCAGCCGGCGGGTCCGTTCCTTGACGGCCTCGCGCAGGTGGCGGTTCAGGATCTCCAGCCGGCGCTCGGCCCGGACCCGGGCCGTGACGTCGGTGAGGGTGCCCTCGGTGTAGAGGGGATTGCCCTGGCTGTCGCGCACCAGCCGGATGTTGAGCAGCACCCAGATGGTCTGGCCGTCGCGGCGGCTGAAGCGGAGTTGCAGGCCGGTGACGCTGCCCTCGTCCAGCAGGCGGGTGAGCATGAGGCGGCGTTCCTCGGGCCGGTAGAAGAGCTGCCGTCCGGTGTCGGTGACGGTCTCCATGAGGTCCTGGGCCGAGTCGTAGCCGAGCATGCGGGCCATGGCGGCGTTGGCCGACAGGATGCGGCCGTCGAAGGTGGTCTGGAAGATGCCTTCGGTGGCGTGTTCGAAGATGTCGCGGTACTTGCGCTGGGCCGAGGAGATGCGGCGGACCATTTCGGCCATGGTCCGGCCGAGGCTGGCCATTTCCCACCGCAGGCCGGTGAGGTCCGGGGCGTCGCCGGCGTCGTCGCCGAGGCTGACGCGGGCGGCGTAGCGCTCCAGCCGGGACAGGGGGCCGATGACCCGCCAGCGCAGGACCAGGGCCAGAACCAGGGCCAGGGCGGCGTTGAGGCCGAGGATGCGCAGGACGATGCGGCGCAGCGAGGCTTCCAGGTCCGTGTCCATGAACCGGGTGGTGGCGAAGAGTTCGACCGTGCCCACGGCCGTGCCGTTGAAGCGGACTTCGCGCTTTTCGCCGAGCACCCGGTCCAGGGCCGGCGGCTCGGCCACGGGCGAGGGCCGCCAGCTCCGGTCCCTGGTGCGACCGACGTACAGGCCCGCGGCGTCGCGGTCCGTCACCACCACGGCGGCCATGCGGTCGTTTTGCATGATCCCTTCCACGAGACGCGTGGCGTGGTCGCGTTCCATGTACCACAGGGGCAGGGCGAGGTTGTCGGCCAGCTGGTCGGCCGCCACGGTCAGGTCGTAGCGCAGCTCGTCCTGGAGCCGGTGTTTCTCGCCGATGTAGTCGAGGATGCCGAAGCCGGCCAACAGCAGGGTGTTGACGCAGATAAGCGTCAACAGCACCGCGCCGCCGACAGAGCGCGTGAGGGAGAAGCGGGCGAACGTCATGCCGTTGGAAACCCGGTGGATGGAGGATGCGACGGAGCGGCCTTTCCTGTGGCGTCGCAAGAGGCTATCACCCCGCCATGGGAATGAAAAGCCCGCGCCGGCCAAAATCCTTGCGTCGGTTCCGGGCGCGGGATATCGGTTGAGCAACCGTCATGAGTCTTTCCACCATTGCCACGGCCGCGCTGCTCGGCGTCGAGGCCTATCCGGTCACCCTGGAGGTCGATCTGGCCAGGCAGGGGATGCCGTCGTTCACCATGGTCGGCCTGGCCGAGGGCGCGGTGCGCGAGAGCAAGGAGCGGGTGTTTTCGGCCCTGCGCAACGCGGGCCTCAAGCTCCCGCCGGCCCGCATCACCGTCAACCTGGCCCCGGCCGACATCCGCAAGGAGGGCTCGGCCTACGACCTGCCCCTGGCCATGGCCCTGCTGGCCGCGGTGGGCGCGGTTCCGGCCGAGGCCGTGGCCGGGTTTTTCATGGCCGGCGAGCTGTCCCTGTCCGGGGACCTGAAGCCCGTGCCCGGCATCCTGCCCCTGGCGGCCAGGGCCCGGCGCGAGGGGGCGCGGGGACTGGTGGTGCCGTGCGCCAACGCGGCCGAGGCGGCCGTGGTCGAGGGCCTGCCCGTGTACGGGGCCGGAAGTCTGGCCCAGGTGTTGCGGTTTTTCACGGGCGAGGAAGGGCTCTCGCCGGCCTGCGCCCCGCCGTTCGGGGACTGGGGCGCGGCGGCGGCCTTTGCCGAGGACTTCAGCGAGGTCAAGGGGCAGGAGCACGCCAAGCGGGCGGTGGAGATCGCGGCCGCCGGCGGACACAACCTGCTTTTTATCGGCCCGCCGGGCTCGGGCAAGACCATGCTGGCCAAGCGGATTCCCTCGGTCCTGCCGCCGCTGCGCTTCGACGAGGCCCTGGAGGTCACGACCGTCTATTCCGTGGCCGGCCGCCTCGACGGAAACGGGCTCCTCGCGACCCGGCCGTTTCGCAGCCCCCACCACACCATTTCCGACGCCGGCCTGATCGGCGGCGGCTCCTATCCCCGGCCGGGCGAGGTGTCCATGGCCCACCGGGGGGTGCTGTTTCTCGACGAGCTGCCGGAATTCAAGAAATCCGTGCTGGAGGTCCTGCGCCAGCCCCTGGAGGACGGCCGGGTGACCATCGCCCGGGCGGCCATGTCCCTGTCGTATCCGGCCGACGTGATGCTGGTGGCGGCCATGAATCCCTGTCCCTGCGGGTATCTGGGCGACGAGCGCCACGCCTGCGCCTGCGGCGAGGCCGAAATTCGGCGGTACCGGTCGCGCCTGTCCGGGCCGCTTCTGGACCGCATCGACCTGCAGGTGGAGGTGCCGGCCGTGCCGTACAAGGAGCTTGCCGCCGAGGCCTCGGCCGTGACCTCGGCGGTCATGCGGACGCGGGTGCTGGCGGCCAGGGAGGTCCAGGCGGCGCGCTACGCGGGCCTGCCGTTCGCAGTCAACAGCAAGCTGTCGGGACGGTTTCTCTCGAAATTCTGCGGCGTGGGGAGCGACGGCCACGCCTTTCTGGAAGGCGCGGTCCGGCGGCTCGGCCTCTCGGCCCGGGCCCACACCCGGATTTTGCGCATCTCCCGCACCATCGCCGATCTCGACGCCGTGCCCGACGTCCGGGTGGAGCACCTGGCCGAAGCCGTCAATTTGCGGAATCTGGACCGGCAGCGGCTGGCGTAGCCGCGGCCTTCCCCCCCACCACCTTGGCCACGGCCCGAAGCAACTGGTCCATGTCGCAGGGCTTGGTCACGAACTCGTCCATGCCGGCCTCGAGAAACCGCTTGCGGTCGCCTTCCAGGGCGTAGGCCGTCAGCGCCACCACCGGCAGCCGGCGGTTGACGCCCGGCACCTCGCCGTGGCGGATGTGGGCCACGGCCGTCAGCCCGTCCATGACCGGCATCTGCACGTCCATGATGCAGACGTCCACGGCCTCCTGGGCCAGGGTCCGCAGGGCCTCTTCGCCGTTGCCGGCCTCGAACACCTCGTGACCGAGCTTGCGCAGGCTGCGGGACAGGGCCAGGCGGTTGACGGCCTCGTCCTCCACCACCAGAAACCGCAGCGGCGGCAGGTCGGCCGGCAGGACCGGCGTCTGGCCGGCGTCGGCCTCGGCCGCGGCCGGCCACAGCGGCACGGTCAGGTAGAACGTGCTGCCGAATCCCGGCCGGCTCTCCACCCAGATGCTGCCGCCGAGCAGCTCGGCCAGCCGCCGGGCGATGGCCAGGCCGATGCCCGTGCCGCCGTAGCGCTTGGTCAGGTGCTCCTCGGCCAGGGTGAAGCTCTCGAAAATCGAGGCCTGCTTGTCCTTGGGGATGCCGATGCCGGTGTCGCTCACGGCAAAGACGAGGCTCAGGCCCGCGAAGTCCCCGGCCACGCAGACCCGGCGCTGGCCGCCGGCGGCCTCGGGGTCGAACGGCGTGACCCGCAGGGAGACCCCGCCGGTCGGGGTGAAACGGATGGCGTTGTCCAGGAGGTTGGCCAGGATCTGGCGCAGCCGGAAGGGGTCGCCCAGGAACCGGTCCGGCAGGGTGGCGTCGACGTCCAGGCCCAGGGTCAGGCCGGCCAGCCCGGCCCGGACCGAAAACGCGCTGCGCAGGGATTCGAGCATCCGGCGCAGGGAGAATTCCCGCAGCATGGGGGAGAGCGAGCCGGATTCCACGCTGGCCAGTTCCAGCAGGTTGTCCACGATGGCCACCAGCCGGTCCGTGGCGTCGCGTACGGTCTGCCAGTATTCGGCCTCGGGCTCGACCACCCCCTCCAGGATCGCCAGCTGGGTCATGCCGAGGATGCCGTTAATGGGCGTGCGCAGTTCGTGGCTGACATTGGCCAGGAACTGGGTCTTGGCTTCGTTGGCCGCCTCGGCCCGGCGCCTGGCCGCCACGAGTTCGGTCTCCACCCGGAGCCTGGCCGCGCCCATGTCGAAAAGCACGGCCAGCCGCTGGGCGGTCCGGGAGTCCCGCTCGACGTAGGGGACCGGGGCGTCGGCCAGGAGGATCAGCCCGCCCGGGCCGTGGGCCGTGCGCCGCAGGGGCACGGACAGGAAACGCCGGACCTGTCCCTGGTCCGGAAAGCAGAGGCTGTAGGCCGCCAGGGAGGCGGGCTCGTTGTGGCGGATGGGAACGCCGGTGTTGAGGGTGGCGGCAAAGGGGCCGGGAAACCGTCCCGTGTCGTCGGGGTAGAATTCACAGGCCTCGGCGGCATCCGGGCGGAAGGGGCCGCGTGGGCCCACGGTCGCCAGCCAGTCGATGCGGCCGGTCCGCTCCTCGGTCACGCCCACGGCCCCGAGGGGACTGCCGGTGAGGGCCATGGCCCGGCGCAGGACCATGGCGGCCATGTCCGGCAGGGGCATGTCCCCGGCCACCATGTCGCTGGTGATGCTGACCATGGCCGAACTGGTCCGCAGGGCCTGGCGGAGCAGGAGCGCGGCCCGTTCCCGGGTCGCGGCCAGGCGCAGGAAGTGCAGTCCGTGGGAGATGTCCTCGGCCATCCGGGCCAGGAGTTCGATCTCCTCCTGTCCGAATTCCCGCTGCCGTCGTTCGTAGATGGAAAGCGCGCCGGCCACCCGGCCCTCGACGCGCAGGGGGAAAACAGCGGCGGAAACATACTGGTCCAGGGAGGCCGGCCTGTCGGGCCAGTCCCGGAAAAAGGGCTCGTCCTGGAAACGGGGCACGAGGACCATCCGGCCTTCGCGGATGGCCGTGCCGGCGGGGCCGCGTCCCTTTATCGAGGCGTCATGGCGCACGCCCAGGGTGTCGAGCCAGACGGCTTCCTCCCCGGCCCGGGCCACGACCCGCACCCGCTTGTCCGGTCCCGGATCGGCCATGCCGACCCAGACCAGGCCGTAGCCGGATTGCTCCACCATCGCCTGGCAGATCCGGCCCAGGAACTCGTCCCGGTCCGCGGCCCGGACCAGTTCGCGGTTGACCGCGCTCAAGGCCAGCAAGGCCCGGTTCGTCCGGTCCAGGTCGGCCTTGGCCGTGCCGATCTCCTCGTCGCGGCGGGCCAGGGCGGCGGCGAGCCTGCGCTGCCGGTCCACGAACAGCCCCACGAGAAGGCCCGGCAGGGCCGCCAGGGCCAGGCAGGCCAGGACCAGCACCCACCAGCCCGCGTCGTTCCAGGCCTGCCACAGGTGGTCGCGGTACCAGACCGCCGCCAGTCCCAGCACGACGGCCAGCAGGCAGGTCGTGGCCAGCCCCGGAACCAGGGCGGTCCAGGCGGCTGCCGGAGACGGTCGGCGAGTGGGCTCTGCGGTCACGACATTGCTCCCCGACCCTGATCGTTAACCTTACTCGCTCAAAAACAAAAGCGGCTTTCGTGGGAGGGGGCGGAGCGGCCATGCGAAAGGGCGGCAAGGCCTTGACGCGGGGGCCGCGGCTGGATAGAAAAGTTCCCGCGCAATCACGCCAAATGACCCGAAGGAGTAACGGCTATGAGCATGGTTTCCGAACTTGTCACCAACATGGGCCATTCCACCGAGCAGGGCTTCTTCGGGGTGACGGCCATCTACATCTACATGGCCATTATCGTCACGACCGCGTTCGTGCGCATCCGCCAGTCCCTTAAAAACGACCACCACTAGGCCGCAGACGCGACAGGCCGGCGGCCCCCAAGGACGCCGCCGGCCCGCCGCGACATTCTCCCGTCCGGCGGGCATCCCTTGCCGCCGGGAATCCGTTTTTCAGCCCGTCTTCTCCCTCGCTCGTTGCGGCATGCCGCCGCCTCCCGCGTCCGCCCGGCTCAGGCGTCCTGGATCATCTCCATCAGGTACTGGCCGTAGCAGTTTTTCAGCATGTCCCTGGCCAGGGCCTCCACCTGTCCGGCCGTGATGTAGCCCATGCGGTAGGCGATCTCCTCGGGACAGGCCACGAGCACGCCCTGGCGCTCCTGGATGGCCTGGACAAAGCTCGAGGCGTGCAGGAGCGATTCGTGGGTGCCGGTGTCGAGCCAGGCGTAGCCGCGCCCCAGAAACTCCACCTTGAGCTTGCCCCGCCGCAGGTAGACGTTGTTGAGGTCCGTGATCTCGAGCTCGCCGCGCGCCGAGGGCGTCAGGCCCTCGGCCAGGGACACGACCTCGTTGTCGTAGAAATAGAGTCCCGTGACCGCGAACTTCGACTTCGGCTTTTCCGGCTTCTCCTCGATGCTGATCACGTTGCCGTGGCAGTCGAATTCCACCACTCCGTACCGGTGCGGATCGCGCACCTTGTAGCCGAAGACGATGCCGCCCTCGGTCAGCTTGGCGCACCGCTGCAGCACCGAGGCCAGGCCCTGGCCGTAAAAAATGTTGTCGCCAAGGACCAGACACACGGAATCGTTGCCAATGAATTCCTTGCCGAGCACAAAGGCCTGGGCCAGTCCCTCGGGGCGGGGCTGCACCTGGTAGGCGATGGACAGCCCGAGGCTCGCGCCGTCGCCGAGCATCTCCTGGAACCGGGGCAGGTCCGTCGGCGTGGAGATGACGAGGATCTCCCGGATGCCGGCCAGCATGAGCACGGACAGCGGATAGTAGATCATGGGCTTGTCGTAGATGGGCAGCAGCTGCTTGCTGACCACCCTGGTGATCGGATACAGCCGCGTCCCCGAACCGCCCGCCAATATGATGCCTTTCATCCCGTTTCCTCGCTTGATAAGCCGCCCGTCCCGGACGTATCGTTGGCACGCTTTTGACCCAACGCCACAAAAACCGCAAGGCCCGCCAAGGAGGCCGCCATGTCCCAGTCCCTGCGCCTGTCCGCCGGGGCCCCCCTGGCCCTTTCCGTCAACGACCGGCTGCACCTCGTCGAAACCGACGCCCCGGAATACGCCCCCTGTCTCGCCGCCGCCTCCGGCCGTCTGCCGCGTCTGGCGGCCGGCTCCGTCCTGGCCCCGGACGCCGGCGGACCGCGTCTCCAGGTCATCGGCGCCTTTCTGCGGCCCGGACAGGGCGAGGTCCCGGCCAGCCGCGTCGCGGTCGCGGCCGCCCTGGACGCCGGCGTCCTCCCGGCCGGCGAAACCGGCTTCTCCGTCCAAAGGACCGGCCTGTCCCTGGCCTGGATCACCCTGAGCGACAAGGGCAGCCAGGGACTTCGGGTGGACGCCGCCGGACCGGCCATCGAAACCGCCTTTGCCGCGTCCGTCACCCTGTCCCTGGCCAAGGGCCACCTGCTGCCCGACGAGCCGGCCCAGCTCAAGGCCCTGCTCGTGGACCTGGCCCTGACCCAGGGCTTCGACTGCATCGTCACCACCGGCGGCACCGGCCTCTCGCCCCGCGACACCACCCCCGAAGCCACCCTGGCCGTCATCGAAAAGCGCCTGCCCGGCTTCGAAACCGCCATGCTCACCGCCTCCCTGGCCAAGACGCCCCATGCCATGCTGTCCCGGGCCGTGGCCGGCACCCTCGGCCACAGCATCATCCTCAACGTCCCCGGCTCCCCCAAGGCCGTGCGCGAAACCCTCGCCGCCGTCCTGCCCGCCATCCCCCACGGCCTCGACAAGCTGCGCGGCGACCCGGCCGACTGCGGACAGGGGTAGGGGCGAGGAAGGGCGGAGGCGAGAGGAGCGAGAGAGAGGCGAGAGAGAGGAGGGGAGAAGGGAAGGAGGGGGGATGCCTCCGGCGGCCGGGAGGGGCTAAGCCCCTCCCGGACCCTCCCTGGCTGGGG
>CAZIJE010000144.1:0-8448 GCA_964539435.1 uncultured Desulfovibrio sp.
ACATATCGGGAGGGTCCGGGAGGGGGTGACCCCCTCCCGGCCGCCGGAGGCATTCCCCCTGCCTCAAAGCCATTTCTTCCGGCGGAACCAGGCAAGCATGCCGAGGCTGACGGCCAGCATGAGGCCGAGGACGGCGAAGTAGCCCCAGCGCCATTTGAGTTCGGGCATGTATTCGAAGTTCATGCCGTAGAGGCTCGTGATGAAGGTGAGCGGGATGAAGATGGTGCCGACCACGGTCAGGACCTTCATGACCATGTTCATGCGCATGTCGGCCACGGACGAATAGACGTCGATCATGCTGGTTGCGATCTGGTTGAGGGTGTCCACGGTCTCCACCGCCGTTTTCACGTGGTCCGTGATTTCGCGCAAGTAGGACTTGGCGTAGTCGCTGACCTTTTTCGAGTCCTTTTTGTGGGACAGGGCCTGGAGCACCTCGCGCAGGGGCCAGATGTACTTGCGCAGGTAGGCGGTCTCCCGTTTGAGACGGTAGAACGCCGCCAGGGTCTGTTCGGTCTGGATCTCGAAGAGCTTTTCCTCAAGGGTTTCCGCCTTGTCGCCGAGCCGGCCCAGGGTGAGCATGTACCGGTCCACGATGACGTCGAGCAGGGCCAGCATCAGGTAGTGGGGGTCGGATTTGCCCAGGTGCCGGCCCCTGCGCAGCCGCGCCAGGTAGTGGTCCCAGACGTTGGCCGTGTTTTCCTGAAAGGTGACGACCGTGCTCCCGTCCATGGCGATGCTCACTTGTTCGGCGGTCAGGGCGTCGCCGGCCTTGTCCGTGTCGATGATCTTGAGCACCATGAACATGGCGTCCCCGAATTCCTCGTACTTGGGACGCTGGGTGGTGTCGGCCACGTCCTCCAGAAGCATGGCCGGCATGTCGATGGATTCGCCGACGGATTTGATCAGGTCGATGTCGTGGACGCCGATGACCCGGACCCAGGTGACGCAGTCGCGTTGCGGTTCCGGCACGGCCACGTCCAGGCCGTGTTCGAAATGGGTTTCCGAAATGGAGCCGTCGCCGTAGCGGATGACGCTGACGGAGGGGGAAAAGTTCTTGGCCGCGCCCACATAGGAGACGGTGCCGAAGTCCTGGTTGGTCTTGACGTGCTGGGATCGCAGGTGCTTGAGCATGGGAGCCTCGCGCAAAGGGTATGGACGCGCCGGAGGCGCGCACGGACTGCCACCCTAGCACCGATGCGGCGCGCGGTCATTGGTTCCGCGTGACGTTTTGGAGACGGAACTCAGGCCTCGCGAAGCGCGGCCACGATGTTCATGCGGGCCGCGCGCACGGCCGGCAGGAAGCCGCCGACCACGCCCATGACCAGGGAAAAGGCCAGGGACAGGCCCACGATCCAGGAGGTGAGGGAGAACTTGAAGGACAGTTCGGAAAAGGTCTGGAAGTTGGTGGTCGAGAAGGAGACGAAGGACAGGCCGGCCGCGAGTCCCACCCCGGCCACGCCGCCGAGAAGTCCAAGAAACAGGGACTCCAGGAGAAAGGCGGCCAGGATGTTTCCCCGGGTGAAGCCGATGGCCCGCAGGGTCCCGATCTCCGGCACCCGCGTCGCCACGGCCGAGTACATGGTGATCATGGCCCCGATCATGGCCCCCAGCGAAAAGATGGCCGTCAGGGCCACGCCGAGGACGGTCAGGAACTTGCGCATCATGTCCGACTGCTTTTCGTAGTACCGGGTCTCCCGCCAGACCTCGGCCTGGAGCCGGGGATCGGCCTCGATGGCCTCCTTGTAGGCGTCAAAGAGCCCGGGTTCGCGCAGGCCGGCCAGGACAATGGAATAGGCGTTGCGGCCGAACGCCGGCATCAGCTGGTTGGCGTCACCCCAGATTTCCGAGGAAAAGCCCGTGGACCCGGCGTCGAAGATGCCGACCACGGGCCACTCCCGCTTGCCGAACCGCAGGCTCTGGCCGAGTCCGGCCCCCTCGAACCCCTTGGCCACCACGTTGCCCACCATGATTTCCGGCGTGCCGAACCGGGGCAGCCGGCCGGACACGATCCGGATCTGGGGCCGCAGCGTCAGGGAGGCCGCGTCCATGCCCCGGATGACCACGTTGGAGGCCTTGCCCGTGGATTTTTTCGTCAGCCCCATCAGGACCACGATCTCCTGGGCGGCCAGGACCCGGCCGTCGCCGCCCACGGCGATCTCCGGCCGGGTGGTCATGGCCGCGGCCGCGGCCCGCTCGATGCCGCTTTGGACCTCGGTTTCGGACCCCTTGCGCAGGACGATGGCGTTGCCCGGCGAGCCAGTGGCGACCAGGGTCTGGCGCAGGCCCTCGGCCAGCATGAGCGTGGCCGTGAACACGAAGACCACAAGGGCCATGCCGCCGGCGGTCAGGACCGTGGTCAGCCGGCGGGTGCGCAGGTTGCGCCAGGAATAGGCCACGGGCACGGCCATCAGCCGATCCTCCGGAAGGCCTCGGCGATCCGCACCGATCCGACCCGGAGCGCCGGCACCAGGGCCGCGCAGATGCCGACCAGCGTCCCGAACGTCAGGCCCAGGACGATGGTGTGGCGGGAGACGAAGAAGATGGGAAAGTACTGGGCCAGGTTCTTGGCAAAGGCGTCGGCCAGAAGCGGCAGCACGGCCATGGCCAGAAGCGAGCCCGTGACGGACAGGATCAGGGACTCGCCAAGGAGCATGAGCCCGATGGTCGGGCTGCGGAAGCCGAGGGTTTTCAGGACCGCGAACTCGCCCGTGCGTTCCCTGGCCGACATGGCCATGGTGTTGGCGGCCACGGCCAGGATGATCAGGATCACCACGTAGGACACGGCCGTGATGGCCATGAGGATGGCCTCGCTCATGGACACGAAGCCGAGCTGGAAGGCCCGTTCGGTCTCGGTCAGGGTTTCGGCCTGGGAGTTGACGAACAGGGCGTCGATGGTTTTCGAGATTTCCGCCGCCCGGGTGGCGTCGTCGATGCCGATCATGAAAAAGCCGGTCTGGCCGGCCCGGCTGGGGGCCCGCTTTTTCATGGTCTCGTCCAGGTAGGCCCAGTGGAGGTAGAGGACGGTCTCGTCGGTGTCGGGCCGGGCCCCCTTGTAGACGGCCCGGATGGTCAGCGGCCAGTCGCCGGGAAAGATGGTGCCGCGCAGGGTGACGGTGTCGCCGATGCGCCAGCGGAACCGGTCGGCCAGCTTGCGGCCGATGATGGCGCCCTTGCGGTCGCTGACAAAGGCCTTCTCCTCGGCCGGGCTGACCAGCAGTTCGGGATAGAGCCTGAAAAAGTCGTCGGCCTCCACCGCGAAGTTGGCGAAAAAGTTTTTCTCGTCCAGATAGATGCCGCCGAACCAGTTGCCCGCGGCCACCACGCCGACGCCGGAGACCTGGCGGATGCGGCCCTTGTAGGCATAGGGCAGAGGCTGGACGATGGAGATGGCGTTTCGGGTCACCAGGCGGTTGGCCGAGGAGGCGGACACTCCGGCGTGCCAGGCGTCGAGGACCGTGCGCATGAGACCGAAGGCCACCAGCGCGATGGCGACCCCGAGGATGGTCAGGAACGACCGCAGGCGGTGGCGGAAGGCGTTGCGCAGGACCAGCCTAAGAAGCAACACGCAGTTCGCCCTTGTCGAGCTCGCGCACCAGATGGGCGGCTTCGGCGGCCCGGTGGTCGTGGGTGACCATGACGATGGTCTTGCCGAGTTCGTTGTTGAGGCGGCCGAGCAGGGCCAGGATCTCGCCGGCCGACTGGCGGTCCAGGTCGCCGGTGGGCTCGTCGGCCACGATGATGTCCGGGTCCGTGACAATGGCCCGGGCGATGGCCACCCGCTGCTGCTGCCCGCCCGAGAGCTGGGAGGGCTTGTGGTCCGTGCGGTCGGCCAGGCCCACGGCCGCAAGCGCCGCCAGGGCGTGGTCGCGGCGCTCCCGGGACGACAGGGACGTGAGCAGCAGCGGCAGTTCCACGTTTTCCAGGGCCGACAGGACCGGGATCAGGTTGTAGAACTGGAAAATGAATCCCACGTGCCGGCTGCGCCAGCCGGCCAGGTCGCCTTCGCCCAGGGTGGCGATGTCCGTGCCGCCGATGACGATGCTGCCGGAATCCACGGCGTCGACGCCCGCGATGCAGTTGAGGAGCGTGGACTTGCCCGAGCCGGACGGGCCGATCAGGGCCAGGAATTCGCCGGCGGCGATGTCGAAGGTGATGTCGGTCAAGACCGGAATGACCTGGTCGCCCCGCTGGTACGACTTGGACAGGTGGGAAATGGCGATCAGCGGCTGGGGCGCGGTCGTGGCCGGCCCGGCCTGGGCGTGCGGCGTCGTGGCCACGGCCTAGCCCTCGGCCAGGGTCACGGCGTCCCCGGAGCGGAGCTTTTCCGGCGGCGAGAGGACCACCCGGGCGCCGACTTCCAGTCCGGAGGCCACGGCCCGCATGTCGCCGAGCGTCTCGCCGAGGGTCACGGGCGTCAGCTCCGCCTTGCCGTCCTTGATGACGAAGACAGCCGCCTGGTTGTCCCGGGCGACCACGGCGGCGGCCGGCACGGCCACGCGCGGGGTCCGCTCCTCGGGGTTGAGCGGCCGCGACAGGAAGGCGACCTTGGCGCTCATCTCCGGCAGCACGCGCGGGTCGAGGTCCGTGAACCGGACCTTGACCATGACCGTGGCCTTGGTCCGGTCGGCGGTGGGCACGATCATGTGGACCTGGCCGGGAAACCGTTCGCTGGGGATGGCGTCCAGGAGGATTTCGCACGGCTCCCCGCGCTTGACCAGGTGGAGGCTCGATTCCGACACGTCGACCTCGGCCGCCAGCGACCCCATGTCCGCGATGGTGACCACGGCCGCCTTGGAGGTGGAGGACGCGCCGAGCGGGGAGAGGATATCGCCGACGTCGGCGTTTTTCGTCAGCACCACGGCGTCGAACGGGGCTTCCAGATCGGTGTAGCTGCGCTGGGCCTCGGCCTGCTTGAAGGCCTCTGTCCGGGCGGCCAGGGCGGCCTTGGCCTGGGCCAGGGCGGCCTCGGCCTTGTCCAGGCGGGCCTTGGCCGCGTCGCGTTCGGACCGGGCCACGTAGTCGCCGGTGACGAGCTTTTGCATGCGGTTGTAGTTGAGGCGGGCGTCGACCAGTTCCGCCTCGGCCGAGGCGATCTGGTACTTGGCCGCCTCCAGGTCGTGGCGGGCCTGCTGCTTGGCCGCCTCCACGTCCGCGCTCTCGAGCCTTGCCACCACCTGGCCCTTTTTCACCCGGCTGCCTTCCTCGACCCCGAGCCAGACGAGCTGGGCCGTGGCCTTGGTGGCCAGGGAGGCCTTGCGCTGGGCCACGATGTAGCCGCTGGCCGTCAGCGTCGTGACGGTGCGCGACGGATAGGCCAGGGACACGGTGGCCGCCTCCACGACAAAGGTGCGCGGGGAAAGCGTCCAATAGAGGACGGCGCCGGCCAGGAGCAGGGCCAGGACATAGGGCCAGCGCCTGCGCCGCCTGGGGCGCGGCCCGCCGGCCCTGGCGGCGGCCTTGTCGTCCCCGGCGATGCGCAGCGATTCGAGGGTGTCGGTCATGCGTCTCCCGTGCGTAGGTGCGGCGGCGTCATGGCGAACAGGATGGCACGATGCAACGGCCGCCGCGTGCGTGGGAGTCTCTTACAGAATCCACAGACTGTTTGCCAGTTGATCGATGAGTTTGCGGTGCCCGGCCGGAAAAGCGAAGCCGGCGAGTTCCGTGGGCAGGACCCAGCGGCTCTCCTGGGCCGCGGTCAGGACCGGGGCCGGGCATGGTGCGGCGTCGTCGCCCGTGGCCAGGCGGAGCAGGAAGCAGTGGAGCGTCACCCGGTACGTGGTGTAGCCGTGGCGGATGACGGCCAGCTTGGCCGCCACGTCCGTGGCAAAGGCGGTCTCCTCGGCGAACTCCCGGACCACGGCCGCGTCCGGACTCTCGCCCGTCTCGATGCGGCCGCCGGGAAATTCCCACAGATTGCCCCAGGCCCCGGCGGGCAGGCGCTTCTGGATGAAAATCCGGCCGCCGTGAAACAGGACGCCCGTGGCCACGGACAGCGGGGTGATGTCCTTGGTCTTGGACAGGACCGGCCGGTCGGCCACGATGCCGAGGCGGCGGGCCTGGCAGACCGCGTTCACGGGACAGGCGGCGCAGTCCGGGGTCTTCGGGCGGCAGACCAGGGCCCCGAGTTCCATCAGGGCCTGGTTGTAGTCCCTGGCCCGGCCGGGCGGCAGCAGGGAGCGGGCCGCCTCGGCCACCCTGGCCCGGCCGGCCGGCTCCTTGACCGGCAGGTCGATGTCGCAGACCCGGGCCAGGACCCGCAGCACATTGGCGTCCACGGCCACGGCGTCGTGGCCGAAGGCGATGCTGGCAATGGCCCCGGCCGTATAGTCGCCGATGCCAGGCAGGGCCCGGATGGCGTCCGGGTCCGAGGGAAAGCGGCCGCCGTGCGCGTCCACGATCCGCCGGGCGGCGGCGAGGAGGTTTCTGGCCCGGCTGTAGTAGCCGAGGCCCTCCCAGGCCTTGAGCACCGCGTCCTCGGTGGCGGCGGCCAGGGCGGCGATGTCCGGGAACCGGGCCATGAACCGCTCGAAATAGCCGACCACCCGGTCCATCTGGGTCTGCTGGGCCATGATCTCGGAAACCCAGACCGCATAGGGATCGTAGCCGCGCCGCCAGGGCAGGTCGCGGGCCTTCTCCGCGAACCACGGCAACAGAAGGGAAGCGAATTCGGACACGTCGCGCATCAATGCCTCGCAGGAAAGAAAAACGTCCGGCAGACCGGCCGCCGGGCGCACAGACAGATATATCGCTTCCCCAGGGGAGGGAAGGGCGGTCGGCCGCGCCAATGGCCGGAAATGGCGGCAACGCATTGCCCTGGCAGGGGTTTTACGCCATAGAAGGGCTATTGCTGGCGGAAATCCGCAGGGGAGGCGATATGGCGCGCTTGATGGGGACGATACTGGCGTTCCTGGCGGTTTTGCTGACGGTCGTGCCGGCTTCGGCGCAGACGACGGTGGAGGTGCCGCCGGCCCTGGCGCCGTGGCAGGGATTCGCCCTGTACCGGGCGGACGAGAAACTCTGCCCCACCGACGGCAACCAGGCCCAGGCCCGGATCTGCCTGTTTCCCACCAGCCTGGCCGTGGCCGTGGACCAGGCCGGGGCGGACTTCAGCCTGCGGGCCAGGCTCTTCGACGAAGGGGCCGTGCCCCTGCCCCACGGCGACGGGGTCTGGATCGAATCCGTGCGCCTCGGCGGCCGGCTTGTGCCGGTCATTGCCCGGGAAAGCGGCCCGGCCGTCTGGCTCGGCCCGGGCGACCACCAGCTTTCCGGCCGCCTGGGCTGGACCGTGGCCCCGGAGACCCTCAGGCTGCCGGCCGACGTCGGGGTGGTGCGGCTGACGCGCCAGGGCCTGGCCGCGCCGGTTGCGGTCACCCCGGCCGGGGAGCTGCGCCTGACGGCCGAAGCGGCGGCCCGGCCCGTGGAAAACCACGAGCAGGTTAAGGTCTTTCGCCGCATCGAGGACGGCGTGCCCGTCACCGTGACCACGCTTTTTCGCCTGGAGGTCTCGGGCCTGGCCCGGACCGTCACCCTGGCGGCGGCCGTGCCTCCGGGCGCGATTCCCTTGGCCCTGCGCGCCCCGGTGCCGGCCGCTTTCGGGCCGGACGGGGCCGTGGTCCTCGACGCCGGGCCGGGTCGGTACGAGGTGGAGGTGGCGGCCCGGTATCCCGGGCCGGTGGAGGGAATCGGACCGGCCGCGACTCCCTACGGCCGCGAGATCTGGTCCTTCGCCCCGGCCCTGGAGGGCCGGGAGGTCCGGCCCGAAGGCCTGCCGGCCATCGATCCCCGGACCGCCGAGGTCCCGGCCGCCTGGCAGGAGCTTCCGGCCTTCGCCGTCGGCTCCGGGGCCACCCTGGTCCTCCGGGAACTCGGGCGCGGCGCGCCCACGGGCCGCGACGCCCTGACCCTGTCCCGGGAACTGTGGCTCGATTTCTCGGGCCAGGGGATTGCGGCCCGGGACACCCTGACCGGCGAGAACCGCTCGGCCTGGACGCTCTCCATGCTGCCGCCAGGGGAGCTCGGCCGGGTGACCGTGGCCGGCCGGGACCAGCCCGTGGTCCTTGTGGGCGGGGACGGGGCGCGCGGCGTGGAGATCCGGTCCTCGCACCTTTCGCTTACGGCCCGGTCCCGCTACGCCGACGCCGGGGCCGCCATCCCGGCTACTGGCTTCGACCGGGAGTTTGACCGGATCACGGCCGTGCTGCACCTGCCGCCCGGCTGGGGCCTCCTGGCCGCGTCCGGGCCGGACGAGGTGGCCGGCGGCCTGGTGTCGGACTGGACCCTCCTGGACCTCTTTCTGGTCTTTCTCCTGGCCGTGGCCGCCTTTACCCTGCGCGGCCCCAAGGTCGGGCTGGCGCTCGGCCTTTTCCTGCTCCTGTCCTGGCGGGAGCCGGACGCGCCGACCACGGTCTGGATCTTCGTCCTGGCCGGCCTGGCCCTGGTGCGGCTGGC
>CAZIJE010000145.1:0-3660 GCA_964539435.1 uncultured Desulfovibrio sp.
AGTACGGCGAGCGCGTGACGCAGGAGTTGACCGGCCCCGGGGGCGGTCCCGTGGAGATCAACAACCTGCTGACCGAGGTTCCCCTGGAGCGGCTGTACCAGATCGCCACGGGCGGACCCATCGAGGACGAAGGCAAGTGACCGGCATGCCCAGCGTGAACAAGGCCCAGGCGACCAACGCCATCCTGCAAGCGGCTTGCGCCCGCGGGCGGGATGAGTATCGGGCGTTCCTGGCGCTCACCTTCCCGAGCTGGCGGCTTGCCAAACACCATGCGCTCATCGTCCAGAAGCTCCAGGACGTGGCGGACGGGAAGACCAAGCGCTTGATGCTGTTCCTGCCGCCTGGCTCGGCCAAAAGCACCTATGCCAACGGGCGCTTTGTGCCGTGGTTCCTTGGGCGGCAGGAGGGGCTTTGCGCCATCCTGGCGACCCACACGGGCGACTTCGCGGCCAAGTGGGGCAGACGGTCCCGCGCCATCGCGTCCAGCCCCGCCTATCGCAGCGTGTTCGGGTTCGGGGTGAGCCCGAGCGTCAAGGCTGCGGATAGCTGGTGGCTGGAGAACGGCAGCGAGTACATGGCCGTTGGCGTTGGCGGGGCCGTGACGGGCAACCGCGCGGACCTCATCGTGGTGGACGACCCCGTGAAGGGCCGCGAGGAAGCCGACAGCCAGACCATGCGCAACAAGACGTGGGATTGGTACCTGGAAGACCTGCACACGCGCTTGAAGCCCGGCGGGTCCATCGTGCTCATCATGACGCGCTGGCATGAGGACGACCTGGCCGGGCGGCTCCTGGCCGACATGCAGGCCGGTGGCGAGGCCTGGGAAGTGGTGAGCATCCCTGCCGAGTGCGAGAGCGCGGACGACCCCTTGGGCCGCAAGATGGGGCAGATGCTCTGGCCCGAGTGGTTCCGGCCCGAAGATTTCGAGAACGTGAAGCGCATGCCACGGACATGGAGCGCACTGTACCAGCAGCGCCCGGCACCCGAGGAAGGCGCGTACTTCAAGCGGGATTGGCTCCAGTTCTACGACAAGCTGCCGGAGCATCTGCGCTACTACGGGGCCAGCGACTACGCCGTGACCGCGGACGGGGGCGACTGGACCGTGCATGCCCTGGCCGGGACCGACCCCGAGGACAATCTGTACCTGGTGGACCTGTGGCGCGGCCAGACGGACAGCCTGGAGTGGGTTGAGCAGTTTTTGGCCATGCTCCGCATCTATCAGCCCCAGGTCTGGGCGGAAGAGGCGGGCGTGATCCTCAAGAGCATGGGGCCCATCATCAACAAGCGGCTGGCTGAGGAGCGCCTTTACGGGACGTACAGGAAGCAGTTCACCAGCGCGGTGGACAAGCCGACCCGGGCCCGCAGCCTCCAGGCGCGGCTCCAGATGGGCAAGATTTTCCTGCCTCGGCCGGAGAATTGCCCGTGGGTTTCGGACCTGATTTCTGAACTGCTGACTTTCCCGGCCGGGAGGCATGACGATCAGGTGGACGCCATGGCCCTGCTCTGCCGCCTCCTGGACAGCATGGTTCCTGCCGAGGTCCCGAAGCCCGCGGTGCCCCTGTCCGGGCGCGTGGACGCCTGGGCTGAAGCCGAGGCGCGGCCCACGGCCAAGGCGCTGTTTGAGCAGCACTTCAAGAGCCGCCGCAGGGGGGCCGAGCAATGACAATCTGGGGCCTCATCGGCCTGTTCGTGGCCGGGTATGTGGCCGTCCGTGTCGGTTCTGCCGTGATTGGCGCGGTCCTCGATAAGATTTTGGGAGTCTGACATGCAGGAAGCCCAGGACAAGCCCCAGGACGTGAGCGCGCCCAGCGAAAAGCCCGAGTTCGGGCCTTCCGAGCCGTGGCTGGCCGAGATCGAGGCAGCCGCCAAGCGCGAGAAGGACTGGAGGAAGGACGCCCGCACGACCCTCAAGCGCTACATGCTGGAGGGCGAGGAAAACCAGCGCGAAGGGCGCTTCAACATCCTGTGGAGCAACACCGAGGTCCTGCGGCAGGCCATCTACAACATCCCTCCCAAGCCGGACGTGCGCCAGCGCTGGGAGACGAAGGACCCTGTGGCGCTGGCCGTTGCCGAGCTTCTGGACCGTGGGCTGACCTACAGCATCGACACTGCGGGCTTTGACGTGGTGGGCCGCCGCACGGTGCTGGATTACCTGCTCCCTGGCCGTTCCGTGGTCCGTGTGCGCTACGTCCCGAAGCTGGAGCCCGTGTCCGACGCCGACGGGCTGCCCATGGTGGACGCCGAGGGCAAGCCGGTGGAGCGCATCGCCAACGAGGCTATCCAGTTTGAGAACGTCCCCTGGGACGATTTCTTGCACTCTGACGCCACCTGCTGGGAAAACGTGGATTGGGTGGCGTTCCGGCATCGCGTGACCAAGGAAGACGCCCAGAAACTGTTCCCGGCCTTTGCCGAGGACCTGAAGTACGAGCAGCCCCGCGACGATGGGCAGGACGATGACGGGCGGCTGGCGTCCTACGACTCCCAGAGCACCACGGAACGCGACAAGCGGGCCAAGGTCTGGGAGGTGTGGGATTCCCGCACCAAGACCGTGATCTGGGTCAGCAAGGGCATTGACAAGATCATGCTCAAGACTCCGCCCCCGCTGGAACTCAAGGGCTTCTGGCCCGTGGCGCGGCCCATGCTGGCCGTGGAGCATCCCGGCAGCCTGATGCCCAAGCCGATTTACATGCAGTACCAGGAGCAGGCCAAGGAACTGGACCGCATCACCTACCGCATCAACAAAATGGTGAGCGTGATCAAGTTCCGGGGGTTGTATGACGCGACCCTTGGCGCGGACCTGGCCCGGCTGTTCTCCGAAGCCAAAGACGGGGACATGGTGCCCACAGACAAGGCCCTCGCCTACGTCGAGAAGGGTGGCCTGGCTGGCGCCATCTTCACCATGCCGCTCAATGAGGCGCAGATGGTCCTGGCCCGGCTCTACGAGAGCCGCGAGGCCACCAAGCAGACGATTTACGAGATCACGGGCATTTCCGATGTGCTGCGCGGGTCAACGAACCCCAATGAGACGGCCACGGCCCAGCAACTGAAGGCCTCTTGGGGCGCTTCCCGAGTGGACGGCATGAAGCGCGAGGTGCAGCGGTTTTTCCGTGACACCCTGGAGATCGCTGCCGAGATCATGGCCGAGCACTTCCAGGTCGAGACGTGGGCCGCCATGACCTCCAGCAAGTACCCGACAGCAGCGGACAAAGCGACTGCCCAGGCCGCGATCCAGCAGGCCCAGGCCGCCGCGTATCAGGCGCAGATGACGGGCCAGCAGCCCGGGCAGGACGTGGCGCAGAAGATCCAGCAGGCCCAGGCCGTGCTGAATCAGCCCTCCTGGGACGACATTCAGAAGGTCATGAAGGACGACCTGTTGCGGTCCTACCGGGTGGACATCGAGACGGACAGCACGATTGCCCCGAACCAGCAGGCCGAGGCCAAGGCCATGGGCGAGTCCATGCAGATGATCGGCGGCCTCATGGCCCAGCTCATCCCGGGCGTGGAGAAGGGTATTGTGCCACAGAAGATGGCTGTCATGATGCTGGGGGCCGCGATCCGCAAGACCCCGCTCGCCAACGAGTTGGGGCCGATGTTCGACGAGTTCGAGGGCCAGCTTGCCAGCGGCAACCCGCTGGAAAAGAAAATGAAGGTCCTGGAGCG
>CAZIJE010000145.1:3760-8325 GCA_964539435.1 uncultured Desulfovibrio sp.
CGCTACCGCTACAACGAGGCCACGGGGAAGATGGAAGAGGTTTCCCTGGAGTGCAACGAGGGGCTGGGGCTCCAGGTGGTCATGAAGCACCCGAATATCTCCTATGAAAGCCCCATCACCGGCGAGGCCATCACCACCTGGGCCAAGCGGGACTATGACATGAAGGCCGCCGGGTGCGTGGACGCCCGCGAGGCCAAGGAAATGGCCGCCGATGCCCGGCGGTACTGGAAGAAGCCGACCGATGGGCTGACCTTGAGAGAGGTTGAGCGCCACCGGTAGCAGACATTTCCGTGGGCTAGGACCGTACATCCGAAAAGGGGAACCCCCGACCCCCTGCCCACGGCTTAAATCGGGGTAACACCGCATGCGGGGGGTGTGGAAGCCACAGGAGAAGGCTTTCATGCCCGATGAACTGAACAGCGCACCTGAGCTTGAGGCCCAGGCCAGCGCGTCCGCCGAAACCCAGGCCGCCGCTTCCGAGAAGGAAGAGCAGCCTCAGGGTGCGGACACCGCTCTTGAGGACATCTGGGAGAAGCACCAGGGCGAGGCCGAGGACACCCCCGCTGCCGACAAGGAGCAGCCGGGAGCAGTTGAAGGCAAGCCCGAGGGCCAGAAGCCGGATGCCGCCGCCGATCAGAAGGGCCAGGACGAAGCCGGAAAGGCCGCTCCTGACGCTTCCACGGCGATCCCCGCCCCCAACACCTGGACCAAGGAAGAAAAGGCCGCCTGGGACGCTGCGCCGCCCGAGGTGAAGGCCGCCCTGGTCCGCAGGGCTTCCCAGGTCGAGCAGTTGGCCAAGGATTCTCTTGAGGCCCGCAACTTCGCGCGCGTCATGGAGCCCATCGGCCACGTCCTGGCGGACCCCGAGGTGCAGGACTACCTGAAAACGCTCCAGATGCCGGACGGGTCCAAGGTTTATGGCAATCCCAAGGCCATCGCGTCCGAGATCAGGGACCTGTTCAACATCAAGCGCACTCTCATCAGCAACCCCGCCGAGGGGATGCGGCAAATCAGCCAGTGGCTGCAGCAGTGGGGTCTGGACCCCGGGAAAGCCCCCCAGGCCGGTGAAAACGGCCAGTGGACCGACCCGGAAATGGCCTCTCTCCAGCGCGAACTGGCCCAGATGAAAGCCGTCATCGCCCGGCGCGAAAACGAGGCCCAGGAGCGCAGCCATACCGCGCAGCAGCAGCATGCTGTCCAGCGCATCGCGCACACGGTCGTTGGCTTCACGGAGGCCAAGGACGCGACCGGCAACCATCTTTACCCGCACCTCCACGGCGAACACGCCGAAGCTGTGGGCGAAGCCATGGGACGCTGGCTCCGCGCCAATGTGGGGCCCGAAGGCCTGACCCCTGAACTGATGCAGCGCGCCTACGACACGGCCGTTTTCGCCCATCCCGGGACTCGGGAAGCGGAGTTCAAGAGACGTGAAGAGAAGCGCGTTGCCGAGTTCAAGTCACGGTCCGACAGGGCCAGGAAAGCGGCTGGGCTGCGTCCGAACCCGGGCGGCCCGGCCAGTGGCTTTGAAAAAATGACGGCCCAAGAGGCCATGGAAGCGGTCTGGAACAAGCACCAGGGCGCATAAGGAGCAAGAAAAACCATGACTGCCCCGAACAGTCTCTTCACCGAACTGACCGTTGCGACTCTCAAGAGCCGCAAGAAGGAAATCGCTGACAACATCGGCCAGCACAACGCCCTGTATCGCCGCATGCGCGAGAAGGGCAACATGCGGACCGTGTCCGGCGGTACCACCATCGTGGAAAACCTGGACTACGCCGAGAACGCCACCTTCCAGCGTTTCTCCGGCTACGACGTGCTGAACGTCAGCCCGTCCACCGTGTTCACCGCGGCCGAGTTCCTGTGGATGCAGGCCGCCGTTCACGTCACTTACTCGGGCCGTGAAGAGCGGATCAACAAGGGCTCCAAGGAACGCGTGTTCGACCTGGTGAAGTCCCGCGTGGACAACGCCATCGCCACCGCCGCCAACGCCATGAACCGCGACATGTACTCCGCCGGCACCCTGACCAACCAGATCGGCGGCCTCCAGCTCATCGTCGCCACGACCCCCACCAACACCGTGGGCGGCATCGACGGCAACACCTGGGCCTTCTGGAGGAACAAGGTCATCAACTTCAACACCGCTGGCCCCGGCGGCGCGTCCGTGACCCCTTCCAAGGACAACATGCGGACGTACATGAACCAGATGTGGCTGAAGCTCACCCGCGGCGCCGAAGTGCCGGACTTCATCCTGATGGATCCGACCTTCTACGAGTATTACGAGGAGAGCCTTCAGGTCCTCCAGCGCTACGCCTCGGCCAATGAGGGCGCCCAGGGCTTCCAGACCCTCAAGTACAAGTCCGCCGACGTGTTCTTCGACCAGACCCTGGCCCCGGACGGCGTGACCCCAATCATGCCCGCCAAGACCGCGTACTTCCTGAACACGAAGTACCTGAAGCTGGTGGAGCACCCGGACGCCCAGTGGACCCCGATGGAGGACAAGGTGTCCGTGAACCAGGACGCCACCATCGTGCCCCTGCTGTGGATGGGCAACATGACCGTCAGCAACCGTTTCATGCAGGGCGTCCTGTACGACAGCGCGTCCTAGGGAGGAACAGCAATCATGAGCACCATCACCCTGACCGGCTCCTACAACACCGAGGGGCGCGCCGGTATCGGCCCGCTCTCGCAGGCTGACGCCGACGCCATCTGCCCCCTCGGCACCCGGCTCAACTTCAAGACCCCGAGCGGCGAGGTGGAAGCGGTCTATCTCCAGGCCGACAGCTCGGGCGTGACGGCCGGCAACATCTGCGTCTTCGACAACTACGTTGCCACGAAGGCCGCTTCGACCGCCAACCAGGCCCGCGGCGCCTGCGTGGCCTGCGCCACCCTGGCCGCCTCGGAATACGGCTGGTTCATCGTGAACGGCCTGGCCTCCATGCTCTGCGATGCGAACAACACCGCGGACAACGGCAAGGCCTACCTGTCGAGCAACGCTGGCGTTGCGTCCGCCTCTGCGGCCAACGGCAAGCAGATCATGGGCGTCGGCTTTGCCGAGGCCGTGACCATCTCCAGCGGCACGGCCATGGTCAAGACGAACCTCCAGCACCCGACCCTCCAGGGCCAGACCGCCTAGCGTCTATGAACAAGGGGAGGGGGGGGCAGTCTCCCCTCCCCGACCAAAGCACCCCGGAAGGGGCCAGCAAAGGAAGAACGACATGGCTATGATTCAGTTTTCCAAGTGCCCGGTCCAGGACCCCAAGGCCACCATCGAGGCCGGGAAGCCGATGTTCGGCGAGGGCATCGACGCCCTGATTCAGATCGACAAGTACTCGAACATCCGGTTCCAGTTCATGGGCCCGCGCAAGGACGAGACGGAGGCCGCTTTCTTGGCTCGCGTCCCCAACGAAATCCGCGTCAACTGGATGCCCCAGCTCAACGCGTGGCTGTCCGGCCAGACGATGGCCGATGGCACCCCGCTGGAGATCATGGCGTGGATCACCCCGGCCCAGGTGGCGAATTTGCGGGGCGTCGGCATCGCCTCGGTGGAAGCCCTGGCCGCCGCCTCTGACGGCATCCTGGCCCCGCTGGGCATGAACGCGAGCGCCATGCGCTCCCAGGCTAAGGCGTGGCTGGACGAGCGCGCCGGGAAGGCCATTTCCAGCGTTGGCCGCCTGGAGGACGAGAACCAGGCCCTCAAGGGGCAGCTTGCCGAGCAGGCCGAAGCCCTGAAGGCCATGCAGGAGCAGCTTGCCGCGATGGCCCATGAAGACACGGGCAAGCGCGGTCCGGGCCGCCCCAAGTCCAAGGAGTAGAAACGAATGAGCCTGCTCACCATCATCCAGGACGTTGTCTCTGAACTCTCCAACGTGGGGACGCCCCCGACGTTCATTTCGGGCAACACGGACTCCACCGTGGTCCAGATGGTGAGCCTGCTCAACAAGGAAGGCCAGCACCTCGCGGCCAACTACCCCTGGCAGGTCATGACGAAATCCGTGGAGCGGGCTGCCGTTGCTTCGACCAGCGGCAGCGCCGCCACGGACCAGGGGGCCATTGAAACCATCTGCCCCGGGTATCTCTACATCCTGGACGACACCATTTGGCTGGCGAACCAGCCGTTCAAGCTCCTGGGCCCGCTTTCCCCCCAGCAGCGCACCAGCCTGGAGGCATACAAGGTCCAGGGCGCCGCTTGGTACTACTGGATAGAGGGCGGCCACCTGTGGACCTCGCGCCCGACGTACACCAGCCAGACCCTCAAACTGCGCTACCAGAGCCGGTATTGGGTCCTGGACGCTGACGGGGTGACGTACAAGGAAAAGTTCGAGAACGACAACGACACCACCCTTCTGCCGGAGCGCGTTCTGGCCCTGGGCCTCATCTGGCGTTGGCTGTCCCGGAACGGGCTGCCCTACGAGCAGGAGGCCCTGGACTACACCCACGCGCTGGAACAGTACACCAGCCGCGAGGGCACGCGCACCATCCTTTCGGCTACGGAACAGGCTGACGATGCCAGAAGCAACCGCGCCATTATCGCCGGTGTCATGAACGTGACCGGATCGGGGTCGTAA
>CAZIJE010000146.1:0-8322 GCA_964539435.1 uncultured Desulfovibrio sp.
TGACCCCTCCCGGACCCACCCGTCCAGGGGGTCCGGGGGGGATGATCCCCCCCGGCCGCCGGAGGCTTCCTCCTACTCCCCAGCCACGCGGCCGTCATGGACGAGGATCTGCCGCCCGGCATAGGCGGCCGTGGCCGGATCGTGGGTGACCACGATCACGGTCTTGCCGGCGTCGCGGTTGATGGAAGCGAGCAGCCCCATGATTTCGGCGCTGGTGGCCGAGTCGAGCTGGCCCGTGGGCTCGTCGGCCAGGATCAGGTCCGGGTCGTTGATGAGGGAGCGGGCCAGGGCCACCCGCTGCTGCTGGCCGCCCGAGAGCTGGGACGGCTTGTGCCCGGCCTGGGCGGCCAGGCCGACCTTGTCCAGCAGCTCCTCGGCCCGGCGGCGCAGGACGTTTCCCGGGGTGGGGCTGTACAGGCCCGGCAACAGGACGTTGTCCAGGGCCGTGGCGTAGGGCACGAGGTAGAAACTCTGGAACACGAAGCCGATGGCCCGGTTGCGCAGGGCCGACAGGTCGTCGTCGGACAGGCCGCCCGTGTCGCGGCCGGCCAGCCGGTAGGCCCCGGAGGTCGGGCGGTCCAAAAGCCCCAGGATGTGGAGCAGGGTGGACTTGCCCGAGCCCGAGGGCCCCATGATGGCCGCGAACTGGCCGGACGGGACGGACAGGGTCACTCCGGACAGGACGGTGTGCGGCTCCCCGGCCATGACATAGGTCCGGGTCACGTCCCGCAGCTCGATCAGCGGCGCGGGCGTCGGGTCCACCGGGGCGGGCGTGGCGGCCAGGGCGGGCGTGGCGGCGGGGCTCATCGCGAGCTCGGCCGGTTGGGTTTGGGCGCGTTGATGGCCGGCGCGGCCAGGCCCGGCAGAACGATCTGGGTGGCCACCTTTTCGCCGGGGGCCAGCCCTTCCAGGACCTCGGTCTCGTGGAGCCCTTCCAGGCCGAGCTTCGGCTGGGTCTCGCGCACCGATCCGTCCGGGGCCACGGCAAAGACCACCTGCTTGTCGCCGATCCATTTGAGGGCCGCGTTGGGGATGACCAGCACGCCCTTTTTCTCCTGGACCACGATCTGGCACTGGGTGGTCATCTCGGGCCGAAGCCTTGTCGATTCCTTGGGGTCCAGCCGGACCAGGGCCTGGTAGTAGACGATGTTGTCGCGGATTTCCGGCTGGGGATAGATCTGGTCCACGCTGCCCCGGAAGGTGGCCCCGGGCTGGGCGTCGACCCTGAATTCCACGGGCAGGCCGGGTTTGACCTGGCCGACGTCGGTCTCGTCCACGTAGATCCACATCTCCAGGCGGGTGGGGTCGAGGACGGTGATCAGGTTGGCCACCTGCAGGCCGGCCACCACGGTCTCCCCGGCCTGGGAGGTGACAAAGGCCACCACGCCGGTAAGCGGGCTGACGATGCGGGTGTAGGAGATCTTGGTCCGGACCGAGTCGATGACCGCCTCGGCCTCCTCGCGGGCCTTCTGGGCCTTGATCCGCTCCTTGTCGAACTCGGTCTGGAGCCGGACCAGGGAGGCCTCCCGGGCCAGGACCTCGTTGTGGCTGACCAGGGCGTCGCGCTGGGCCGCGTCGAGCACGTCCTTGGCGACCAGGGCCTTTTTGAAGAGCTCGTCCTGGCGCTTGAGGCTGCTTTCCGCGTAGGCGTTCTTGGCCTGGGACAGGCGCAGTTCGGCCTCGGCCTCGGCGATCCGCTTGGGATAGACGGCCTCGACCTGGGCCAGTTCGGCCGTGGCCCGGGCCAGCCTGGCCTCGGACTCGTCGAGCTGGGCCCGCAGTTCCCGGTCGTCGATGACCGCGATGAGCTGCCCCTTTTGCACCTCGTCGCCGACCTTGACGTTCATTTCCTTGATGGTGCCCGTGGCCCGGGCCCCGATCTTGACGATGGCTCCGACCTGCGCCTTGATGATGCCCGTGGCCTCCAGGACCTTGCGGACGTCGCCCACGGCCGTCTCGGCCGTGGCCAGGACGCGCGGCGGTTCGGCCTTGCCGTGGGTCCGGGCGTAGACGAAATACCCGGCGGCCAGGAGCAGGGCGAACAGGAGGAGCCAGAAAATCTTGCGCATGCGGTGTATCCGGTGTTCGTGTTCCGCGTCGTATAGCCGCAAACCAGGGGACGGGCAAATCAGGCGGGCGGGAAGGCGGGCGGGGCCGTCCCCGGCCGGACGGGCGGACCTGGCCGGCGGCGAGGACCGGAGACAGCCATTGCCGGCTAGTTCATGATCTTTTTCCAGAACGGCCGGTTGTCCCGGGGCGGGCCGGGCTTGGCCCGGTTTTTCTCGCGTTTGCACTCGACCATGGTGAAGGACTCGGTCTTGCCGCCGGCGCAGCCAATGAAGACCTTCACGTAATAGTCGTTCTCGTTGTGGAGCAGCCGGTATTCGAGAAGGGTTTTGCCGCCCGGGGCCGGGGAGGTCGCGTCCGGCCGGCCGTATTTGGCCGTGAACTGGGCCGTGGCGGTTGCGGCGTCGCACCGGTCCAGGACCTCGTCCGAGGGGCTTAGGGAAAAGCTGTCCTTGTAGATGCAGCTGTTGTCCAGGATGTTCTTGCCGCCCGGGTTGCTCGGCTGGGCGATGTAGGGCTTTTTGGAGAGCATTTCGCCAAGGGCCGGGAAGGGGCGGTAGGGCGGCTCCTGGGCGCCCAGGGGCGGACAGGCCAGGGCCAGGACCGCCAGGGCGATGCACACGATTTTTTCCACGGTCGCCTCCTTGGGGGCCGGGGTGCTCCGGCCGTCCGAAGCGCCCCGGACGGGGCCGAAAAAGACAGGCCGGCCCAGGCGGGAACCGCCTCAGCCGCCAAGTTCCGCGATCCAGCCGGCCACCGGCTCCTCGATGATGTTCCGGATGGCCTCCAGCCGCTCCTGCGTTTCGGCCTCGAACCGCAGGACCAGGACCGGCTGGGTGTTGGAGGCCCGCAACAGCCCCCACCCGTCCGGAAAGGTCAGGCGCACGCCGTCCACGTCGATGACCTCGTAGCGGTCCTTGAAAAAGGCCCTGGCCTTGTCCACCACCGCGAACTTGACGGCGTCCGGGCAGTCCATGCGGATCTCCGGGGTGTTGACCGTGGCCGGCCAGTCGGCCAGCATCTCCCCCAAGGGAACGCTGGAGGCGGCCACGATCTCGGCCAGCCGGGCGGCGGCGTAGATGCCGTCGTCAAAGCCGTAGTAGCGGTCCGCGAAAAACATGTGCCCGCTCATCTCGCCGGCCAGGATGGCTCCGGTGGCCTGCATGCGGGACTTGATCAGCGAATGGCCGGTCGCGGCCATGACCGGCACGCCCCCGTTTTTCGCAATGTCCTTGTAGAGCAGGTGGCTGCACTTGACCTCGCCGATGACCGTGCCGCCCGGATGCCGGGCCAGGACGGACCGGGCGTACAGGGCCAGGATCTGGTCGCCGTACATGAGCCGGCCCGTGGCGTCGACCACGCCGATCCGGTCCGCGTCGCCGTCGAGGCCCACGCCGAAGTCGGCCTTCTCGGCCACGACCCGGGCGGCCAGGTCGGCCACGTTTTCCAGCACCACCGGGTCGGGGTGGTGGTTGGGGAACCGGCCGTCGGGCTCGCAGTAAAGCGGAATGACCTTGGCCCCGGCCTGGCGCAGGACCTCGGCGCAGACCAGACCGCCGGCCCCGTTGCCGCCGTCCACGACCACGGTCACGGAGCGCGGCAGGACCATCTGTTCGGCCACGTGCTCCACGTAGGCCGGCCGGATGTCGTGCTCGCACACGATGCCCGAGCCCGACTCGAAGTCCCCGGCGGCCATGATCCCGTAGATCTCTTGGATGGCGTTGGTGTGGATGGTGGTCTCGCCGCACCATATCTTGAAGCCGTTGAACTCCGGCGGATTGTGGCTTGCCGTGACCATGATCCCGGCTTTGCGGCCCAGGGCCTTGACCGCGTAGTAGAAGACCGGGGTGGCCACCATGCCGAGGCAGACAACGTCCAGCCCGGACGAGGCCAGGCCGGCGGCCAGCCGGGCCTGGTACTCGGGCGAGGTCAGCCGGCAGTCGTGGCCGACCACGGCCTGGGCATGGCCCTGGCGCTTGAAATAGACACCCGCCGCCCGGCCCAGCGTCTCCACCCATTCGGGGTCGAAATCCTTGTCCACAACGCCCCGGATGTCATAGGCCCGGAAGACGCCGGGCGAAACAGGCTTCATGCGATCTCCTTGCGACCAGGCGAAGCGGTGCGGCGGGGCGTCCCTTGACCTTGCCCCCCAACTCTCCTATTGCGCCTGGAATGAACTGGGATTGGGAAAAGCTCACCGAGCAAAAACGCCGCCAGGGGTCGCCGCTTCCGGACCCGGGCCGCGTGGGCGAGGACTTGGGCAGAAAACTGTCCGACCTCAAGGGGCGGCTGCCGGGCGGGCCGAAAATCGTCATCCTCATCCTGGCCGTCCTTTGGCTGGCCAGCGGCATCTACATCGTGGAGCCCGACGAGGCCGGCGTGGTCCAGCGGTTCGGCGCGTACGCCTATTCCACCGGACCGGGACCGCATTACCATTTACCGTTTCCCATTGAAACCGTAAAGACCCCGAAAGTCTCCCAGGTCCGCCGGGTGGAGGTGGGCTTCCGCTCGGTCTACGGCCGCGAGGGCGCGTCCCTGCAGAACAAGTCCGTGCCCGAGGAGTCGCTCATGCTCACGGGCGACGAGAACATCGTGGACGTGCAGTTCATCGTCCAGTACCAGGTCAGCAGCCCCGTGGACTACCTGTTCCGCATCGACCGGCCGGACGAGACGCTCAAAAGCGCGGCCGAGGCGGCCATGCGCGAGGTCATGGGCGACGCCCAGATCGACTCGGTGCTGACCTCGGGTAAGCTCAAGGTCCAGACCGACACCAAAACCCTGCTCCAGACCATGCTCAACCGGTACGATAGCGGCCTGGAGGTCCTGGCCGTGCAGCTCCAGGACGTCCACCCGCCCCGCGAGGTGGTGGACGCCTTCAAGGACGTGGCCAGCGCCCGGGAGGACAAGATCCGCTTCGTCAACGAGGCCGACGCCTACGCCAACGACATCCTGCCCAAGGCCAGGGGCCGGGCCGCGGCCATCCTCAACGAAGCCACGGCCTACCGGGAGCAGACCATCCGCCGGGCCAAGGGCGGCGCGGACCGGTACGCGGCCCTGAGCGCCGAATACGAGAAGGCAAAAGACATCACCCGCGACCGGCTCTACATCGAGGGCATGGAGACGCTCCTTGCCAACCCGGATCTGGAAAAGCTCTTTTTGAGCGACGAGGCGGCCCGGCAGGTCGTGCCCTACCTGCCGCTCGGGGCCCTGGCCCCGTCCCCGGCCGCCCCGGACGCGGCCGGGAGCCGCGCCGAGCCGACCAAGGCCGACGCGGCCAAGCCCAAGGGAGGCAGGCCGTGAAGACCTCGTTCATCCTGATTGCGGTCCTGGTCTTCCTGGCCCTGGTGACCGCGTTCCAGACCGTCTACGTGGTGGACCAGACCGAGGTGGCCATCGTGCTTCAGCTCGGCAAGCCGACCGGCGACGCCAAGGGGCCGGGGCTCCACGCCAAGATTCCGTTCATCCAGAACGTGGTGTTTTTCGACTCCCGGCTGCTCGAATACGACGCCAAGGCGGCCGAGGTCCTGACCCTGGACAAGAAGAATCTGGTCGTGGACAACTACGCCCGGTGGCGCATCACCAACCCGCTGCTCTTCTACCGGACGCTGCGCACCGTGGGCCGGGCCCATGCCCGCCTCGACGACATCATCTACGCCGAGGTCCGTGTGGCTCTCGGCCGGTACACCCTCCAGGACGTGGTCTCGGGCAAGCGGGCCTTCATCATGGAGGAGGTGACCAAGAAGTCCACCGAGATCCTGGCCCCCTACGGCCTCCAGGTCGTGGACGTGCGCATCAAACGCACGGACCTGCCCCCGGAAAACGCCCAGGCCATCTACGGCCGCATGCGGGCCGAGCGCGAGCGGCAGGCCAAGCTCTACCGGTCCGAGGGCTGGGAGGAGATGGAGAAGATCAAGTCCGGGGCGGACAAGGACCGGGCCGTGCTCCTGGCCGAGGCCGATCGCCAGGCCGAGGTCCTGCGCGGCGCGGGCGACGCCGAGGCCGCCTCGGTCTGGGCCGCAGCCATTGGCCGGACGCCGGAGTTTTTCAACTTCACCCGCAGTCTCGAAGCCTACCAGAAGGCCATGTCCCGCAACAGCCGGATCGTGTTGACCCCGCAGAGCCCGTTTTTGAAGTTCCTGCGGTAGGCGAGGGCCCTCGGGCACGGACCCGGGGCACGCGGCAAGCCGGGTCACCGCATGCCGGCTTCCGAAGACGAAGGGAAGAGCTTCCCAACATGCCGGAATTCCAAAGGGCGTCAGCCCTTTGGCCGCCGGAGGCTTCCGCCCCGGCCGACGCCGCGCCACGCTTGGCGTCCGGCCGTCCAGGCTTGACAAGCCGCGCGCAATTGACGGAAGGTGCATGGCCTTTCCAGGGGGAAGGAGAAGCCGGTCGTTGCCGGCCCTTCCTCCCATTCCCGGAGCAACCCAGAGGGGGAGACGATGGTTCTGGAGCTGATACGGCCCGGTACGAAGATTGATTTTCTCAAATACCGCAAGCTCGCCTACCTGATTTCGGCGGCCATCGTCGTGGCCGGGTTCATTTCCCTGGCCGTCAAGGGCGGGCCGCGATTCGGCGTGGATTTCGCCGGCGGCCTGTCCATCCAGGTCCGGTTCGCCAAGGCCATGGACGCAGAGACCATCGCCAAGGCCGTGGACCAGGTGGGCCTGCAAAACGTGGTGGTCCAACGCTTCGGCCAGGACGAGGCCAACGAGTTCCTGATCCGGGCCTCGGACCACGAGATCAACCAGGAGACCGTGCGGGCGGCGGTGGAGGCGGCCCTGGCCAAGAACCTGCCCGACTCGGGCTACGCGGTCCAGCGGCTGGAGATGGTCGGTCCCAAGGTCGGCGCGGATCTGCGCGCCAAGGCCCTGGAGGCCATCTTCTATTCCGTGCTCCTGATCGCCATCTACATTTCCGGCCGGTTCGAGCAGCGGTGGATGGCGGCCGGCATGATGGCCGCAGGCCTGGCCGGCGGCATCTACCTGCTCAAACTCGTGGGCGCGTCCACCCTCTGGCTCATCGCCGGGGCCATGGTCATCACACTGGCCCTGTGCTTCGTGCTGCGGCTCAAGTACGCGCTTGGCGCGGTGGTGGCCGACCTGCACGACATCCTGGTCACGGTCGGCATCTTTTCGCTGCTGAACATCGAATTCGACCTGACCATCGTGGCCGCCCTGCTCACCATTCTCGGCTATTCGCTCAACGACACCATCATCGTCTACGACCGGATCCGGGAAAAGAACCGGTCCGTGGGCAAGACCGTGCCTTTCGACCAGGTGATCAACGCCAGTATCAACGAAACCCTGTCCCGGACGATCCTGACCGCCGGCACCACCCTGATCACCGTCACCTGCCTCTTTTTCCTTGGCGGCCCGGTCATCCACGACTTCGCCCTGGCCATGCTGATCGGCATCCTGGCCGGCACCTATTCCTCGGTCTTCGTGGCCAGCCCCATCCTCCTGGACCTGGGCTCCGGCCTCAAGCCGCGCGGCGAGGATGCCGGAACCGGCCGCGCCGCGCCGGCCAAGGCCTGATCCAAGGGGCCGCCCCAAACAGACAAGGCCGCTCCCCCAGGGGGGCGGCCTTTTGCGTTGGCGGGCCAACATCCCGCCGGAGGGAATCCTTGCCCAGGCTCCCGGCTGGCGACGGCCTAGGGCGCGCCCACCTGGACCTTGGAGGAACGGCCGGCGTTGTACCGGTCAAGCTCCTGGGTGTAGCGCTCGTATTCCTGACGGGCCGTGTCCTTGGCCTGGCGGTAGCGGTCGGCGGCGGCAGCGTCGCCGTCGCGACGGGCCTCCTCCTCGGCTTGGGCGTAGCGCAGGTAGGCGTAGTGGTTGGTCTTGACCTTCTCGGCCAGGAACTGTCCCTTGTCGGAATCGAGCCACGGATTGTGGCGGGAGGCGCAGCCCAGGACGGAGGTCAAGGCAAGGGCCGCCAGGCAGGCGGCAAGGCAGCGGGAGATGGGTGGCGTCAGGTGCATGGCTCTTTTCGGGGTTGTCGGCCCGGGCCTCCGAAACGAGACGGATCGGGACTAGAGCCGGATGTTGACGATGCCTCCGAGCGGCACTTCCACGACGCCGCCGGGAACGGTTTCCACATGGCCCCCCGGGGCCGGCTCCACATGTCCGGCCGGGGCGACGTCCACATGCCCGGCCGGGGTGACGTCCACGACGCCCGGCGGGGAAGGGTGCACCGAGCCCGGCGGCAACGCTTCCACCCGGCCCGGCGGCAGGGCCTCGAACCGGCCGGGAGGCC
>CAZIJE010000147.1:0-8211 GCA_964539435.1 uncultured Desulfovibrio sp.
AAAAAGGTTCCCTCCCCCGCCTCCTAGAACGGATTGACTTCCTGGGTGCGGGTGTAGTGCTGGTAGCCGACGTTGGCCCCGAGGCGCAGGCCCACGCCGAAGCGGATGGGGGCCAGGGTGATGTTGTCCGAGCGCTGGTAGTTCATGCCGAACCCGCCCAGCACATAGGCGCTGCCGTCCACGCCCGGGAACCGCTGGAAGATTTCGTTGGGGTTGGTGGTGCCGTAGACCAGGGTGAAGACCTTGACCGCGTTGACGCCGAGGTCGAGGCCGAGCGACGGGCTTTGCCAGTAGACGGCCACGGGCGGCCGGCCCTTGATGTGGAGCGTGCCCGTGCCGTAGCGCAGTCCGACCACCAGCGCCCCGCCGGCCTCGTTGCCCTTGATGAATCCCGTGGGCTGCCCCAGGTCCTTGAAGGCCCGGGCCACCATCTCCGCCAGTCCGCGCGACCCGCTTTCGAAAAAGCCCATGACTTCGCGGTTGACCTCGTCGCGGTTGTAGGTCGCCTCCCGGCTTGGCGGCGGCGGAGGCGGCGGGGGCGGCGGCGTCATGGTCGTCTGGCCGTTGATGGGCGTGCCGCCCGTTCCATACGCCGGCGTGCCGCCTGCTGGAGAAGACGGCGCGCCGCCGGACGGATACGCCGGCGCACCGTCTTGCGGATACGCGGGCGCGCTTGCGGCCGGCGGGGGCGTGGGCTGATAGGCCGGCTGGGCCGGGGCAGGGGCCGGGGTCACGGTGGCGGCTCCGGGCTGGGACGCGGGGGCCTGGGCCGGGGCGGGCTGGGTCTGGATCGCGGCCGGGGCCTTGGCCGAGGGCGTATCCGACAGGGACCGTTCCTTGAGGGCCTGGGCCTCGGCCGGCCCGGAGAAAGCGAGGACGCACCATCCGGCCAGGGCTAAGGAAACGAGGCGTTTCATGGCTGACCTCCGTTGGTCGGGGCGGGGTTGAGGGAGAGCCGTTGGCGCAGGACCGGCAGCATGGCCGCCGCGATGGCCTCGCGCCCGGCGTCGGTGTTGTGCACGCCGTCCGCCGTATAGGCGGGAGTCGCGCGCCCGCACAGGGCGTTACGCAGATTGACGTAATAGGGTTTGCCGGCCAGCGCCCGCTCCAGGGCGGCGTAGACGGTCATGAAGTTGTCGCGCACGTGGGGAAAGGCCTTGCGCCCCAGGATGGTCTCCTTTTCGCTGGCCGCCGTGGCCGCGTCAAGGGACGGGCAGTCCTCGACCCAGTACAGGGGCTGCAAAACGAGCATGAACCGCGCGCCGTAGGCGGCGCACAGCCGCTCGGCGAAGTCGTAGCGCTTGACCGCCAGGTCCACGAAGGCGGCCAGTTCCGGGGAATCCGGGTCCACGGGCCTGGCCGTGTAGAGGAGCTTTTCCAGGAGCTCCCGGGTGAACGAGGCGAATATCGCGGCGTTTACGGGTTTGAGGATACCAAGGCCGGTCTTGTAGTAGCTTTCGATGACCCCCTGCACCCGCTCCCGGCCCTCGTGGGCGTAGGGCGTCTTCTGGACCGCGAAATAGTTGGCGTCGTTGGCCCCGTCGTAGAAGACCACGAGATCCGGCCGGATCGGGAACTCGATGAACTGCTTTTCCAGGTACTTGACCTCGAGCAGGGAGTTGAACGAGTTGACCCCGAAATTGAAGCAGTTGAACGCATACGGCCTGCCCGTGGCGTTCAGGTCCCTGGCCAAAAGGCTCGGAATCGACCGGGGATAGGGCGCGGAACTGGCCCGCATGGTGGAGCCGCCGAAGAACCAGATGACCTTGGACAGCTCGGGGTGGTTCTCCACGAACTCGCTGTTGGCCGTGGGCCAGACCCCGTTTTCCATCAGGAAGATGGTGTACGGGTCGTAGACGGCCTTGGGCCCCTCGCGCAGGTTGCCGTAGATGATCCAGTTGGTGGTGGTGATGACCGCGAACGCCACCGCTTCCACGGCCAGGACCGCGACCACCGTCCATTTGACGAGCGTCCAGGCCGCCCTGAAAAACCGTTTCACCCGCGTCGCATCCTTTGACCGCTATTTGGGAATCCGCAGGGCCACGCCCTCGGGCACGCGCTCGACCGTGGGCGCGCCGCGCAGCCGGCTGGTGGCGTCCGGGGCCATGTCCAGGACCACGCGAAACTTGTCCGGGTGCTTGCCCACCCGGATCTGGCGGATGAAATCGTTGCCCGTGACGCTCGAGAGCGGGCCGGTATAGCTCCAGGCCCCGTTCACGTCGAGCACCATGCGCGGCGGGTCGGCCATGAACATCTTGTTGAAGGCCCCGGCCGGCTTGTTGGTGTGGACCACCAGGACGTATTCCCCGGGCTTTTCCTCGGCCACGATCCGGATCACGTTTCCGCCAACGGCTCCGGCCTTGGCCGGCGCGGGTTCGGGCTTGGCCGGGGCCTTGGGCGCGGGCGCGGCGGGCTGGGGCGCGGCCGCCTTGGCCGCCGCCTTGGCCTCGGCCGCGGCCTTGGCCTTTTCCCGGGCCTGCTCCCTGGCCTGGGCCTGGCGTTCGGCCTTGGTCAGGGGCTTGGGGGCCGGCGCGGCCGGGGCAGCCGGTTCGACGGGCACGGGCTGGGGCGCGGGAGCGGGCGCGGCCTTGGGCTCGGCCTCCGGTGTGTGTTCCGGGACCGCCTGGCCGTTGGCCGGGGCCGGCTTGGGCTCGCCGGGCTTGCCGCCGGCCGGGGCATCGCCCGCGATTTCGGCGAACATCTTTTCCAGGGTGTCGTCTCCGGCCACGGACGGCACCGGGCCCGGCTTGGCCGGGGCGGGGACGCCGTTGCCGCCGGGCGCGCCGTTGTTGACCGGTCCGGCCTGGGACGGCGGGGCAACGGCGGCAGGGGGCCCGGCCGGAGCCGAAACGGCCGGGGACGGCGCGGCCGGGGCGGGAACCGCCGGGGCCTGGACCTGGGGCGGCGACGGCGCGGGCGGCGGCGTCACCGGCCCCTCGACCGAGGGAACCGAGGCCGTGGTCGGGGCCGGCGGAATGACGGCAACCGGCTCCTTGGAGCCGCCCGAAAACAGGTACGGCTTTTTGAGGATCGCCAGTCCCAGCACAACGGTCACGGCCAGCGCCACCGCGCCGAGGATGATCGTCTTGTCGCCGCGAGTCAGTGCCATGCCTTCCCCCTGGTCGCCAATAAGGCCTGCGGTCGGATTCGGGCCGGAACGCTACCCGAGCTTGCGGTTTCCCTCAAGGGGGAAGGGGGGCGGTCCGGCCGGGCCGGCCGCCGCTTGCCGGCTTCATTGACAAGGCGCTGGGTTTGCGGTTTTCCATGGAGAGCCAGGAGGCGGAAATGCAAAAAAAGGTCCGCTCGGTGCGCGTGCCGCCGGAAATCGAATGCCTCGACCTCTCAAGCCTGGTGCGGGAGTGCGTCCGGCATCTGCGCGATCTGGAATCCGCCTCCCTGCTCAAGACCCAGGGCAATGCGGCGGCGGCCGAGGCCCTGGTCCGGGCCCGGCAGGCCGACCTGGGCCGGCGGGTGGGGCGGCTGGTCTGGGAGGCCGGCATGCGCCAGGCCGAAAAGCGCAAGGACGCGGCCTGCGCAAAGGGGTCCGGGGAAGAAACCCGGCCGGATGCGGCCGAGCCCCTTCCCTGATCCGGACCCGAAAGGCTGTTCCCATGGCGCGCGGCCGCGACGCCCGTTTCCGGCGTCAACGGCCACGGGAGCCTGGGGCTAGGACGACGGCTTGCCGCCCGGCGCCTTGGTCAGGCACTGGAGCAGCGATTCCTCGGGCACGAACTGCATGCAGTCCTCGTTTTTGCTCTTGTCCACGGTCACGTGGCCGATCTTGGGCAGCACGATGCTGTCGCCGTTGCGCAGGGCATTGAAGGGGATGGAAAAGACGGCGTCGAGGATGTGTTCGGCCTGCTGGTCGGACTTCACGTCATCGAGCATATCCTTGAGCATGCTGACGTAGACTCTCTTGTCGATCATGGCGTCCTCCTTTTGTTTGGTTATGCCATCGCCGGCCGCTTCGAAACGGTTCTGTACTTGTGGTACAGATCACGCGCCCGGCGGCGGAGCTCCTTGATTCTGCGGCTGTATTCCGGATCGGCGTTGCGGGGCTCATGGATGGAAAAAATATAATTGGTCAGGTCGTCCAGCACATGCTCCGTGGCCATGCACCATTCGTCCGTGCAGGCGTCGGTCATTTCGGCCGTCTGGGTGAGCTGCTCGTCCAGCCGGTCCAGGGAATGCTCCAGCTCCTCCATGAAGACCGTCCACTGCCTGTCCAGGTTCTGCATCACTTCCTTATGCCAGTTCATCATAGCCATTCCTCCTTCCAGAAAACCGGTTGTTCCCGCCGGGAAAGGGATTTTCCAGCCTTAGACTACGATACCCCAATTATGAATTTTTGTGCAACCTTTTTGGCCGCAACTTGCCTCCTTGAACCAGCGGCATTATCACTCGCTGCCACGACATGGCCTTGTCCCACTCTTGCCAACTTTTTGCGGGCGCTTGCCGCCCGCGCGCCAACCCGTGAGGACCACATGAAAATGCTTTTCGCCTGCCTCCTGGCCGTTGCCCTGCTGCCGGCCGTCGCCCGGGCCGGCGTCACCCTGGAAGGGGACACCTGCCGGCAGGTCTTTGACGACCCCAGGGCCGAGCAGATTGCCTGCCGCACCGGCTTCCGCCTGGACCAGGCCACCCGGGCCAGGCTGGAATCCAACACCTTCGGCCTGCTTTCGGACCTGTCCTGCGACGCGGACATCGCGGCCAGGCGCTCGGAAGTCATCGGCAAGGTCCACGCCGGCGGCGACGTGGCCCTGCCGCAGCAGGAAGTGCGGTGCCGGCTCCTGTCCGGCGGCGATCCGGTGGGGGTGCGGTTCCACCTGGCCCCGGTGGTCCGCATCGACAAGAAGACCAACAAGGCCGTGGACGCCCGCCTGGGCGTGCGCGACCTGACCGGCATCCCCGAGCCCCTGGCCACGGCCGTGGCCGAGTTTTTAAACGGCGACCCGACCCTGCGCAAAAGCCTCGTCGCCGCGGCCAACGAGATCATCCCCAACCTGCCTAGGCGGTAGGGGGGGCCGGGACGCGGCCTCGCCTTGACACCTGTCCAGAAATACGTACGGATAAGGCTGCGGTCCGGCCGGACCGCAAGTCTAAGACTTGGGAGGCCGCGCATGGACGCCATCAACTACACCCACGCACGTGAGCACCTGGCCGCGACCATGGACCGGGTCTGCACCGACCACGCGCCCGTGGTCATCACCCGGCAAAAGGGACAGGCCGTGGTCATGATGAGCCTTGAGGACTACAACGCCATCGAGGAGACGGCTTATCTCCTGCGCAGCCCGGCCAACGCCGCCCGGCTGCGGTCGAGCCTCGCCCATGCCCGGGCCGGCGAGACTCAGGCCCATGGGCTGATCGGGGAGTAGGGTGCACCTTGTCTGGACGCCCGAAGCCTGGGAGGACTACCTTTCCTGGCAGGCCACGGACAAAGGGAAGGTCAAAAAGATCAACGGCCTCATCCGGGAAATCCTGCGAGAGCCGTTTTCCGGCACCGGCAAGCCCGAGCCCTTGAAATTCGATCTGGCCGGCTGCTGGTCCCGACGCATCGACCAGGAGCACAGACTTGTCTACGTCATCCTTGACGACGATTGCGTCATCCTAGCCTGCCGCTACCACTATTGAATCGTCGGTTCCCAAACGAAACGGCCCCGGACGCCTTGGCGTCCGGGGCCGTTTCGTTTGGACCCACTCTCAAATAATCGAATCAAAAAAAAAGCACGCCCCCCTTATCCCCGTCCAGGGGGTCCGGGGGGATGATCCCCCCCGGCCGCCGGAGGCGTCTTCCTCTTCTCTCTCTTAAATGACCTTATTCAAGCCGTATTCGATGATGCCCTCGGCCCCGAGGTCGCGGAGCTTGGGGATCAGGTCGCGCACGGTGCCTTCGGCCACCACGATCTCGATGGACAGCCAGTTCTTGTTGTAGAGGTTGGCCACGGTGGGCGAGGTCAGGCTCGGGAGCAGGGCCATGATCTCGGGCATCTTCTCCTCGGGTACGTTCATCTTGAGGCCGACCAGGCCCTCGGCGCACAGCGCGCCCTGGAGCAGCATGTTCAGGACCTCGATCTTGCGGCGCTTGAACGGGTCTTCCCAGGCCTTCTTGTTGGCGATGAGCTGGGTGTTGGTCGACAGCAGGTCGGAGATGATGCGCAGCCCGTGGGCCTTGATGGTGGTGCCGGTCTCGGTCACTTCCACGATGGCGTCGGCCAGGCCCTCGACCACCTTGGCCTCGGTGGCGCCCCAGGAGAATTCGACCTCCACGGGCACGCCCGCGCCTTCGAAATACTGCTTGGTGAAGTTGACCAGCTCGGTGGCGATCTTCTTGCCGGCCAGGTCCTCGGGCCGCTTGTAGGGCGAATCCGCGGCCACGGCCAGAACCCAGCGGGCCGGCCGGTTGCTGACCTTGGAGTAGACCAGGTCGGACACGACCACCACGTCGGAGGCGTTCTCCAGGATCCAGTCCTTGCCGGTCAGGCCGCAGTCGAGGGTGCCGGTCTCGACGTAGCGGGACATCTCCTGGGCGCGGCACATGGAGCAGGTGATCTCCGGGTCGTTGATCTCCGGGAAGTAGTTGCGGTGGTGCATCCGGATCTTCCATCCGGACTTCTCGAACAGCGCGATGGTGGCGTCCTGGAGGGACCCCTTGGGAATGCCGAGCTTGAGGAGCTTTTCAGCGGCCATTTATTTGTAGACCTCCTTGGGATCAAAGACCTTGGGGGAGCAGGTGCGCTCGCCGGAATCCGTAATTTCCGTGAAAAAGCAGGACTTGTAGCCTTCGTGGCAGGCCGCGCCGCCGACCTGCTCCACAAGCACCAGGATGGTGTCCGCGTCGCAGTCCAGGCGCACCGCCTTGACCTTCTGGACATGGCCGGACGTGCCGCCCTTGTGCCACAGCTTCTGGCGGCTGCGGCTATAGTAATGGACTTCCCCGGTTTCCAGGGTCTTGTCGTAAGCTTCCTCGTTCATGTAGGCGAGCATCAGCACCTCGCCGGTGCAGGCCTCCTGGGCGATGGCGGGCAGAAGGCCGCCGCCTTTGGCGAAATCGGGTCGTTTCATCGCAGTTTCCCTTACAAACGACTGTCTCGAAAATTCTGGTCTCAAGGAGCGAAAAAGGAGTGTTACCCTACATAAACGGCAATCGGGTGACAAGCGCCGCGTGCACGGCCGAATTTTATGCGCCCGCCTTGCCCCCTGCCTCGCACTCGGCCCGGAGCTGGCCGCAGGCGGCCGCGATGTCCGCGCCCTTGCTTTTCCGCAAGGTCGCGGTCAGCCCCTTGGCCTTGAGGACCTCCTGGAAGGCGAACACTTTTTCCGGCGCGGGCGGCCGGTACGGCAGGCCGGGCGTGGCGTTGAAAACAATCAGGTTCACCTTGGCCTTGACCCGGGACAAAAGGCGCACCAGCTCCCGCGCCTGCTCCAGCGAGTCGTTGACGCCCTCCAGCATCAGGTACTCGAAGGTCAGCCGCTCCCGTGGCTTCAGCGGATACTGCCGCAACAGCTCCATCAATGCGTCGAGCGGCAGCTTGGCCGCGCCGGGCATGATCCTCTCGCGCAGTTCCTGGGTCGGGGCGTGGAGCGACACGGCCAGGGAGCACAGGCCCGTCTTCCCGAGATCCAACAAATGCCTGGCCACGCCGGCCGTCGAAACCGTGATGCGCCGGCTCGAAAAGTCCAGTCCCTGGGGGTGGTGCAGGGCCTCCAGGGTCTTCACCAGATTGGCGTAATTGAGAAGCGGCTCGCCCATGCCCATGAAGACCAGGTTCCGCAGCGCCAGCGCGGTCCCCTTGTCCAACAGATACTGCCGCGCCACCAGCACCTGTCCCAGCATCTCGCCGGGCGTCATGTTGCGCCGAAACCCCATAAGTCCCGTGGCGCAAAAGGCGCAGCCCATGGCGCACCCGACCTGGGTCGACAGGCAGGCCGTGTAGTGGTCCTTCTCCGGGATCAGCACGCACTCCACCGACTCGCCGTCCCCAAGCGCCAGCAGAAACTTCACCGTGCCGTCGGCGCTCTCGCTGGTCCGCGCCACCTCCGGCCAGGCGATCACCGCCACCTCCCCCAGCCGCGTCCGCAACGACTTGGACACGTCGGTCATGGCCGCCACGTCGCGGCAGCCCTTTTGCCACAGCCACTGCCAGACCTGCCGCGCCCGGTACGGCGGCTCGCCCAAAGAGACGATCAGGGTCTCGAGTTCGTGGAAGGTCA
>CAZIJE010000148.1:0-8195 GCA_964539435.1 uncultured Desulfovibrio sp.
AGACGGCGGCGTCCTCCAGGAGCGTTTCCGGATCGGCCGGCACGGCCTCCGCGGCCGCCACGTCCTCCGGAGCCTCGGGGGCGGGGGCCTCTTCCCGGGTCGCCTGGGGGGCGGCCGGGGCCGGCTCCTCGGGCTGGTCGGGCTCGGGGGCATGGGCCGGGCGGATGACCCGGGCGGTCTCCATGATCACGGGCCGGGCGGCCTTGGCCGGCCTGGCCTCCTCGGCCTCGGACGCCTTTTCGGGCGCGGCCTCGGGTTCCGCGGCCGCGGCCGCGACAGGGGCTTCCCGGCGCTCCTGGTCCTCGGGGGCGGCCGGTTCCTCGGACGGAGCGGGCCTGGCCTCGGGCTCGGGGGCGGCCGGGGCGGCCGTCGCCTGGGGGGGCGGGGTCGGGGCGGCCTTGCGGCGGCGGACGATGACGCCGGGCTGGACCTCGGTGTCGATGATCTGGGGACGGCCGGAGTCGCCCTGGCGCACGCGGGCCCGCACCTGGCTCGCCTCCTCGTCGGAGAGCGTGCCCATCTGGCTTTTGACCTGGATGCCGAGCTCGCGGAGGATCTGGAGCATCTCCTTGTTGCCGACGCCCAGATCCTTGGTAATGTCCTTGATTCTGATCTTATTCACCTTGACCCCCCCTCCGGCGCCTGGACCGCCCGGAGTATTTCGAAAATTTCTCGGCGCATTCGGGGTTGGCGCAGAGATAGTGCCCCCGTCCGGGCATATGGGCCCGGGGATCGGGCACGAGGCTTTGTCTTTCACCGGGCGCGGCCACGTGGCGCAGCAGGGCCTTTTTCGGAAAGCGGCCGCGGCAGATCACGCACATGCGCGTGGGCGCGGCGGGGCGTGCCGGCGTATCGTGTTGCGTCATCGGTCGGTGTCCGTCTCCGGGGTATGGGGTGCGTCGTCGCCGTCCTCGGGGGCGGCCGTGGGCGCGGCTTCCTCTGTCTCGGTCGCGTCGGCCCCGTCGGTCGCGTCGTCGGGGGCCGCTGCGGCGGCCTCGTCGAGCGGGGTGGGCGTGACGCCCATGAGCTTCAGGGCCGCGCGCAGGTCGTTGCGCTTGGACGGGGTCATGCCGCTGATGGCGTCGATGGCCGCGTCAGGGGCGTCGGCCAGCTGCTCCATGGTCTCGAAGCCGGCGGAAATGATGTTGTCGACCGGGATCTCGGCCACGCTGGCCAGCTGCTCCAGGAACTTCTTGGAGGCGTTGGCTTCGCGGAACCGGGATTCGGTGAAGATGTCGATCTTCCAGCCCAGGAGCTTGGCCGCCAGCTTGACGTTTTGCCCCTTGCGGCCGATGGCCAGGTTCAGCTGGTCGTCGGTGACCACCACTTCCAGGGCCTTGTCGTCCTCGTCCACCGAGATCCGGGTGACCCGGGCCGGGGACAGGGCGTTGGCGGCGTAGGTGGCGATCTCCGGGTTCCAGACCACGATGTCGATGCGCTCGCCGCGCAGCTCCTGCACGATGTTCTGGATGCGCGAGCCCCGGATGCCGACGCAGGCGCCCACCGGATCCACGTCGCGGTCCTTGGACACGACCGCCACCTTGGCCCGGGAGCCGGGGTCGCGGGCCACGCCCACGATCTTGACCGTGCCGTCCGAGACCTCGGGCACCTCGCGGGCGAACAGGGCCTTCATGTAGTCGGCGTGGGTGCGCGACACGATGATCTGGGGCCCGCGTCCGGACGGCAGGACCTCGATGATGTAGGCCTGGACCCGGTCGCCGCGCTTGTAGCGCTCGCGGGGGATCTGCTCTTCCTTGGGCAACAGCGCCTCGGTGCGGCCGAGGTTGATGATCCAGCCGGACCGGTCGCGGCGCTGGATGATGCCGGAAATGATCTCGCCCTTGCGGTCCTTGTACTCCTCGTAGATGATCTCCTGCTCGGCGTCGCGCATCCGCTGGATGATCACCTGCTTGGCGGACTGGGCCGCGATGCGGCCCAGGTCCTCGACCGTGAGCTTGAAGCCCATCTCGTCTTCCAGGGCCACGTTGGGGTCGATGGCCCGGGCGTCGGACAGGCAGATCTCGGCCGCCGGATCGGCCACGTCGTCGTCTTCCACCACGACCTTGAACTGGTAGACCTCGATCTCACCCTGCTCGTCGTTGTAGCTGACCTCCACGTCGAGGTTCTCGCCGTATTTGCGGATCACGGACGAGCGGACGGCTTCCTCCAGGGTGTCCACCAGCAGGTCGCGGTCGATGCCCCGGTCCTTGCTGATCTGATCGATGGCTTTTTTCAGTTCGGTCATGGGGTTACCTCCGAGGTCCCGGACGACGGATCGTCGTCGGCCCCTCCTTCGGGAATGCCGTCAAAGGCGTGGATGAGGCGGATCTTTTCCGCCTCCTCGAAATCAAAGGAAAGCGAAAACGGTTGCGGGGCCGCCTCCACCGTCAGGGTGACGCGCCGGCCCTTGGCCGCCGCCAGCACCCCTCGAAACCGCTTGCGGCCGTCCCGGGGCACGGTCAGCTTGGCCTCCACCACCTGGCCGACGTAGGGGGGGAGCTGGCCCGGCTCGAAGAAACGGCGTCCGAGCCCGGGCGAGGAGACTTCGAGCACGTAGGGGCTGTGGAAAAGGTCTTCCATCTCCAGGAGCGTGCCCAGGTGCCGGCTGACCCTGGCGCACTCGTCGATGGTCACGCCCCGGCGCTCGGGCGTGCGCGGCGTGTCGGCGGCGAGATCGAGGTAGAGGCGCACCAGTTGGCGATGGCCCGACGCAGCCAGTTCCACGCCCCAGACCGCAAGGCCCATGGAGGCGCAGAAGGGGGAGATGAGCTCCCGTATTTTCTCCGGCACGACGTTCGTTCGGTGCATGGCGTCCTTTGTCAGCAAAAAAAAAGTGGACCGATCGTCAGGCCCACCTTGTCACGACAACCGTTCGGTTGGGAGACTCAGGTTTGGAGCGGGCGACGAGGATCGAACTCGCGACACCAAGCTTGGGAAGCTTGTACTCTACCAGCTGAGCTACGCCCGCTCGAATGGAAGGAAATATCACTTCACCCGCATTTGTCAAGCAAGGTTGGCGGTGTCCGCGAAAAAACCGGTCGCCCGGCGGACCGTTGCCCGGACCGGAGGCAACGGCCGGGAAAACGGCCGTCCCGCAGCCCTGGCGCGGCCGGCGCCGGGAAGGGGGGCGGTCTTCCCTGGCCCGCATGTTGCAACGCCACGGGCCGAGGAGGACAACGTCCCATGGAAATGAGCATGTACAGCGCCCTGTTCGGGGCCTTGTCCACGGAAACCCGTCTCAATCTCTCCGCCAATAATTTGGCGAACATCAACACCACCGGCTACAAGCGCGACCGGGTGGCCTTCGAGGACACCTTCAAGCGCTACGCCCACGACTACCATATGGATCCGCGCGGCGACATCCGGCAAAAAGAGCTCCTGCCCCGGGCCGACCTGGTCGCCCAGCCGCGCCTGGCCATGCAGAAGATCGACTTTTCCCAGGGCGCGCTCCAGCTCACCGGCAACCCCCTGGACCTGGCCATCCAGGGGCCGGGGTTTTTCAAGGTCGCAAGCGGCGGCGGGACCTACTACACCCGCAACGGGGCCTTTCACCGCTCCTCCCAGGGCATGCTCGTCACGGACCAGGACTTCCCGGTCCTCGGCAACGGCGGCCCCATCCAGATTCCGGACGGCCGTGAGATCTCCGTGGACGCCACGGGCGCGGTCTATGTCGACGGCGGCCAGGTGGCCCAGATCGACGTGGTGGCCGTGCAAAATCCCGACGCCCTCCAGAAGTTCGGCTCCAACCTCTACATGCCCCAGGATGGGGCCACCATCCAGGAAGGGGCCCCCCTGGCCGGCGCAACCCAGGTGGCCCAGGGCTACCTGGAAAAGCCCAATGTCGAGGTGGTGGAGGAGATGGTCAGCATGATCGAGACCCAGCGGTCCTTCGAGGCCTACCAGAAGATCATCACCGGGTCGAGCGAGCTCGACACCAAGGCCATCCGCATGGGCTCGGACAAATAACAGGCTCGGAGAGGGGAGGATATAACCCATGATGCGCTCGCTTTGGACCGCCACCACCGGCATGGTGGCCATGCAGATGCAGATCGACACCATGTCCAACAACCTGGCCAACGTGAACACGGTCGGCTTCAAGAAGAGCCGGGCCGAGTTCGAGGACCTGATGTACCAGACCCAGGAGGTGGCCGGCACCGAGACCGTGGGCGGCAACCGCCTGCCCACCGGCCTGCAGGTCGGCCTCGGCGTCAGACCCACGACGGTCCACAAGTTCTTCACCCAGGGCGACATGCAAAACACCGGCAACCAGCTCGACATCGCCATCCAGGGCGAAGGGTTTTTCAAGGTCGACGTCAACGGCCGCGACCTCTACACCCGGGCCGGCTCGTTCAAGCTCAACCAGGACGGCACCATCGTCACGGCCAACGGCTATCCCCTGCAGCCGGCCTTTTCCGTGCCGACCGGCACCAAGTCCATCACCATCACGGAAAACGGCCACCTGTCCTGCCTGGACGAGAACGGGGCCGAGCAGGGCGCCACCGACATTCCGCTGTACACCTTCATCAACAGCGCCGGCCTGACCGCCGAGGGCCGCAACCTCTATTCCACCACCCAGGCCTCGGGCGATCCCCAGGAGATCACGCCCGGCGACCAGAACGCCGGCACCCTGGCCCAGGGGTTCCTGGAGATGTCCAACGTCGAGCTCGTGGACGAAATGGTGGGCCTCATCGTGGGCCAGCGGGCCTACGAGGCCAACTCCAAGGCCATCACCACGGCCGACGGCATGCTCCAGACGGCCGTCAACGTGAAGCGCTAGGACCGGCCGGGCCCCAGGCAAGGAGGAAGCCATGAAACGCCGCATCATCCGCGCCGGATTCGCCGCCGGCCTCGTTTTGGCCACGCTGTTCGCCGCCTGGCCGGCCGGAGCCGGCCTGTGGCGGCTGGCCGTCCGGGAGGCGGCCACGGCCTCGGGCGAGCGGGTGCTGTTGTCCGAGATCGCCGCGCCCCAGGGCGACTTCCCGGCCGACGCCTGGGCCGCGCTCGGGGCCACGCCCCTGTGGTACGCCCCGGAGACCGTGGGCAAGCAGGCGGTCATCGCCTCGGCCAAGGTCCTGGAGGGCCTGCGCTACTACCTGCGCGACGCGCCCGTGGAGTTCGTGCTGCCCAACCAGCTGACCCTGCGGCGGGGCGGCAGGGTGATGCCCGGCGAAGAGCTCAAGGCCATGGCCGTCGAATCCTTGACGCCCAAGGTGGCGGCCCTGGGTCCCGAGGCCAGGCTCGTGTCCGTGGCCGCGCCGGACCACCTGTTCCTGGACGACCAGGCCACGGGCGTCTCCGTGGAGGCCGGGGAGGCGTCGGCCGGGAAGATGCCGTTCGCCTTCGTGGTCGCCGGCCCCGGGGCAAGGATATTGCAAAAGGTTCCGGCGGAGGCCGTGGTCGAGCACTTCGCCCGCGTGCCCGTGGCCATAAAGCCCATCATGCCCAAGGACGGAGCCGCCGTGGAACAGATCGCCTGGATGTACGAGCGCCGCAACATGTCGGGCGTCAAGGGCCGGATCTTCGAGCCCGGCGACGGCAAGTGGCGGGCCAGGCGGGGGGTCGGCGCGGGCCAGGTCATCATGGCCGACGACATGGAGCCGCTGCCCCTGGTCCTTCGCGGCGACCAGGTGAAGGTGGTCTACGAGGGCCGGGCCCTGCGCCTGACCCTTCTGGCCGAGGCCCTGACCGACGGCGCGCCCGGCGGCAGGATCACCGTCAAAAATCCCAAAACCGCCAAGGAAATCACCGGCACCGTCCGGGACAAGTCCACGGTGGTGGTCCAATAACCCATGCAGCGGGACACACGGACGTGTCCGGCGAACGCCCCAGCCCAAAGGACGGAGTCGTCATGAAACGCACCACCCTTTTCCCCCTGGTCCTGGCCGCCTGCGCCCTGGCCGCCTGCGCCCCGGCCTCGAAAAAGGCCGCGCCCATGCCCCAGGTCACGCCGACCGTGGCCAAGGCGCCGCCGCCGGCCGACAACCCCGGCTCGGTCTTCAGCCAGAACCAGCCCACCTTTCTGTTCGACGACACCCGGGCCCGGCGGATCGGCGACATCCTGACCATCAACATCGTGGACACCTCCAAGTCCGACCTCAAGGCCGAGACCAAAAACGACCGGACCGCCTCCAACACCCTGGGCGTGTCCAACTACTTCGGCAACAAGGACCTGGCCGGCAACCTTTCGGGCCAGCTCGGCGGCCCCGCCTTCGGCATGAAGGGCCTGGTCGGCTCGGACCCCATGGTCAGCAACAACACGGCCCAGAAGTTCCAGAGCAAGGGCGAGACCAAGCGCGAGTCGGCCGTGACCGCGGCCATCGGCTGCCGCATCGTCAACATCCTGCCCGGCGGGGTCATGCAGGTCGAAGGGGCCCGGCAGACCCGGGTCAACAACGAGAACCAGATCATCGTGGTCCGGGGGCTGGTGCGGCCCATCGACGTCGGCCCGGACAACACCGTGCCCTCGACCCAGCTCGCCGACTGCCAGATCGAGTACTACGGCGAGGGCGACCTGGCCGACCGCCAGAAGAGCGGCTGGCTGACCCGCATCCTCGACAACGTCTGGCCGTTCTAGGAAATTTTGAGGAAGCGTATGGACATGCACCCACGCCACGCAGGCAGTCGCGCCCTGGCGGCCTCGGTCCGGCCCGATGCGGCGGCCCTTTTCCTGGCCGGCCTGGTCCTGGCCGCCATCCTCTTCTGCCTGGCCGCGCCGGTCCACGGGGCCCGGATCAAGGACATCGCCAGCGTCTCGGGCATGCGCCGCAACCAGCTGGTGGGCTACGGCCTGGTGGTCGGCCTGTCGGGCACGGGCGACCAGCGCGGCTCGGACTTCACGGTCCAGTCCATCTTCAACATGCTGGACAAGATGGGCGTGCGCGTGGACAAGGCCACGCTCAAGCCGAAAAACGTGGCCGCGGTCATGGTCACGGCCCAGATGCCGGTCTCGGCCAAGCCGGGCAGCCGCCTGGACGTGACCGTCTCCTCCATCGGCGACTCCACGAGCCTTTTGGGCGGCGTGCTGCTGGTCACCCCCTTGAAGGGCGTTGACGGCAACATCTACGCCATCGCCCAGGGCTCGGTCCTGGTCGGCGGCGTCTCGGCCCAGGGGGCCGGGGCGTCGGTGTCCAAAAACATCACCACCGTCGGCATCCTGCCCGGCGGGGCCAACGTGGAGCGGGCGGTGGCTTTTTCGTTCAACGACCAGCCCGACCTGACGCTGTCCTTGCGCAATCCCGATTTCTCCACCGCCACCCGCATGGCCAAGCGGGTCAACGAGGTCATGGGCGCGGCCATGGCCACGGCCGTGGACGCCGGCACGGTCCGGCTGGCCGTGCCGGCGGAGAACCAGGGCAACCTGGCTCCGCTCATGGCCTCCATCGAAAACATCGAGGTGACCCCGGACGCCCGGGCCCGGGTGGTGGTGGACGAGAAGACCGGCACGGTGGTGCTCGGCCAGAACGTCCAGATTTCCCCGGTGGCCGTGACCCACGGCAACCTCCAGATCCAGGTCCAGGAGTCGGCCGACGTGTCCCAGCCGCTGCCGTTTTCCGGGGGCCAGACCGTGGTCACGCCCCAGACCAACATCGCGGTCAACGAGGAGAACAGAAAGCTCAAGATGATCGAGGGCGCGACCCTGCAGGAACTGGTGGAGGGCTTAAACGCCCTCGGGGCCACGCCCCGGGACCTGATCAGCATCCTGCGGACCCTGGAGGCCTCCGGCTCCCTGGCCGCCGACCTGGAGGTCAACTAGCCATGAGCCTGGCCGACGGCATGGGCGAGATGGCCGCTGCGGCCGCGCTCCAGGACGACGTGGCGCAGAAGCTGCGCATCGACGCCCTGCAGAAGAACCTGTCCGGCGGCAAGACCAAGGAGGCCAAGCTGCGCGAGGCCTGCCAGGGCTTCGAGTCGGTCTTCATTTCCAAGCTCTTCGCCCAGATGCGGGCCACGGTGCCCAAGGACGGGCTGCTCCACGGCCAGCACGAGGACCAGTACTACGCCATGTTCGACAAGGCCTTTTGCGACAAGCTGTCGGCCGACGGCGGCATCGGCCTGGCCGACATGATGTACCGCCAGCTGAGGGGCAAGGTCCTCGGCAAGGACGCGGGCGTGGCCGGGCAGGGCGACACCGTGCCGGCCAATAGGACCGTGCCCGCCCATGTCCCGGCCGCCCCGCAAAGGGCCGGCCGGCCGGC
>CAZIJE010000149.1:0-8139 GCA_964539435.1 uncultured Desulfovibrio sp.
GGGGGGGGGGCCGCCCCCCCCCCCCCCGCCGGGGCGCCCCGCCCCGCCCCCCCCCGCGGCGGGGGGCCGCGCCCCGGTCTTCTCGTCCTCTCCTCAGCCCCGGGCCCTGGGCCGGGGCCGGCCCGGCAGGACGGCCGGTCCGGCGCTTCCGGCCCCCTCGCCCTCGGCCTTCATGTCCGTGATCAGCTGGGCCAGTTCCCGGGCCTGGCCGGCCATTGCGTCCACCGCGCCGGCCGAATGGCGCATGGCTTCGGCCGTCTCCGTGGAGATCCGGCTGACGTCCTCCACGCTGCGGTTGATCTCCTCGCTGGTGGCCGACTGCTGCTCGGCGGCCGTGGCGATGGAGCGGACCTGGTCGGCGGCCGCGTCCACCAGGGAGACGATTTCGGCCAGGGTCTGGCCGGACTGGCCGACCAGGACGGTGGCCTCCTCCACGGCGGTCACGGCCTGGGCCACGTTGTCGTAATTCTTGCGGGTCCCGTTCTGGATGTCGCGGATGGCGTCGCCCACTTCCGAGGTCGCGGTCATGGTCTTCTCGGCCAGCTTCCGGACCTCGTCGGCCACCACCGCGAAGCCGCGTCCGGCCTCTCCGGCCCGGGCCGCCTCGATGGCGGCGTTCAGGGCCAGCAGGTTGGTCTGGTCGGCGATGTCGGAAATGACGCCCAGGATCTGGCCGATGCCCTCGGCCTGCTGCCCGAGCAGGCCCATGTCCTCCCGGGACTGTCGGGCGTTCTCCTTGACCTGGTCCATGAAGGCCACGACCTTGTCCATGGCCGCGGCCCCCTCCATGGCCTTGGCCCGGGCCTTGCCCGACGTCTCGGCCGCCTGGCCGGCGTTCTGGGCGACCTCCAGGACCGTGGCGTTCATCTCCTCCATGGCCGTGGCCGTCTCGCCCACGCGCTGGGCCTGGACTTCGCTGCCCCGGCTGGCCTGTTCGATCTGGGCCGACAGCTCCTCAGAGGCCGAACTGACCACCGCGGCCACGCCTTCCAGGCGCCCGGCCGCCTGGAGCATGCCCTCGGCCTTGGCCCGGGCCGCCTCCGCGGTGGCGGCCTCGGCCCGGGCCGTGGCCTCCCGGGCCGCTGCGGCCTCCTGCGCGGCCTCGCGGCTTTTCTGGTCCGACTCCGCGATCTTGGCCTTGAGGTTGCCGACCATGGCCACGAACACTTCGTAGACCCCGCCCCGGCCCGACACCGGCCGAAAGGCCACGTCAAGGTCCCCGCCGGCCACGGCCTTGGACACGGCCAGCAGGTAGCCCGGGTCCTCGCCGAGCTGGGCCAGGACGTTGCGGATGAGCCAGGCGGCCAGGACGCCGCCCACGGCCAGGGCGACGAGCACGGCCAAAAGGATGGCCGCCCTGCCCCGTTCGTAGTCGGCCTTGGCATTGTCCGTAGTCCGCTTCGCGCCTTTGTCGTTGATGTCGATCAGGGCGTCGAGATGCCGCTGGGCCTCCTGGATCGCCTTGGCCCCCTCGCCCGCCGCGACCTTCGCGGCCCCGGCCCCATCGCCCTGCCGGGCCAGGGCCCCGGATTCGGCGTACAGCCGGTCGTACCGGCTCCAGGCGTCCTGGAACTTCTGGAACGCCTGCCGTTCCTCGGGTTCGCTGATCAGCCGCTGATAGTCGGCGATCGCCTGTTGGATCTCCGGCTTGAGTCCGGCCATCTGCTGCTCGTAGGCAAGCCGCTCCTCCCTGGACTCCGTCAGCAGGGACACCAGTTCCAGGCGGCGCAGCCGGGACGTCAGGCTGTTGACCTTGCCCACGGCCTCGATGGACGGCAGCCAGTTGGCGGCCAATTCCTGGTTGAAGACATCGAGGTCCCGCAGCTCGCTCACGGCGAAAAGTCCCACGCCGCAGATGATGCACAAGACGATGGCAAAGGAACCGATCAGCTTTGTCGACAGTTTCATTGGACCTCCGAAATGTGGCTTCGTTTCGGAAACAGACGCTGCAGGACAATGCCGCGATCCGCACCGTGCACTGCGGGAACCTTGGTCGGACACTACTTGCGGGTTACAGTCGCCCCCTCCGTTGCGCTCGCGCCGCAAGAGAAGACGGCCTCGTCCTGGTTCACGTCCCTGCTCTATGCCCGATCCGTTGTTCCTTGGCAAATCCCGCCCCTCCAATCCCCTGCCCCAAGCACTCTTTCCCCAAATTTTCCTCCTGTTACGAAAACGACTGTCTTGCCACGGCCCGACCCGCCCGATAGAGTTCACCGGCGGCCCGACCGCCGTCATCCATGATCCCCATGCACCAGGACACCCCTTCCCGCCGCCTCGGACGCCGCACCGTCCGGCTCTTGCTGCTGGCCGCCTGCACGGTCCTGGCGCAACCAGGCCCAAGCCGCGCCGCCTGTCCCGGAACCGGCCCGCAAGCCGACGCGGCCGCCCTGGTCCAGGCCGCCATGGACCGTCTGAACGCGCAGCCGCCGGATACGGACGGCGCGGCCGCCTGCCTGGAGGCGGCCTTCGCCACCGGCGACCCGGGCGCGGCCGTGGCCCGGGGACAGCTGGCCCTGACCGGCCCGGCGACCGATCCCACCCTGGCCGCCCGCTGGTTCTTCCTGGCCGCCCGGGCCGGCTCCCCCCAAGGCTACCTGGCCGCCGGCCTGGCCCTGGCCAGGGGCGCGGGCGCGCCCGCCGATCCCGCCTGGGCATACTGGCACCTGGGCCGGGCCCTGGCCCTGCCCGGGCTCTCCCCGGACGAGGCCCGGGAGGCCCGTGACGCGGCCGTCCGCGCCGCCGCCGCCCTCACGCCGGCCGAACGGGCCACCCTCGACGCCAACCTGTCCGGCCCCCCCCTCCCATGAGCCCCCGACCGCCCGCGACTCCGACGGCCCCGGCCCTGGCCGGCCTGCGCCTCGAATACGCCCTGGTCGTCCTCCTGACCGGAGTCGGCCTGTGCCTGCGCCTGTACGCCCTGGACGTGGTCGGGCTGTGGTGGGACGAGTTCGTGACCCTCGGCCGGGCGGCCTGGCCCCTGGCCGACATGCTCCCGTCCCTCTCCTTCCAGGGGCCGAGCGACGTGAGCCTCGACTCCTCGCCGCCGCTGTACCACCTCCTGGTCCACGCCAGCCTGATCCTCCTTCCGGCCTCGGATACGGCCGTCAAGCTGCCGAGCGTGGTCGCCGGCGCCCTGACCATTCCGGTGGCCTGGCTGGTGGGGCGGCATTTCTTTTCCCGGACCACGGGCCTGGCCGCGGCCGGGCTGTGCGCCCTGTCCCTGTTCCACATCCACTATTCGCGCGAGGCCCGGCCCTATGCCCTGTATCTCCTTTTTGCCTTGACGGGCCTCCTCTTCCTCGGCCGGGCCATGGCCTCGGGCCGCGTCCGGGACTGGGCCGGCTTCGCCCTGGCCAACATCGGCATGTTCTATGCGTCCTACCTGGCCACGGCCACGTTTCTCGGCGAGGCGCTTTTTGTCCTGGCCCGGGCCGAAGCCCTGTTCCGCCGCGACCGCCGGGCGGCCCGGCGGCTCCTCTGGGGAGCGGGCCTGGCGACCGCGGGCGTCCTGCTGGCCTATCTGCCCTGGCTGCCGGCCCACGCCTTCCAGGTCCGGGCCATCCACGCCGACGGCCCCACCGGCCCCCGGTTCGACTCGGCCGGTCCGGCCGCCGTGCTCAAGGCCTTTACCGCCATGCACTACCAGGGTGGCTTTCCCTGGCCCCCGGTCCTGGCCTGCCTGGCCGGACTCGGCCTGGTCCGCCACCTGGCCATGGGCCGACTGGCCTCCCTGGCCGCCCTCGGCCTCTGGTCCGTCACGGCCCTGGTCATGGCCGCCGTGCTGCCGACCAACATCCACGTCTCCATCCGTTATCTGGTCAACCTCTTTTTCCTGTACGCCTTCCTGGCCGGCGGCGGCATCGAGGCCGTGTGCGCCCTGTTCGCCCACCGCGCCCCACGGGCCGCCGGAACCGTCCTGGCCGTGGCCCTGGCCGCAGTCTGCGCCACGCCGACCTTCGAGAGCCTGCCGGTCTACGTCAAACGCGACAGCCCGAGCGTGAAAAGCGTGCTGGCCGATCTGGTCGCGGCCAAGGACAACGTGGAGCGCGTCCTCTACTACCGCAACCGCCACCTGAAGATCGTGGGCGACTGGTACCTGGGCGACGCCTTTGCCACGGCCGCCCGCCTGGCCGACCGGGCCTACCGCCGGTTCTACCTGCTGGCGCCGAACGACCTGGCCGACCGACGGCCGCTGTCCGGGCTCCTGGACGTCCGGACCACCTTCTGGGCCGACATCGCCAAGGGCGGGACCGTGAACCAGGCCCCCCTGCCCCTGGACCAGCCGTATGCGGCGCGGTTTTCCGACCTTTCCTACTACGCCGAGGTCTACGCCGCCGACAACCTGGCCCCGGACCTGGGCTACGCCACCCTGGCCCTCTACGACTGCCGCCGGCCCCCGGCCGGACGCGCTCACGAGGCTGGCCACGGCCACGGCCCGGGGCTTCGCCCCGGGCGCGGACCGGCTGGAGCTGGCCGTGGACCTGCCGGCTCCGGATGCGGCCACCGGCCTGGTCTTCGTGGCCCTGGACGTGGACCCCGGGCACGTGGACGGGTACCTGGAGATCGCGGGCCTGACGCTGAAGCCGCCGGCCTGGAAGCGCCGGGCCGCCTCGGTCGCGGCCAACACCCGGGTCCTGCCCGGCCTGGACGCCGCCCAGGCCCTTGGCGGCAACACCCTTTTCGGCTTCGCCGACGCCCCCGACCCGGCCCTCGGCCTCGGCGGCCCCGAGGCCCTGGCCGCCTACCTGGACCGGTACCCGGACGATGTCCCGGTGGCCGTCCTGTCCGATGCAACGGGCCGGAGCCGGGCCGCCTATTTCGATCCGGGCCTGCGCCGCCCGCTGGCCCTCCTCGGCGGACAACCGGTCCCGGTCCTGCCCGGATTCGGGGAGCCCGCCACGGCCAGGGGCCTCATGGCCCGGGGCCGCTTGAACGGCCAGACCGTCACGGTCGGCCGGGCCGCGGCGCGCCTGCCGGTCTCCGGCCCGGACGGCGCGACCCTGCTCCTTGGAGCCGACGGGCCGGGGCTGCTCCACTTTTCCCCGGGCTTCGACCGGCCCCTGGAGGCGGTCCTCGGCGAGGCCTTCCTGTGGCACGCCGTGGCCGCCGTGCCCGGCCAGCCCGCCCTGACCTGCGCCGGCGACGCGCCCTGCTTCCTGACCTACGCCGTGAACGCCGCCCCGGAACCCGGCCACGGCGGCCGCAGGCCCATCACCGGCTTCCGGCTGGCCTGGTATCCGCGCGTCCTGACCGACAATGCCGGCCGCAACCGGATCACGGCCGCCTATTCCACGGACGGCGCGACCTATCTGCCCCTTGGAGAGCTGCGCAGCGAAGGGGATTTCTTCTGGTACGGCGGGGCCATGCGCATGGCCCGGGCCATCCGGCTGCCCCGGCCGGCGGACCGGCTCTATGTCCGGTTGGCCCTGTCGGGCGGCGGCGCGCAGCTGTGGAGCGCGGCCGAAACGCCCCTGTCCCTGGACGTGACCCTGACGGACACCGGTTTTGCCGGCCTGGACCTGGGGACGGAGCCGACGCCGGCGACATGCGACGGCCCGCCGTGCGCGGTCCTGCCGACCCGGGAGCCGCCTCCCTTCGGGCTTTCGCTCCGGGAACGGCTGTAGGTTTCGCCCGGCCAGACCGCGTCCGCCTGTCGGCGACCGGCAAGGCCACGGTTGACAGACACCCCGATTTCGGGATTATTGCTCTTTTGGCCGCACTCCGTTCGGGGATGCGGCGCATTCCGCCGTTTCGCCTCCGATCCGGCGACCCCCCTGGAGCAACAGCCCATGATGCACGGAAAAAAAGTGGTGGTGGTCATGCCCGCCTACAACGCGGCCTCCACCCTGGAACGCACCTACGCCGAAGTCCCCAAGGACATCGTGGACGAGGTCATCCTGGTCGACGACTGCAGCCGGGACAACACCATCGAACAGGCGCGCCGGCTCGGCCTGCGCTGCTTCCGCCACGAACGCAACTGGGGCTACGGACGCAACCAGAAGACCTGCTACGCCGAGGCGCTCAAAACCGGCGCGGACGTGGTCATCATGGTCCACCCCGACTACCAGTACACGCCGAAGATCATCCCGGCCATGGCCAACCTGGTGACCAGCGGCGAGTACGACGCCGTGATCGCCTCCCGCATCCTCGGCGGCACGGCGCTCGGCGGCGGCATGCCGCTGTACAAGTACGTGTCCAACCGGTTCCTGACCCTGACCCAGAACCTGCTGTTGCACGCCAAGCTGTCGGAATACCACACCGGCTACCGGGCCTTCTCCCGCGAGGTCCTGGAGGCCCTGCCCCTGTGGGAAAATTCCGACGACTTCGTCTTCGACAACCAGATGCTGGCCCAGACCATCTACTTCGGCTACCGCATCGGCGAGGTCTCCTGCCCGACCAAGTACTTCGAGGAAGCCTCGTCCATCAACTTCAGCCGCAGCTGCACCTACGGCATCGGCGTGCTCCAGACCTCGGTCCAGTTCCGCCTGCAGAAGTGGGGCTTCAAGCAGTACCCCATCTTCGACAAAAACGGCCGGGGCCTGGCTAGCCCCAATCCCCAGTACTACAAGGACGAGTCTCCGGACTGCTGCGGTCCGGCCAGCTGAATTCCGGCCCGGCCAGCGCGCCAAGGGTCGTCCCGCGCACGGTGAAGGTCCGCCGCAGCCATGCGGCGAAGCGGCGGACCTTGCCGATGAAGGCGTCCACCGACGCCCGGTCCGGAAAGTGCGGGCTGGCCCCGGGCAAGAGCTCGGAGGAGTGCCAGAAAAGCGTCACCACCCGGCCGCCCCGGCGGACATGGGTCCAGGTGGCCAGCTTCATGGTGGCCTCGGGCATCCAGACCGGATTGACCCCAAGGGTCAGCGTCTTCATGAATCCCCCGAGCACCGCGTCCCGGATCCGGCCCGGCAGCCGGCCGGCCAGGGCGTGGGCCGCCCGGGCGCTTCCCGGGACCAGCGCCACCTGGGTGGTCGGGGCCTCGAGCAGGCGCGGCCCGTCCGGGCCGGCCGGGCGCAGCCAGTAGGGATCGGCCGGGGCCAGGAAGTGGTCCGGCCCGCCCGGGACGTGGCGCAGCGGAGCCACGCTCGAATCCACCTCGAACCCGGCTCCGGGCAACACGGCCATGGCCCGGCGAAACAGGTTCCACCGGCCCATGCGAAACGACCTGGCCGGCGACCCGGCAAAGGCCCGGACCGCCTCCTGGAGCGTCTCCAGCTTGGCCCGGAAGACGTTCGTCGGCATGACCGCCGTGGACACGGGCTCGGGCCAGGGCATGTCCGGAAACGGCGGCGTGTTCCACGGATGCAGGTGCGCCCCGAGCTCCCCGCCGACCCGGCCGAGGAGGCCGGAGAGGACCTCCAGGCTCGGGCCGTGGGTCAGCACCGGGTAGTCGCACAGGCAGGTGAGCGGCAGCCCGAATTCACGGGGCAGAAATTCCAGACGGGAAAGCTCGGGAATATTGGCCAGGCCCGCGCCCTGCCGGGGGTAGGAGCCGGAAAAAAGGCCCTCCTCCTCCACGTCGAGGCTGACGACCACGGCCAGTGCTGGTTTTTGCATGCGTCGATCTCCCGGCCGGCATCCTGAAGAGCGCGGCCCGAAAAGTACAGTCCCATTTCCCGGGTCCGGCCGGACCAGGCGCATGGTTCTTGCAGGGCATGCCGTGCGCAACCAGCCGCGCCTGCCGGGGAAGAATCCCGAATTTCCGGGATTTGCCTTCGATTTTCTTGACAATCGTAAGGTTTGCTTATCTCTAGAAACTGTGGACGGCCCTCGCGTCCATGGGATGCGACCATGACGAAACGACTGCCGTTTGCCGCCCTGTCCGCCGGCATGGTGCTGGCCGAAGCCCTGTGCCGCAGCGACGGAGCCCTGCTGCTGCCCCGGGGGACGCTTTTGACCGAGCGCCACCTGGCCCTGTTTCCGGTCTGGGGCGTGGACACGGTCGCGGTCGCGGCGGACGGGGACGGCGGCGCGGCCGAGGCTCCCGCTCCGGCCCCGGCCGTGGCTCCCGGCGCGACGCCGGAGGCCCTTGGCGACACCCCGGCCAGCCCCGAGCAGCTGGCGGCCGCGGACGCGCTCCTTAGGCCCCGGTTCGCCCATGCCGATCTGGCCGAGCCGGTCATGTCCATCCTCTACGCCCTG
>CAZIJE010000150.1:0-2656 GCA_964539435.1 uncultured Desulfovibrio sp.
GGGTGGGGGGGTGCCCCCCCCATTTTTTCCAATGGGGGGGCCCCCCCCCCCCACGCCCCCTCCTTCCCCCCAAAAACTCTTGCCCGGGTCTTTTGCTTGCCCGGAAGGCTCGGCCACAGCCCCCACGAGGGGGTCCGGGGGGAATCATTCCCCCCGGCCGCCGGAGGCGCTCCTCTCATGTCGGACACTTTACCGAACGTGACGGTCGGCGAGGGGACCATCGGCTACCGCGACGGCGCCGAGGCCTACCTGCTGCGCTTTTTCCAGGAAAACGCCGTGGGCGAGTATGAGCTCTTCCCCCGCGACGCGCCCTGGGCGGTCCACTACCACCTGACCCCGCGCCGCAAGACGCTCCTGTCCTGGATCGATTTCGGCGCTGGCGGCCGCGTCCTGGAGCTCGGGGCCGGGTGCGGGGCCCTGACCGCCCACCTGGTCACCCTGCCCCATGCGGTCACGGCCGTGGAGGGGTCCCCGGAGCGGGCCGCCGTCATCCAGGCCCGGTGCCGTTTCGCCAATAACCTCGAGATCGTGGCCGCCAACGCCGTGGGCCTGCCGTACGCAGGCTCCTTCGACGTGGTCACCCTGGTCGGCGTGCTGGAGTACGCCGGGGCCTTCGTGGACGGTCCCCGGCCCCACGAGCGGCTGCTGGCCGAAGCCAGGCGCTATCTCAAGGACGACGGCTGCCTGATCCTGGCCATCGAGAACCGCCTGGGCCACAAGTACCTGGCCGGCCTGCCCGAAGACCACACCGGCCGGCCGTATGCCGGCGTCAACGGCTATCCCGGGCCGGGCGCGGCCCGGACCTTCGACCGGCCGGCCCTGTCCTCCCTGCTGGACCGGGCCGGTTTTCCGGCCAGGCAGTGGTTCTACCCCTCGCCGGACTACAAGACCCCGGACGCGGTGGTGGCCGACCGGGCCCTGACGACCCAGGGCTTTGCCGCGCTGCCGCTCCTGGAACTGCCGACCCGGGACTATGACGGCCGGGTCCGGCCGGCTTTCAACGAACGCCAGTTCCTGCGCGCGGCCCTGGCCGGCGGCGCGGCCGGGCAGTTCATGAACTCCTTCCTGGTCCTGGCCGCCCAAAGCCCGTCCGCGCCGCTTCTGGCCGCCAACCGGGACGTCCTGGCCGTGGCCGTCAACGCCGACTCCTGTCCGCCCCGATTCCAGACCATGACCCGGATGACGGCCACCGAGGGCAACGGCCCGATCGTTGTCCGGCGCAACCTGCACGGCCTGCCGCCGGTCGCCTTCCGATCCGGCCGGCAGCACGTCAAGGCCCGGGAGCCCTATCACCTCGGGTATGCGAGTTTCCTGGAGACGGCCCTGGCGGCGGTCGAAGACAACGACATGCCCGGGGCGGCCAAGGCGCTGACGGCCTGGATGGAGCATGTGGCCTCCCGGGCGCGGCCGGCCACGCCAACGGGCCTGCAAGGCTTCCGGGACTTCTGCCGCGACCGGCTCGGCCGGGCCGTCTACGCCGGCCGGGAGCGCGAGCCGTGGCTGCCCGGAAGCCTCCTGGACGCCCATCCGGGCAACGTGCTCGTCCATCCGCAAACAGGCGATGTCCGCTACATCGACCTGGAGTGGCAGCTTTTCTGCGACATTCCCCTCCAGCTGCTCCTCGACCGGGGCGTCAGCCTCCTCGGCCAAAAGCTCGCGCCCCTGGCCCCCTACCTGGATCTGCCCGAGCCGGGCGCCCTGCCGCCGGTCCTCCACCGCATCCTGGCCCGCCATCCCCTCGGCCGCCGGCCCGACCCCGCCTCCCTGGCCGTGGTCACCCAGTGGCTCCTGGCCGCCGTGACCCACGGCAACCTGGACCATAGCCTTCCGGCCGGCGCGGGCTGACGCCACTTCCCCCCCGTCGTCCGTTGGCGTATGGGGACCCGACCGCGACCCCAAGGATGCCTTTTCCCATGACCCACGCTCCCCTCGCCCCTGCCGCCCCCGCCTCGGGACCGGACGCCGGGCGGCCCTCTCCGGCCCTGGCCATGCTCGGGGTCAACCTCATGGTCTTCATGGCCACCCTGGACATGAGCGTCGTCAACGTGGCCCTGCCGACCCTGGTGGAACGCCTGGCCACGGACTTCGCCACCATCCAGTGGGTGGTCCTCAGCTATGTGCTGGTCATCGCCAGCCTGCTCCTCCTGGTCTCCCGGCTCGGCGACATGCGCGACAAGAAGCGGATCTTCTCCGTCGGGCTCGTGCTTTTCATCCTGGCTTCGCTGTGCTGCGGCCTTGCCCCCTCGGTCGGGTGGCTGATCGCCTTCCGTGCCTTGCAGGGCGTCGGCGCGGCCATGAGCCAGTCGCTTGGCATGGCCATCGTCACCCAGATCGCGCCGCCGTCCAGCCGGGGCCGGGCCCTCGGGTTCATCGGCGGCACCGTGGCCATGGGCCTGATGCTCGGTCCGCCGCTCGGCGGCCTGCTGATCGGCCTGGCCGGCTGGCGGTCCATGTTTCTCATCAACGTGCCCGTGGGGCTTTTGGCCTATGTCGTGGTGCGCCGCTACATGCCCGCCCTGCCGCCCCTCAAGCCCGGCGAACGGTTCGACGTGCCGGGCGCGGTGGCGGCCAGCCTGACCCTGGCCGGCTATTGCCTGGGCATGACCCTGGCCCAGCGCCACGGCCTCACCGACCCCGCCGCCCTGTCGCTCCTGGG
>CAZIJE010000150.1:2666-8113 GCA_964539435.1 uncultured Desulfovibrio sp.
CGGACAAGCCGCTGCACGGCGAGCTGAAGCTGCCTGGCATGGCCAGCGCCCCGCCCTGTCGCTCCTGGGCCTGGCCCTGGCCGGGCTGGCCGTTTTCGTGCGCATCGAGCGCCGCTCGCCCATGCCCATGCTCGACCTGTCGCTTTTCGCCAACCCGCTGCTCACCCTGCCCCTGGCCATGTCCGTGCTGGTCTTCATCACCGGGGCCAGCGGATTTATCATGCCGTTTTACTTCCAGGCGGCCCAGGGCCGCTCGGTCACGGAGATGGGGCTGCTCATGATGATCCTGCCGGCCTCCATGGCCCTGTCCGCCCCGGTTTCCGGGAGCCTGGCCGACCGGTACGGGTCGCGGGGCATCTGCCTGGTCGGACTGGTGGTCCTGTGCGGCGGCTGTCTGGCCCTCGGCACCCTGGCGGCGGACACGCCCTGGTGGGGCTACCTGCTGCGGACCCTGCCCGTGGGCCTTGGCATCGGCATCTTCCAGGCCCCGAACAACGCGGCCATCATGAGCCAGATGCCGCCCCACCGGCTGGGCGTGGGCTCGGGACTGGCCAACTACGCCCGGGTCTTCGGCCAGTCCACGGGCCTTCCCCTGGTCGGGGCCCTGTTCGCCTCCCTGGTCCTGTCCTCGGGCCATGCCGGGTCGCGGGCCGCCTTCACCAGCGCGCCGCCGGCGGTCCTGGCGGCCGGAGTGGCCGGCGTCTTCCGGTGGCTGGCCGGACTCCTGGTGGTGGCCATCGCCCTGGCCCTGATCGCCTGGCGGATCGAGGCGGCGCGGGAGCGGGTCCAGGCCGGCTGACGCTCGTGTCCGCGTCGGCCCTGCTCCCGCCTCAGAAAAATTCCCGGCGCACCCTGTCCCGCTCGCGGTCGATCTGTTCGTCCGTGGCCCCCAGCTCCCGCATGAGATAGGCCGTCATGGACAAGGCGATCTCGCCCTCGCCGGAAAAGACCGCGTGGGCCCCGGCCTCGCGCTGGGCCGCCGCCTCCCGCAAATAATCGGCCCGGCTGACGATCCGCAGGCCGGGATGGAGGTCCAGGGCCGCGGACACGATGGCCCGGGCGTCGACTCCTGAGGCCGTGATCAAAAGGCTTTGCGCCTCTTCGATGCCGGCGTGCAGTAGGATTTCCCGGCTCGAGGCGTCGCCGTGGACGGCGGTCAGCCCAAGGGCGTGGAGTTGCCGCACGGTGTTGATGTTCATCTCCACCACCACCGGCTCGATGTCGTTTTCCCGAAGGATGCGGCAGAGCGTGCGGCCCACCGGTCCGTACCCCACGACCACGGCCCGGTGCGCCGCCGGATCGGCCGGCACCGCATTCCCTTCCGAAGGTCCGGGCCCGTTTCGGACAAGGCCCAGCCGCAGCAGACGTTGCGCCAACGGCCCGGCGGCCTGGTACAGCCACGGGTTGAGGATGATGGACACCACCGAGGCCACCACCAGGGCGTTGGTGGCCTCGGGCGGCAAGATGCCGTAATCGCCGGCCATGGTGGCGACGATAAAGGAAAATTCCCCGATCTGGGCCAACGCCGCGGCCACGGCCAGGGCGACGCGCGCGGGCTGGCGCAACAGCGCCACCACGACCAGGGCGGCCAGGGGTTTGCCGCAGAGCACGATGCCGAGCGTCGCCGCCGCCAGACGCCACTGCGCCGTCACGGTCGCCGGGTCGAGCTGCATGCCCACGGAGACAAAAAAGAGCACGGCAAAGGCGTCGCGCATGGGCAGGGCGTCCGAGGCGGCCCTGGCCCCGAAATCGGACTGGCCCACGATCATGCCGGCCAGAAAGGCCCCCAGCGCCATGGAGGCTCCGAAAAGGAGGGCCGAGCCCACGGCCAGCCCCAAGGCCGCAGCCAGCACCGCCAGGGTAAACAGCTCGCGCGAGCCGGTGCGGGCCACATGGTCCAGGAAACGGGGCAGCAGCCAGCGGCCGGCCACGGCGGCGATGCCCACGAGCGCCGCCAGCTTGAGCAGCGCCAGCCCCAGCGTCAGGCCAAGGCCCCCGTCGGCCGCGCCCTTGGGACCGTACACGGCCGGCAGCAGCACCAGGACCAGGATGGTGAACAGGTCCTCCACCACGAGCCAGCCCACGGCAATGTGGCCGGTGGGCGTGTGCAAAGCCCGGTTGTCGGCCAGCACCCGGGTCAGGACCACGGTGCTGGCCACGGAAATGGCGATGCCGAAAACAACGCCCGCCGACCAGGACCAGCCGAAGCCGTGGGCGGCCACGGCCCCGAGTCCGGCCGAGACCGCGATCTGCGCCAGAGCTCCTGGCAAGGCGATGGCGCGCACGGCCAACAGGTCCTTGAGCCGGAAGTGCAGGCCCACGCCGAACATGAGCAGAATGACCCCGATTTCGGCGAACTGGTTGGCGATCCCTTCGTTGGCCACGAAGCCGGGCGTGAACGGTCCGACGCAAAAACCGGCCAGCAGGTAGCCGACAATGGGCGACAGCCCCAGCCGCCGGGCGGCCAATCCCAGAAACAGCGCGGCCAGCAGGCCGCCGGTCATGGTCAGGATCAGGTCGATGTTGTGCGGCATGCCTCGGCTTCCTCGGTGCGGGTCGCGGACAGGACCGCCGCGCGCCCCGAAACAAGGGACGTCGGCGGTTTGCGGGACGGATGGGTGCTCATGACGCAAGTGTTACCCGAGGAAGGAAACGAGGGCAACGCACCGTCCGGAAACCGCCCGCGCCGCCCGGGCCGGCGCATTGACAGTCCAGGACCGGTCACATACCTCTTGGCCATGGAAGACGCATCGCCGGACCGCGATCCCGAGCAGACCAGGCGTCAGGCCAAGCGGTTGCAGGAATCCGTGGAAAGCCTGTTCGCCTGTTGCCAGCAACGCATCGCCCTGCAAAGCGAACGGTTCGGCCTGCCCCCGGCGGCCTTGCGCGCGCTCCTAGCCCTGGGAGAGAGCCGCTACCTGGCCCCGGGCGAGCTCGGCCGGCGGCTCGGGGTGACCAAAAGCCGGGTCACGGCCGTCACCACCGGACTGTTGCGCCACCGCCTGATCGAAAAGCATCCCGATCCCGCCGATGCCCGTGTGACCCTCCTGACCCTGACCCCGGCCGGCCGGCGGGCCAGGGGAGAGATCCGCGCCTTCATGGACGGCCTGTACCAGAACATGCTGGAACGGGTGGAACCGGGACGTCGCGAATCCATCCTGACCTCCCTGGACATGCTGCGCCACTGCATGGAAGCGGTCCGGGAAGACCTCAAGCCGTAACGCTCCGTTCCTTTCCGGCCACGCTCCTGTCCGGCCCGGCTTCACAAGCGTGCCGATTTTGTTCATACTGTCGGGATGGATATCCCGCTTCTTCCAGACATCACCGTTGTTTTCGGACTGGCCGTGGCAGTCATCCTGGTCTGCCACCGCCTGAAGATCCCGGCCCTGGTCGGCATGCTCCTGACCGGCGTGCTGTGCGGCCCCCATGGCCTGGGGCTCGTCCGTTCGGCCCACGACGTCGAGATCCTGTCCGAGATCGGCGTCATCCTGCTGCTGTTCACCATTGGCCTGGAACTGTCCCTGGCGGATCTGACCCGGCTGCGACGGCCGGTCTTTCTCGGCGGCGGGGCCCAGATGCTGCTGACGTGGCTGGTCTTCGACGGGCTGGCCACCTTTGCCGGCCTGGAGCCGGACACGTGCGTGTTCGTGGGCATGCTGGCCGCCCTGTCGAGCACGGCCATCGTATTGAAAACGCTCCAGGAACGGACCGAAATGGAAGCGCCCCACGGCCGGGTGAGCCTCGGCATCCTGATTTTCCAGGACCTCCTCGCCGTGCCCATGATGCTCTTCGTGCCGCTCCTGGCCGGAAAATCCTTCGGTTTTTCCAGTTCCGTGCTGCTCATGGCCGGCAAGGGCGCGCTGATTCTGACGCTGCTCGTGGTGCTGTCGCGCAAGCTGATGCCGCCGCTTATGCTCTCCATCGTGCGCACGCGAAGCCGGGAACTCTTCCTGCTGACGGCCCTTGGCATCTGCATGGCCGTGAGCCTGCTGACCGCCTCCCTGGGCCTGTCGCTCTCGCTCGGAGCCTTTCTGGCGGGCCTGCTCCTTTCGGGCTCGGACTACCGCGAGAGCGTCCATGAGGCGGTGCTGCCCTTCAAGGACGTCTTCACCTCCCTGTTTTTCATTTCCATCGGCATGCTCCTCAATATTTCGGTGGCCATCGAGCACCTTCCCGAAATCCTGGGGTCCGCCTCCCTGCTCCTGGCCATCAAGGCGCTGTTGGCCGGCGTGGCCACGCTCGTCCTCGGCTATCCCACCCGCATCGCCGTGCTGGTGGGGCTGGCGCTGTGCCAGGTCGGAGAATTCTCGTTTATCCTGGCCAAGGCCGGGTTCAGCCAGGGCGTGATTACCGAACACTTCTACCAGCTGTTTCTGGCCGCGAGCATCCTGACCATGGTGCTGGCCCCGTTCCTCATCGCCCTGGCCCCGCGCGCGGCTTCGGTCGTCTGCCGGCTGACCCGCGCCTGCGACATGCCGGCCGCCGCGCCCAAGCCCTCCCTGACCGACCACCTGATCATCCTGGGCTTCGGCGCCGGCGGCCGGCAACTGGCCCGGGCCGCCAGGGCAGGGGGGATTCCGTACGTGATCCTGGAGATGAACCCGGACACGGTGCGCAAGGAGTCCAAGAAGGGCGAACCCATCGTCTTCGGCGACGCGTCCAAGCCCGGCGTGCTGCGGCATGTCGGGGTGCGCGAGGCCAAGGCCCTGGCCGTGGTCATCTCGGACGCGGCCGCGGCCCGCCGGGCTGTGGAAGTGGCCCGGACCGAAAATCCGGCCCTGTACATCGTGGCCCGGACCCGGTTCAATTCCGAGATCAAGGCCCTGCTCGACATCGGGGCCAACGACGTCATTGCCGAGGAGTTCGAGGCCTCGCTGGTGGTCTTCGCCAGGGTGCTCGGCAAGTTCATGGTGCCGCGCGACGACATCGAGCGGATGGCCCAGGAGATCCGGCGCGAAGGCTACCGGGCCATGCTGCCCGATTCCCTGGCGGCCATGGCCGGCTTTTCGCCGGACAAGTCCCTGGCCGGGCTCCATGTGGCGGTTTTCACCGTGGATGCGGCCTCGCCCCTGGCCGGCCTGACCCTGGAAGAGGCCCGGTTGCGGCGCGACCACAATCTGACCGTGGCCGCGGCCCGGCGCGGGGAGGCGTTCGTGCCCAATCCGGACGGTCCCTTCGCCCTGTCGGCCGGCGACAGGCTGTATGTCATGGGCACGGCCGAGGCCCTGCGGGACGGGGCGCGGCTTTTCCGGAACCGGGTTTAGGAGAGGGGCGCGCCCGAAGCGCAGGCACGGGCGGCGAAGGCCTGTCGGGCGGCGGCCAGGTCGAACAGGGCGTGGCCCACGGTCTTGAAGACCACCGGGCCGGAAAGATGTGGCGGCGCGTCCAGGACCTCGGTCAGGCCGGTCACCGCCTCCCAGGCGACGCCGGCCCGCAGGTAGTCCCCG
>CAZIJE010000151.1:0-8108 GCA_964539435.1 uncultured Desulfovibrio sp.
TTTTTTTTTAAATAAATCTACACCCCTCCCGCGGGCGGGTGGGGCTGGGGGGGGGGGCGGGGGGTTTTTTTTTTTTTAATCCCCCCCCCCCCCCCCCGCCAGGCCAACCCGACCCTGTCCCAGGGTCCCATCTCGGCTGCTTTTTTTCAAGCCGATCCGGCGCAAACGGTCTCTCATGCAATAGGACATTGATGCGACAAGCCAACCAAGATCCTTCTATTTTCCCTTCCAGGGGGTCCGGGGGGGATGATCCCCCCCGGTGGAGGAGGGTCTGGGAGGAGGTGAAACCTCCTCCCAGCGCTTCTACTCCGGCGTGAAGGCCACTGCCGCGAGCGGCGGCAGGGTCAGGGACAGGTAGTGGGGCCAGCCGCCGAAGGCGGCGGGTTGGGCCATGACGCCGCCGCCGTTGCCGGTGTTCGTGCCGCCGAAAAGCGCGGCGTCGGAATTGAAGATTTCCCGCCAATAGCCGGGCACGCGGCAGCCCACGGCGTAGTTTTCGCGCGGGATGGGCGTGAAGTTGAAGGCCCACAGGATCTGGGAGCCGTCCGGGGCCTTGCGCAGGAAGGTGATGACCGAGGAGGCGTAGTCGGACAGGTCCACCCACTCAAAGCCGTTCCACTGGTTGTCGCAGGCGTGCATGGCCGGTCGGGACCGGTGCAGGAAATTGAGCGCCCGCACCAGCTCCATGGCCCCCTGGTGGTTAGGAAACTCCGTCAGCACCCAGTCAAGCTCCTCGCGGGCGTTCCACTCCTTCCACTGGCCGAACTCGCAGCCCATGAAGATGAGCTTTTTGCCCGGGTGCGCCCACATGTAGGACAGAAAAAGGCGCAGGTTGGCCATCTGCTGCCACTGGTCGCCCGGCATCTTGCTGATCAGCGCCCCCTTGCCGTGGGTCACCTCGTCGTGGGACAGGGGCAGGATGAAGTTCTCGTGAAAGGCGTAGAGCATGGAGAAGGTGAGCTGGTTCTGGTGGTAGGACCGGTGGATGGGGTCCTTGGTGAAATAATCCAGGGTGTCGTTCATCCAGCCCATGTTCCACTTGAAGGTGAAGCCGAGGCCGCCGGTGTAGACCGGCCGGGACACGCCGGCCCAGGACGTGGACTCCTCGGCGATCATGGACGCGCCCGGAAAGTGCTCGTGGACCACGACGTTCAGGTCGCGCAGGAACTCGATGGCGTCGACGTTCTCCTTGCCGCCGTACTGGTTCGGAATCCACTCCCCCTCTTCCCGGGAGTAGTCGAGGTAGAGCATGCTGGCCACGGCGTCGATGCGCAGGCCGTCGATATGGAACTCCTTGAACCAGTAGAGGGCGTTGGCGAACAGGAAATTGCGGACCTCATGGCGGCCGTAGTTGAAGATATAGGTCCCCCAGTCCGGGTGCTCGCCCTGGCGCGGGTCCTCGTGCTCGTAGAGGCCCGTGCCGTCGAACCGGCCCAGGCACCACTCGTCCTTGGGAAAGTGTCCCGGCACCCAGTCGAGGATGACGCCGATGCCGTTCTGGTGGCAGACGTCGACCAGGTGGCGCAGGTCCTCGGGGGTGCCGAAGCGGGAGGTCGGGGCGAAGTAGTGGCCGGTCTGGTAGCCCCAGGATTCGTCCAAGGGGTGTTCGGCCAGGGGCATGAACTCGATGTGGGAAAAACCCAGGTCGCGGACATAGGGCACCAGGGTCTCGGCCAGTTCGCGGTAGGAATAGAACGAACCGTAATCCTTGGTCTTCCAGCGCCAGGACCCGGGGTGGACCTCGTAGATGGAGACGGCGTCGTCAATGGGCAGGCCCTTTTCCCGGCGCGACGCCATCCAGGCGTCGTCGCTCCAGGCGTAGTTGTCGAGGGTCCAGGCCCGGGCGGCCACGCCGGGCCGCATTTCCGCGAAAAAGGCGAAGGGGTCGGTTTTGAGCACCGTGTGGCCGTGTTTCTGGGTGATGGCGAACTTGTAGAACCCGCCCTTGGCAAAGCCCGGAACAAACCCGGCCCACACGCCCGAGGCGGCCACGGGATAGAGGGGGCAGTTGCCCGGCATCCAGTCGTTGAAATCGCCGACCACGGACACGGCCCGGGCATTGGGGGCCCAGACCGCGAAGCGGTAGCCCGGCCCTTCCGGGCCCTCGTGGGGATGGGCCCCGAGCACGCGGTAGAGATCCCAGTGCTTTCCTTGTCCGAACAGGTAGATGTCGAGCTCGCCGATGGCGACGGGCTGGGACGCGGCGGGCATGGTCGTGGGCGTGGTCATGGCGGGACTCCTTGTGGACTGCCGGGGAAGCTGTTCCCCAGGATGCGGCGGAAGCGGCCTCGGAGTGAAGCCGAAGGGGAGGCGGTCCGGTTACGACGGGCCCGAAGGCCCGCCTCCCGCACCGCCCGGGACGCGTCGTCGCCTGCGGGGAGAAGGACAGGCGACAGGCATGGGGTTTGTTGTTTGCAAGACGAATCGCTTGTGCGGAGGCGGCCTAGATGTCCGCGCCGAGCTCCCGGTACAGGCTGATGTAGTTCTTGGCCGCTTTTTCCCAGGAATAGTCCGCCCGCATGGCCCGGACGACCATGGCGCGCCACTCTTCCGGCCGCGACCACAGGTCCAGGGCGTCGAGCACGGCCCGGTAGAACAGGTCCGAGTCCGGATCGTTGAAGGTGAAGCCCGTGGCCTCGGGATCGGGCCAGGGCACGATGGTGTCGCGCAGCCCGCCCACGGCCGTGGCCACGGGCGGCGTGCCGAAACGCAGGGCGTACATCTGGGTCAGGCCGCAGGGTTCGTAGCGCGAGGGCATGAGAAAGATGTCGGAGCCGGCCTGGATCCGGTGGGCCAGGTCCTCGGTGTAACCGATGCGGACCACGAGTTGGCCGGGATAGGTTTCCATCATGTCCAGGAGCACGGCCTCGAAGTCCAGGCTGCCCTCGCCGAGGACCACCACGGCCACGTCCTTTTCCATGAGCCGGCCCATGATCTCGATCAGGAGGTCGATGCCCTTCTGGTCGCGGATGCGGCCGATGAACCCCAGGATCGGACGCTTGAGGAAGCGGCGGTCCAGGCCCAGCTCGGCCACCAGGTTGCGCTTGCAGATGTCCTTGCCGGCCAGGTCGTCGGGGCTGTAGGTGCTCGGCAGGTAGCGGTCGTTGATCGGGTCCCAGACGGAGTAGTCCGCGCCGTTTAGGATGCCGCGCAGCTTGGAGGCCCGCTTGGACAGGATGCCTTCCAGGCCGCAGCCGAACTGGGGATAGAGGATCTCCAGGGCGTAGGTCGGGCTGACCGTGGTGATGATGTCCGAATAGGCGATGCCGGCCTTGAGCAGGTTGAAATCGCCCCAGTACTCCGCGCCGTCGATGTTCCAGGCCTCCCGGGGCAGGCCCGAATCCCAGAACAGCCGCGAGGCGAACCGGCCCTGGAAGGCCAGGTTGTGGATGGTCATGATGGTCTTGGTGTTGCGCCAGAACGGCGCGCCCGGACGCAGGAACTGGAGATAGGCCGGCACCAGGGCGGCCTGCCAGTCATGGGCATGGACAATGGCCGGCGCGCCGTCCAGGCGACTGGCCCAGGCCATGGTGGCGCGGCAGAAGAAGATGAACCGCTCGCAGTTGTCGAAATAGTCGCCGTCGTGGGTGTTGTAGTAGAAGCGGCGGTCGAAATACTCCCCCCGCTGGACGAAATAGACCGGCACGTCGTCGCAGGTGGCGGTGTAGATGTCCGCGGTGATCGGGGCCCAGGGATAGCCGACGCGGCACTTGGAATAGATCAGGCGAAGCTGGTGGTCGCCGGTATTGAGCCGGCCGTAATAGGGCGCAATCAGCGCGACATTGACGCCTTGCCGCTTCAGTTCCTTGGGCAGCGCGCCCATGACGTCCCCGAGACCGCCGGTCTTGGAGAACGGGTACATTTCCGAAGCGACAAAGAGGACCTTGTGATGAAACTTCATCGCACTCCTCGGCCTGGCCGGTTGCTGTCCGAAGCGGGGAACGACGACGGCGTCCCCCGGGCCGCGCCGCTGTCGCTCCCGACCGGCGCCGCCCTGGCATGGCTCTTGTCGTGCCCTGTGTGCATCGTGACCAATCCGCAGCTCCGCTGGTTTCGGCGAAGGCGGGCTGCGCCGCCGCAGCCCATACCCTCGGATTTAGCGTGGATTTATCCTTTTGAACAGCGTCATGTAATCTTTTAGGATGCGTTCGTGGTCGAAGCACAAGGGCTCGGGCCACTGCCCCACCGGAAAAACCCCGACTTCCTTGGCGTCGTCGCCGGCCGCCAGTTCGTCGGGATCGAGGGCCTGGGCTATGTAGACCACGCTCATGGTGTGGTGCCTGGGATCGCGGGACGGATCGGAATAGACGCCGAGCAGGCCCGTCAGTTCCACGGTCAGCCCGGTCTCCTCCTTGGCCTCGCGCACGGCCGCCACCTCGGCCGGCTCGCCGTAGTCCACGAATCCGCCGGGCAGGGCCCAGCCGAAAGGCTCGTTGAGGCGCTTGACCAGGACCACGCCGCGTCCCGGAAGGTGGATGAGCGCGTCCACCGTGGGCACGGGGTTTTGATAGTGGACAATGGGGTGGCCGCAGTTGGGGCAGGGTTTGACAAGGGCCATGCGTGTTCGGCTCCATGACGGGCCTGGGCCGCTTTTGCTCCGGCTCGATCGGAGAAACGGTCTCAAGCGTTTATAAAAATACGCCTTTTCTTACATCAAAGGTTACGCCAAATGGAGCCCCCTGACAAGATCGTTTTGGAACATGCCGGGGCACTTGGGGATTTTCTTCTGGCCTGGCCGGCCCTCTTGTCCCTGGCCCGCCATTTCCCCGGCCGCGCCGTCCATGTCGCCGTGCCCCGGGCCCACGCCCCCTGGCTCGCTCCCTGGGCATCGCCCTGCCCGCCGGACATCCGAAGGGGGCTCGATGCCCGGTTTGCCGGAGAAACGTGGCCCGAGGCCCTGGCCCATGTCCTGGTGGTCCGGCCGGGCCTTGGCCGGCGGCCGGATCTGCCGGACTGGGAACAGTTCTGGTTCCTGCCGGGCGTCGCCCCGGGCCGCGACGCGCCGCCGACCGCGCTCTACCGGGAGGCCCTGGCCGCCCGGGGCGTGCCCTTTGCCGCGGACGCGTCCGCTGTCTTTCGTTCCCATTTCGGAGGCCCTGTTCCGGTGGGGCGGACGGCCCTGCTCTTTCCCGGGGCCGGCAACCCGAACAAGGCCTGGCCCCTGACCCGGTTCGAGTCGCTGGCGCAACGGTTGGAGCACTATGGCGTCCGGCCGGTCTTCGTCCTCGGACCGGCGGAACTGGAGCGGGGCATTGTTCCCCCGAACGGGGAAATCCTCGCGCCGGCGGACATGGAGGAATTGTCGGCCGCCATCCGGTCGGCCCGGTTCGTGGTCGGTGCGGACTGCGGTCCGCTGCACCTGGCCGGCCTGCACGGCGTGCCCGGGGTGGCGCTGTTCGGTCCGACCTCGCCCCGGCAGTGGGGGCCGTCGGGACTGGAAGTGGTCACGGCGGGGCTGCGTTGCGCGCCGTGCGTCGCCGTGACGTCCGGGCCGTTCGCGCCGGACTGTCCCCGGCCCCTGCCGTGTCTGGCCGGCATCGGCGTGGAAACGGTCCTCGACCGGTTAGGCCGGGCCGGTCTCGTATCCGGCCGCCCGTAAAACGGCCGCCGCCACCGCCCCTTCCCGGAAAAGCGTCAGCCGCCGCCTGCCCTCAAGCCCCACCACGGTCGAGGCCTGGCCGCCGCCAGGCTCCGGCCCCTCGGTCACGACCCCGTCGGCCGCCGCCGCCACGGCCGGGTCCAGGTCCATCGCCACGGCCGCCGGCGGCCTGCCGCTCACATTGGCGCTCGTGGCCACCACCGCCCCGCCTGCCAAGCGACAGAGCGCGGCCGCCGTGGGATGCGGGGTCCAGCGGACCGACACCCGCCCGTGCCCGTCTTTCACCAGCCCAGGCAACGTCTCCCGGCACGGCACGACCAGGGACAGCGGACCGGGCCAGAACCGCGCGGCCAGCGCGCGGAAGTCCGCGCCCAGGGGACCGTCCAGGAATCCGTCGGCCACGATGCCGGCCATGTGGGCCATTTCCCCTACCAGAAGCGGCAGCGGCTTGGCCGCCGGCCGGGCCTTGATGGCCACGATCCGTTCCAGGGCTCGGGCATCGGTCGCCAGGGCGCCAAGCGCGAAAAAAGTCTCGGTCGGGTAGACCACGCAGCCGCCGTCCAGAAGAACCCGCGCCGCTGTCGGAATGTCGATGGAATGCATGGGTGAAGAATGCCTCCGGCGGCCGGGGAGATCATCCCCCCGGCCCCCTGGACGGGAAGACAGGTTTATGGACTTTTACCGGGGGGTTCCGTAGTGGCCGGAAGAAAACTAGCACCATCGCAGCAAAGGGAAAAGGACCGCCATGGCCATAGACAGCCGTTTCACCGCGCCGCCCCTGCCCGCGCCCGGCCCGGGGTTTCTGGCCGAAATCCTCCGCGCCCTGCCGCTTTGGGCGCTGACTTCCGAGCAGAAGGAACTGCGCCTGTCCCTGTGCGGCCTGCTCATTGGCCAGAAGGACCCCACCTGCCTCGCCGCCGCCCAGGGACTCCTGGCCCTGGCCTTTCAGGAAGACCCCTTTGACGCGGCCAGCGCCACGCTCCTGGAAAGCCTGCAGGCCAGCCACCCCTTTCTGCCGCCCCGGGCGGCCGCCCTCCTCCGCCTGGTCCGAACCGCGCCGCCCCTGGCCGGAGACGACGTCCGGTTCGAGGACATCCTGGCCGGAGGGGACGCCGATCTGCTCGTCCGCTACCTGGAAATCGCCTCCAAGGACAGGCGACACGCCCTGGCCCGCCTGGCCCCGGCCTTCGCCACCCTGTGCCGCCTGCCGGACGCCGACCTGGCCGGCAGGCTCCTGCGCGGCTTCGCCCCGAACCTGCCGCCCCTGCTTTTCGCCCGCCTCGCCGCCGCCCTGGCCTGTCTGCGCCTGCCGCCGGAGAAGGCCCTGCCCCTGGTCTTTGACCTCGACACCGAGACATGGGGACTGTTCGCGGCCATGGCCGCCTCCCACTGCCTGGAGCGGCTGGGCGACCGCGAAAACGCCCTGGCCGCCTGCCTGGCCGTGCGAAACGCCCTGCCCCACCACGTCAACCTGATCCTGCGCGCCTTCGAGCTCTCCCAGCCGCGCCGCACCCCGCCGTCGCCCGGCCCGGGCGACGCGGCCGTCTGCCTCTATTCCATGAACAAGGCCGACCTGTTCGGCCGGTGCCTGGCCCACCTGGCCGCCACCGACCTCGGCCAGAGCCTCGTGGCGGTCCTGGACAACGGCTCCACGGACCACACGCCAGGCGTGGTGGCCGAGGCGGCCCGGCTTTTCCCGGCCGACCGGTTCCTGTCCGTGCGCCTGCCGGTCAACATCGGCGCGCCCGGAGCCCGCAACTGGCTCCTGTCCCTGCCCGAGGTCAAGGCCCGCCGCCACGTCGCCTTTCTCGACGACGACGCCTTCCCCGACGCCGACTGGCTGGCCCGGCTCCTGGACACGGCCCGCAGCCACCCCCACGCCGGCGCCATCGGTTGCGCCATCGTGGACCTGGACGCCCCCCGCGACCACCAGTCCGCTGACTTCAACCTCTTTCCCCCGGAACTGGGCCAACAGAGCCTGCCCGAGACCCGGGAACGGCTCTTCGTCTGCGACCCCTGCCGGGGCGCGCCCGACTTCGGCCTTTTCGCCTACACCCGCTCCTGCCTCTCGGTCTCGGGCTGTTGCCATCTCCTGCCGCGCCGCAGCCTCGAAGCCGTCGGCGGCTTCGACATCCGCTACAACCCGACCCAGTTCGACGACCTCGACCGCGACATCCGCTCGTTTTTGGCCGGCGCGCCCTGCGTCTACGCCGGAAGCGTCCGGGTCGGCCACAAGCAGGGGTCGAGCCTCGCCTTGGCCCGAACCGAGGCCCAGGTGGCCCAAGTCGTGGGCAACAAGATCAAGCTGGAATACGGCGTGTCCGATGCCGACGCCGACCGCCTGTGGCGGGAGAACCTGGATATGCTTGGAAAGGAATTATTAAAGAAAGACGATGTGTTGGAGTTAACAGCAAGAGAAAAGACGCCTCCGGCGGCCGGGAGAGGATGATCCCCTCCCGGACCCTCCTCAATAGGGGATTGGGGACCGGGAACGAAAAACGTTCGGGGG
>CAZIJE010000152.1:0-3563 GCA_964539435.1 uncultured Desulfovibrio sp.
GGGTGCACTTGCGGCTGTTGGCCTGCGCGTGGGGGGTCGGCGGCGGGGTGTTGGCGGCCTGGGCCGCCTTGGAGGGGGGGGACGGGGTCTGCGCCTGCGGCGGGACGGCCAGGCGGCTGGTCGGGGTGGGCCGGGCCTACCGGGCCGACGCGGCCTGGATCGAATCCGTCGCCGCCGTGGCGGACAAGGATTCGGACAGGCCCCATGTGCGGGCCTTTCTGGCCGCGCCCAGCCGGGCCACCTACCGCCGCTGGATGCGCGGCGAGGGCTTGCGTCCCCTGGAGGACGGCGAGCCGCGCCGGCCACGGCCTCCCGACCCGGCCGTGGGGAGCGAGGTCTGGGAACGGTTCGCCGCCCGGCAAGGCCTCTGCTGAGATCCGGGCCGCCGGGGTCGCCCGTCTCGATTGCCTGCAACCCAAGCCCAAAGGGGAGGTCATGGAAACCGACCATACGCCACTGTCCGATCCGGCCGCGCCAGGGGAGGCCGAGATCGCCGGCCAGGAACCCGGGTCCGGGGACCTGGAAAAGCGCCTGGACGCCCTGATCGAGGCCCGCCTGGAGGCCGTGGAGGCCCGGCGGCAAGAGGCCTCGCGCGAGGCCTGGCTGGCCCGGTTCGATGCCGCGCACCCCGATTTCCGGGAGCTTGTCGCTTCCGGGGCCCTGGAGGCCCGAAAGCGCGACAACCCGCTCCTGGACGATGTGGGGGCCTATTTCGTCCACCGCCTGGAAGCCGAGCGGGAGGCCGGCGTCGCCGCCCTGGCCAAGGCCCGGGAGGAGGCCGCCGCCGAGACTTTGGGGCGGCTGCGGCACAAGGGCCTGGCCCGGACCATGGGCGCGGCTCCGGCCGGGGACGGACGCGGTCGGGAGGGCGAACCCGAACTGGCCGCGCCCGAGAAGTTCGGCGGGGTCAACGCCGTGCTGGCCGCCCGGCTGACCGCCCGCCGCCAGACAGAAGGCATTTAACGCCCAAGGAGGACACCGCATGTCGTTGACCCTGTCCGAGATCGAAGCCATCACCAGCGACTATTTTGCCGCTTCCGGCGGCCGGGCCGTGGACATCTATTTCCGCAACTCCTTTCTCCTGGACCTGCTCATGAACCGCCAGGCCGGCCTGTTCGAGCGGCCGGCCGGGGGCGAGAAGATCCGGGTGCCGCTCAACTACTCCGACGCCGAGGGCGGCTTTTTCACCCGCTCCGACACCCTGTCGAGCGACGACCGGGTCTCGGTCAGCGCCGCCGCCTTCCAGTGGAAGCACGCCTACGGCAACGCCACGGTCTATCTGACCGACGAGATGGCCGCAGCCGGGGACTACGCCGCCGTCCAGTTCGTGACCCAGAAGCTCGAGACCGCCCAGCGGACCTGCGCCGGCTGGCTGGCGGCCACGCTCTATGCCGCCGCCGGCGACGAGGCTCCGACCCTGACCGGCCTGCGCGCCCTGACCGCGACCGATCCGGACAAGCCCTACGGCGGCATTGCCGCAAACGACCTGGTGGCCGCCGACGGCACCCGTCCCTGGAAGGGCCTGACCGACGACACGGCCGCAACCATGAGCCTGGAGGCCCTGCAGGAGCTTCGGAGCCTGGCCAAGGTCTCGGACGGCCGCGACGGCAAGCCCAACGTGGCCGTGACCACGGAAAGCCTCTACAACAAGGTCTCCCGCATTCTGCAGGTCCAGCAGCGCTTCGTCACCGACGACGGCGCGGCCACGGCCGGATTCACCCACCTGGTCTACGAGGGCATGGTCCTGGCCGCCGACGACTACTGTCCGGCCGGGCATTGTTTCGCGGTAAACACCAACTACCTCGGCTTCGCCATCCACCAGAACGGCTTCTTCGCCCGCCAGCCCTGGGTGGACCTGGCCGGGCCGGCCGGCCGGTCCATGAAGATCCTGTGGCACGGCAACCTGATCTGCTCCAACCGCAAGGCCCACGCCTGCCACTCCAATTTGTCCTGATCCCACTCCCTTCGCCCAGGGGTCCGGGGGGATGATCCCCCCGGCCGCCGGAGGCCTCTTCCCTCATCCTCAAAGGAGACACACATGGCCCAGCCTATGAAACTGAGCTTCACCCAGGACGTGGCCGAGACTTCGCCGGCCAAGCGCGAGGCCGTGGGGGCGCTGCGCATCACGGCCGACGGCCGCAAGTTCCGCTACGCCAAGGCCGGCCCGTCCGGCCTGGCCGCCGGCGTCCTGGCCCTGGCCCCGACCGCCGTGGCCGGGCACCAGGATCTGGCCGCCACGCCGTCGGCCGTGGGCGACCGGGTCCTGTCCCTTGCCGTGGGCGCGGCGGCGGTGGCCGAGAACGCCTATGAGGACGGATACCTGCAAGTGGCCGCGGCCGACGGCCAGGGCCGGCAGTACCGGATCCTGTCCAACACCGCCTGCCCGGCCAACGGCACGGTGATCCTGACCCTGGCCGAACCGGTGCGCGCCGCCCTGACGGCCGCGTCCCGAGTGTCGCTCGTGCCCTCGCCCTGGGCCGGGGTGGCGGCCTCGGCCACGGAGGAGAACCTGCCGGCCGGGGTCGCGCCCTGCGACGTGCCGGCCGGGCACTACTTCTTCGCCCAGACCGGCGGCGTGGCCTGCTGCCTGGCCGGGGGCGCGGCCCCGGTCGGGGCCATGCTCGTGCCCGGCGCCACGGCCGGGAGCCTGGCGGCCATGAACGCCACCCTGGACGTGGACCAGCCCGTGGCCGGCGTGGCCTTTGCGGCGGCGGCCACGGCCGGCCGCCACCAGCCCTGCTTCCTGACCCTGGACTAGCGTGGCGTCCCTTAAAAAATACCCTAGTATTTTTTAAGGAAAAACAAATCATTTTAACTTGTTTTGCCTTGTGGGTCGTGTGCCCGAATGGGCGAGGGCACGGCGCGAGGCAACGCCCGCCGGACCGGGACCGTACGGTCCTGTCCGGCGGGGACGCGGTCGCAACCACACGGGAGGACCACATGGCCCTGGCTCAGATTTCCCTGCCCCGGGCGGCGGCCGAAGGGCTCCGGGACGCCTGCCCCGACACGCTGGCGGGCCTCGTCGACGAGGTGGCCGGCATTGTGGGCGATCCGGGCGTGTCCGAGGAAGAGATCGCGCGGGCGCTGGCGCGCGGCCTCTTTGCCGTGGCCGGCCGGACGCGGCTGCCGCGCCTGGCGGCCGAGGCCCGGCTGCCCTTCGGTCCGGGACAGGGGGACGCCGCGCTGCCGGCGGACCTGCAGCACGGGCCGTTTGCCGCCTTCCTCCACCCCGGACGCGGCCGGGTCAGGCTCCTGCCGGACCTGGCCGCGTTGCGGCGGACCGTGCGCTACGGCGCCAGGGGCCGCGTCCGGGTCGCGGCCGTGGGCATGGGACGCCTGTTCGTGCGGCCCGCGCCCGAGGCGGCCGTGGAGATCGAGCTCGGCTATTTCCGGCTGCCCGACCCCCTGGCCGGGCCGGGCGACCGGCCGGACTGCCTGCCGCCCCACCTGGCCGGGCCGCTCTTGGTCAACTTCGCCTGCCGGGAGCTCTTCGAGCGCCTGGAGGAAGGGACGGACGGCCGCAAGGTCCAGGCCACGGCCTATGTCCGGCGCTACGAGGCGGC
>CAZIJE010000152.1:3573-8050 GCA_964539435.1 uncultured Desulfovibrio sp.
AGGCGGTCCTGGAGGTGCTGATCGCCCTTTGCGGCCCGGCCGTCTTCCAGGAGGTGGCCGTGGACGGGGCCACGGCGGAAAAGCCCTTCGCCTTCGGGGAGGACTGGCCGTGAGCAGGGAGTGCCGGCTGACAACGTGCCTGGGGCTTGGCGCGGCCGCTTCGCCGGAAGGCCTGGTCTGCGATCCGGACACGGGCCGGTACGAACTGGCCGGAGCCGTCAACGTCGAGGTGGCCGGCGGCCGGATCAGGCGTCGGCCGGGACTGGTCCGGCTGGCGGAGAAGGGGTTTGCCGACCTCTTTTCCGACGGGCCGAACCTCTACGGCGTGGGCGAGGGCGGCCTGTGGCTCGTGCCCGGCCAGGGCGAGCCGCGCCTGCTGCGGGACGGCCTGACGCGGGGCGCGCGCATGGCCTTCGCGGCCGTGGGCGGCACGGTCTATTTCGCCAACGGCTTCGAGACCGGCAAGATCCGCGACGGCGCGGCCCTGCCCTGGAGCGCGGCCGCCTATCCCGGCCCGGACCGGTCCGGCCGCTACGTCCCGCCGCCGGCCGGGCATCTGCTGGCCGTTTTCGCCGGCCGGGTCTGGATCGCCTGCCATGACCTGGTGCGCTTCACCGAAGGGGCCGGGCTTTGCGACTGGGTCGATTCCCTGGCCGGGTTCCTGCCGCCGGCGACCGGCCGGGTCCGGATGCTGCGGTCCGTGTCCGCCGGCCTGCTGATCGGCGACGACGCCGGCGTGGTCCTGGCCGCCGGGACCGACCCGGCGGCCATGACCTTCGCCCGGGTCTGTCCGGTCCCGCCCCTGGCGGGAAGCGACGTGTCCCTGCCGGCCGGCCGCCACGGGACCGTGGCCGGACGGGAGACCGGCGGGGACGCGGCCCTGTGGGCCGCGGGCGACGGCCTTTACTGCGGCCTGGCCTCGGGCCGGGTCGTTCGCCTGGCGTCCGTGGCCATCCCGCCCGGGGTCGCCGCCGGGGTTTCCAGCCGGGACCGCTACCGGCTGTACCTGACCGACTGAGACATAACGCCCGCAACCTTTTGCCAAGGAGAGCTTCATGGCCCTGCGTCTTTCCACCGGTCTTCGCAACAAGCTGCTCGGCGCCGAAGGGTTCAAGACCATCATGCAAAACGGCGTCATCCGCGTCTTCCCGGGCGTGCAGCCCGCAAGCGCGGACGACGCCGAAGGAGCCACCCCGCTCATCGAGATCACGGTCTCCTCCGGGGCCTTTACTCCCGGAACGGCCGCCAACGGCCTGAACTTCGCTGCCCCGTCCGGCGGGGCCTGCGCCAAGGCCGCCTCGGAGGTCTGGTCCGGCGCGGCCGCCTCCACGGGCACGGCCGGCTGGTTCCGCTTCTACGCCAACGACCGGACCACGGGCGCGGACGCCAGCCACGCCCGGTTCGACGGCTCGGTCTCGACCTCGGGCGCGCAGCTCAACATGTCGAGCACGGCCATCACCGCCGGGGCCACCACCACCATCGACAGCTTCATCGTGACCATGCCGGCCTCGTAGACGGGGGTGGAGAGGAGAAAGATGCTCCGGCGGCCGGGGGGGAATCATTCCCCCCGGACCCCCCGATCGGTGAGAAAAACCAAGTTGGGCGCGTCCCGAAGGAAGGGCCATGGCCGAGCTGTATCCGCTGTCCACGCACTGCCGGTTCGAGGGCTTTCCGGCCCGGGTCCGGGTCGTTTGCGGCCGGGCCTTCTCCCAGGCCCGGGGCACGCCGTTTTCCTGCGGCAGCCGGGTGGACCTGGTCCAGACGCCCGCAAGCGGCGTCCTCTCCGGGACCCTGACGCCGGGCGAGCCGCTGCCGGCCCTGGAAATCGTCTATTCCGACACCGGCGCGGACGACGTCTTTGCCCTCAAACTCGCCCACTACGGCTACGGCCGGTTCTACCTGCCGGCGGCCGACGCCGCGACCTACGCCCTGGCCGTGGTCAAGGGAATCCGGGTCGAGGCGTCGGGCATCCGCCGCTCCTTTGAGACCGTGGACGTCTGGGAGACGCGGATTGCGGCCGCAACCGATCTGACCGTGCCGGAGGCGGCGTCCGGCACGGTCGTGGTCCAGGACGCGGACGGAACCGGCCGGGCCGGCGTGACCTGGTACGCCGGCGACATGCCGACAGGCGGCCTGGTGGTGCGCGGCCACCTCCAGCTCGGCGGCCTGGCCTGCCTGCAACTCTAGGAAGGGATCATGCGGCGCTCCATCCTCTACCACCTGACGCCGGAAGGGCTCCTGGCGGTCGCGCCAAAGCCGGAAGAGCCGGGGCTCTACCGCGACCTGCTCCTGGTCCGAAACTTTGGCGACGTCTTCGGCCACGTCCCGGCCGACGAGGACGGGCTGGTCCTGACGCGCGGCGAGATCTTTTACTCCTCCTGCGGCGTGGAGGAGCCCGAGGCCGTGCGCAACCGCATGATCGGCAACGGGGACATGGAAAACGCCTGCTGGAGCCCGGACCCGCAAAACGCCGTGCCCGAATGGGTGGGCGTGCGTTTCGGGCAGCCGGTCCGGGTCACGGGCTTCCAGTTCGCCACCAGCGTCTCCAGCACCGAGAACTGTCCCTACGGGGCCGGCCCCTGCGGCCACCCGACCGGCTTTCGCCTCGAAGGCTCCAATGACGAGAGCCACTGGACCCGGCTCCTGGACATGACCGGTTTCACCGGCATGCGCACCGCCTTTGAGAGTCCCTTTCCCACGGAAAACGCCTCCTGGTGGTCGGACGGGGTCTTTTTGACCGCCTGGACATCCCGGACAGCCGCTATTTCCTGGCCTACCGGATGGTGGTCACGGCCTTCAAGCCGGACCTCTTTGGCAACTACAGTCTGGCCGAACTGGTCCTGTACGGCGCGTTCTAAGTCCCGTCCTGGCTTGACGGAACCCGACGCCGGCAACCTTTTTCCCAGGTGGTGCCCATGGATGCCGCAACACGACAACGCGCCGCGCCGGTCCCGGCCCTGGTGACGCCGGCCATGCTCGGTTCCGGGTTGGAGGCCCTGCGCCCGGCCGCGCCCGGCGACGCAACGCCGCCGGCCAGGGGACCGTTCGCCGGCATTCGCATCCGGCTGGTCGCGGCCCCCGGGATGCAAGACGCCGATGCAGGGAGGCCCCATGCCCGCCCTTGAGGACTATGTCTTGGCCATGGAGGCCCTGCCCGAGGAGGAAGTCCTGGGCCAGGCCCTGGCCGCGCTATGGTTGGACGCCATGGCCACCGGGACCTGCGGCGTGGCCACGGCCGGGGAGGGGATCGGGCTGCCGCGTCTGGCCGTGACGGCCGACGGCGCCTGGCGGCCTGTCGGCGTCTGTCTGCTGCCCCTGCCCGGGATCGGGGGGGCGACCGGCCTGTGGCGGCCGGCCTGGGGCGCGCCCGGACTGCCGGTTCTTTCGGCCGACGGCCAGGCTTCCTTTGCCCTGCGGGTGGAGGCGGCCCTGACGCCGCTTTTCGCCCTGGCCGGGACCGGGAGTCTGGCCGGAACCGTCTGGCCGGGGCTCGCGGTCCTGGCCGCCTCGGGCGGCAACCGCCAGGGCGCGGCCGTTGCGCCGCTGCCGCTGTTGGCGGCCAGGGGCCTTTGCTGCGGCCTGGAAAACCCGGTCACGACCGGCCCCGGCTCCGACGCCGTGGTCGGGCTCCTGTGCCAGGGCGACCCGGAGCTGGCCGGGATCGCCGCCGCCCTGGCCGGGGGCGATGCCGACGCCGACGCCGTGGCCGGGACCATGCTCGCGGCCGTGGCCGCCAGGATAGCCTATGCGACGGACGGCGAGGCCGGCGGCGACGTCTGGACCTGCGCCCTGGGCACGTACTTTCGGGAAACCGGGGACTGCGAGGACGGGGCCGTGCTCCTCCACGGCCTGCTCCTGGCCGCCGGACTGCCGGCCGACCGGCTGGTCACGGCCTTCGGCCGGGTCGGGACCGACCGGACCGGCCACGCCTGGGTGGGCTACCGGCGGCGGTGCGACGGACGGTGGACGGCTCTCGACTGGACGCGCGGCCCGGCCCAGGGGCCGGTCGCCGGCCTGCCGGTCCTGGGCGAGGCCGGGTATTACGCGGTGGTGGATTACGCCTTGACCGCCCAGGCCTTTTTCACGGTCCGCCAGGACGCGGCCGGGTTTTTCGCCCGGTCCCTGGCCGAGGCGGTCGTCCTGCCCCTGGCGACGGTGCGGGCTTCGGGGGCGCTGGGGGCGCGGGCAAACCTGGCCCTGGCCCCGAACGGGCTGTCCGGCCAGGGACGGTCCGGCGGCCAGGCCGGTTGCCGGCTGGTCCTGACAGGAGTCTCCGGCGCGGCCGGGTCGGTCCGGGGCGGGGGCGCAGTGCCGTGTTTTGTGGCCGAGGCCCTGGCCGGGGCCCTGGCTCCGGCGGCCGTGCCGGCCCTGGCCTGCATGGGCGCGGGCGCAGGCGGCGGCCGGGCCGGCCTTTGCCTTGGCCGGCCCGGGTGCGCCGGTGCGGCCGTGGTCGCGGCCGTGGTTGCGGGCCGGCTGT
>CAZIJE010000153.1:0-8039 GCA_964539435.1 uncultured Desulfovibrio sp.
CCGGCCGGCCGCAGGATCGGCGACTTCTCGGCCGGGACGTGCAGGGCCGTGGCCCGCAGGGAGTACGGCACCGCGTAAAAAGGCTCCTTGGCGGCGTCGGCCTTGGCCGGATCGGCCGCCGGGCCGGCCTTGGCCGCGTCCAGGGACGGCGGCAGGGGCGGCAGCTCCAGGGGGCCGGGCCTGTTGTTGGGAGGCGTCACGGGCAGGGTCACGGACGAGGCCGGCTTGGCCGCCGGTTCCGCGGGGGGCCAGGTGGTGTCCGTACCGGACGCACCGGGCTGGGGCGTCCAGTTGGCTCCGGCCGGATCGCGGTAGACCTGGAGCTTGAGCTCCTGGTCGCCCTGGGGCCAGCCCACGAACCCGAAGGCGTCGGTCTTGAGGCGCACCACGACCTTGTCCCCGGAAAGGGCCATGCCCTCGACCAGGCGGGAGGAACCGAAATCCACGGCCTCGGGCTGCTGCTCGCTCGCCAGGGCGCCGGGCGGAAAGGTCAGGGTGATCTCCACCGGCCCGGTGCGGGCAAATGTCGGATAGGCGCCGGGGCGGGAAAAGGTCAGGATCAGGGAGTCCTGGTCCGGCCGGGTGACCGTGGCCACGGACAGGGCCAGGGCCGTCCGGACCGGCGAGGCGGCCCACAGGAGCGCGGCCACGGCCACAACGGCCACGGTCCCTTGAAGGACCGAAACGGCCTTGGCCGCCTGGCGCGGACAAACGGCCGGCCGGGCCGTTGCGAGGAGACGCCGGATGCCGGCGCAACAGGGGAGACTCACGCCGCTTTTCCTTGCAAGGAGCATGCAAGAACGGATGGCCTCGGCCCCGGGGCCGCCCGGCCGGTCATTCCCCGGCCATGTTGCGCTTTTTGAGCTTCTCGATGAGCGTGGTCCGCTTGATGCCGAGGAGTTCGGCGGCCTGGTTCTTGACGCCCCCGGCCCGCTCCAGGGCCTCGACCAGGAGCTTCTCCTCCATGGTGTCCAGGAAATCCTTGAGCCCCATGGACTTCTCGGTCAGGTCGGCCAGGCAGGGCCAGCGGAACCCGGCCGCCGCCACGACCGCCTGGACCACGGGCGGGGCCACGCCGGCCGTGTCCAGGATCTTGCGCGGCAGGTCGGCCACGCCGATGACCTCGTGCTCGCACAGGATGGACAACCGTTCCATGAAATTCTCGAGCTCGCGGACATTGCCCGGCCACGGATAGGACAGGACCAGGCTCCGGGCCTCCACGGAAAAGGTCAGGGTCGCCCGCCCCTTCTGGCGGCAGAACCGTCGCAGGAAGTGCTCGGCCAAAAGCAGCACGTCGTCGCCCCGCTCGCGCAGGGGCGGCAGGTGGAGGGGAATGACATTTAGGCGGTAGTAGAGGTCCTCGCGGAACCGGCCGGCCTGGACCTCGGCCTCCAGGTCGCGGTTGGTGGCGGCCACGATGCGGACGTCGGCCTTGAGGGTCTTGCCACCGCCGACCCGCTCGAACTCCTTTTCCTGGAGCGCGCGCAGGATCTTGACCTGCAGGCTCAGGTCCATCTCCCCGATCTCGTCGAGAAAGATGGTGCCGCCCTCGGCCAGTTCGAACCGGCCCTGCCGGGTCCGCACGGCCGAGGTGAAGGCCCCTTTTTCATGGCCGAAGAGCTCGGATTCGAGGAGTTCGCGGGGGATGGCCCCGCAGTTGACCGGCACGAACGGCTTGCCGGCCCGGCGGCTGTTGGCGTGCAGCGCCCGCACGAGCAGTTCCTTGCCCGTGCCGGACTCGCCCGTCACCAGCACCGTGCTGTCGGTCGGCGCGACTTTGCCGAGCACCCGAAAGACCTCGTCCAGGCAGGGGCTCTGGCCCACCATGCCGGAAAGGTTCAGTTCCATCTGGCCTCCGGAGAAACGCCGCATTCCGTGCGGATGTCCAACATCTATAGCTTCAACCGGGGGCTGTCAATTTACTGACGGGAAAAGCCTGTCCATTCGGGCGGCAACAGGCAACGGGCCGCTTCGTGCGCGCCGGGACGGCGCGGTCGGCACGGGAAGGGAGGACGCCAGGGAAGCCGCGCTAGACCTTGAGGTCGAGCAGCGCGCCGGCCATGTCGTCGGCCGTGCGGATGGCGGCCGCGTTGGCCTCGAAGGTCCGGGAGGCTTGCATCATGGTCACGGACTGCTCGGCCAGGTCCACGTCGCTCAGGGCGGCCAGGTCCACGCCCGGCCCGGCGACGCCGGCCTGTTCGGTCTCGGCGGCGCGGGCGGCCGCGCCTGCCGCGGGAACGATGTCCGCCACGCGCACGCCCTGCCCCTTGTCGCCGGTTTCCAGGCGCACGTCCTTGGACCGGTAGCCGTCGGTGGCGGCGTTGGCCACGTTGTTGGCCGCAACGGCCATGGTCGTGCCCATGGCCCCGAGCGCCGACTGGGCGGCGGCAATGGCGTCGGTCATGCTCCACCTTCCTGGCTGCGTGTGGCGGGTCGGGGCAAAAATACCCCAGGCTCCTGTTTCGGGCAAGCCCGCAGAGGCGGCCGCAGGCCCGGCCCGCCGGTTGAAGCCCCCTCTGGGCCGTGCTAGAGGCGGCCATGCGCCGCATCGCCCTCTTCCTGCTCCTGGCCGCCCTGCTTGGCGGCTGCAACGAGCCCACCCTCAAGCGCTACGTGGACAAGCGGTATCTCTTCAGCTTCGTGCCGCCCCGGGGCTGGACCGTGACGGCCGCACAGACGCCGTCGTGCCTGACCTCGGTGGAAGCGCGGCACGGGGAATGCGGCTTTTACATCTGCGTGGGCGAGCGGCCCGAGGATTTCCTGCCCACCACGTCGGATTTCGCCAACTGCGAACTGGTCAAGGTCTATGTCGCGGAAACGCTCAAGGGCTACAACGTCCGGTGCACCCCTGCCCTGGTCCAGGGCCGGCGGGTCTACCGCGCCATCTATCTGCGCAACGTGGCCGACAACAACGGCGGCGTGCGGCTCCAGCTCGTGCGCCAGACCTTCCTGGCCCGGGACCGGCTCCTCTACACCCTGACCTCCTACGTCTTCGGCCGCACCGAAGAGGACCTCAAGGCCGCGACCTCGCCCTGCGACGACGACATCCTGCGGTCCGAAGGCACGTTTTTCCTGCACCAGCCGCCGCCCCGGGCCGAATAAAACGGCCGCCCCTCCGTACGGGAGCGTGGCCCGTTCCCTTGCCGCGCTCCCCAATGGCGCGGCCGGCACGTCGTTCCAGCCACGATCTCTTGGCGCGCCGACTGCGGCCCTCCCTGTTTGCGCCCCCTGACGCGCAACGCACGCTGTTCCTGTATCCTTCCGCCATCCCTCGGTGCTGCCGGAACAACTCTCCTTGCCAACCGAAGTTTGCATCTTTCGTGGCTTTTTTGATAAAAATACAATTATTCAAGTGAATTAATTTTTTCCATATCCTGGCACCTTCCCTGCACAGCCTGGCTGGGCCAGGGAAGGCCATGGTCCCGGAAGATGATCCCATACCCCGGACCAAGGGCAAGGGGCTGAAGGGATGCCGCAGGCTACCAAGCGTCCGCCGTACTTTGTGAAAAATATCTCAATCTTTCCTGTCGCGCTTTGGAAACACCTTCGGACACCGTGCCTTCGCAAATGAAAACTTTCAAATCCGTAGCGTGTTGCAAAAAGGGCGGCCAGGACAGCGGAGGGGACGAGCCTGGTCCGACGCTGGCCGAGGAAAGCGCGCAGGCGTTGGCCAGGCAGGCGCAGCCGCCACGCCGCGCTGCTGGGGACTCCGGGAAGAATCCCCCTATGCGATGTCCCTTCGCCAGGAAACGAAACCTCAACGTGGGAGCACAGCGCGGCGGCGCGCAAGCGTTTTCCACATCGCATCGGCCAGGCCGCGAGGCGTTCGCGGCGGGCATGGCGGGCTGCGATGGTACCCGATCAGCGGGACGGGAGAAACCAGAACAGAGGAGGAGAATGACATGGATTTGAACAGGCGGGCAATGCTTGGCGTCTTGGGCGGGTTGGTGGCCGGCGGGACCTTGGCGGCTGCCGTGGGGCCGGTGGCGGCCGCGCCGTTCGAACAAAACGCCGCCCCGTTCGGGTGGACGCCACGCAAGCTTGATCCAACGGCATGCGCCGCCACGGCGTACGACGGGTATTGGTTCAACGACTACGGCTGCTGCTACGGCGCGTTTTACGCCATTGTCGGGACCATGGCCGAGAAGTTCGGGGCGCCCTACAACCAGTTCCCGTTCACCATGATGGAAGTCGGCAAAAGCGGCATTTCCGAGTGGGGGACCATCTGTGGCGCGCTGTTGGGCGTGGCCAGCGCCTATGCCTTGTTTTGGGGGCGCAAGGAGCGCAACCCCATGGTCTCCGAACTCTTCCGCTGGTATGAAAAGGCCGCCCTTCCCATTTTCGACCCAGGCGAAACGGCCAAGGGCGTCAAAGGGAGCCTGCCCACCAGCCACTCCGATTCCGTCCTGTGCCACATTTCCGTGAGCCGTTGGTGTTATGTTTCCAAGCGCGAACAGAGCTCCACGGATCGAAGCGAGCGCTGCGCGCGCATTACCGCCGATGTCGCCGCCCGGGGCGTCGCCATTTTAAACGCCAAGATCGACGGTACGTTCAAGCCGGCCGGTCCATCCGATGCCGTGGCCTTCTGCGGCGAGTGCCACGCGAAGGGCAAACAGGCGGATAACGCCAAGGGGCTCATGGATTGCCAGCCATGCCACGGCGGCAGCGAACACGTGCAGAACAAGTTTCAGAACCACCCGTGAACGGAAAAGGGGCGCGCCGACGTCCTGCCGCAGCCGGTTGCCGCACGGCATGACGTATCCCGGGCAGGCAAGGCCCATCGAAGCTCCGTCCCTGCTCCTTGGCTCCGCAGGGAAACCGGCCCAGAGGAGCCCGAAGGCGACAAGGACAAACGATTCGAGGCATGGCGACAAAAGGTCCGCGCCGCACCGGACAAACGGTCGGCGCGGGCCCTGGCTTTACCAGAAACGGCAGTGTGGGAGAGTGAGACAGGAAAGACCTCGGGCGGCATCGTAGCGCAAGAAGTGTCAGCCCCTTGCAGGGCCGGACCGGGTTTCCGTCCGTGGCCCGAGCCGTCAATCGGTCGGGGCCTCACGTACCGGGTTTGAGGTTCCCTTCAAGGACCTCGGCCAGCTGCTCGATGGTGTGGGGCTTGGCGAGGTAGTCGTTCATGCCCAGGCGCAGGAACCGTTCCCGGTCCCTTTCGCTGGCGTAGGCGGTCAGGGCCACGATGGGGATGCGCTTGCTCACCCCCGGAATCTCGCCGTTGCGGATGTGGTGCGTGCACTCGATGCCGTCCATGACCGGCATCTGGATGTCCATGAGGATGATGTCGGCCTGCTCCCGGGCCAGAAGGGCCAGGGCCTCCTGGCCGTTGACCGCCTCCAGGACCCTGTAGCCGAGCCGGGTCAGGGTTCGGCCGGTGGTCAGGCGGTTGATCCGCTCGTCCTCGACCAGGAGCACGGTGTGCCCGGCCGGGGAAAAGACCGTGTCCTCGCTGACGTAGACCACGGACTGGTCCTGGCACTCGTAGTCCGGCAGGGCGAAGGGCACGGTGAAGTAGAACGTGCTGCCCCGTCCGGGCGCGCTCTTGACCCAGATGTGGCCGCCGAGCATCTCCACCAGGTGCCGCGCGATGCTAAGCCCCAGGCCCGCGCCGCTGACCCGCTTGGTCAGGTAGTGCTCGGCCAGCTCGAAATCCTCGAAGATCTTGTCCTGCAGGTCCTTGGGAATGCCGATGCCCGTGTCCCGGACCATGAAAAGCAGGGTGCAGTAGCGCGGGGCAAAGGCCACCCGGCTGGTGGAGATCTTCTTGGCCCGGATCTCGATGGACCCGGAGCTGGTGCATTTGAGGGCGTTGTCCACCAGATTGGACAGGATCTGGCGCAGCCGGAACGCGTCCCCCACCAGCCGCGCCGGGATCCGCTCGTCGACCGAGGCGGCGAACCGGATGTCTTTCACCTTGGCCCTGACGGAATAGCTGCGGCCGAGGGCCGAAAGCAGGTCGCGCACGTCGCAGGCCGACAGCACGGGCTCGATGGCCGCCGCGTCGATGTCGGCCAGTTCCAGGACGTTGTTGACGATGGACAGCAGGCGCTTGCCCGAGTCCTCGACAATGCCCCACAGCTCCTCCTGGTCGTCGCCGCCGCACTGGAGGGCGAGCTGGGTGGCCCCGATGATGCCGTTTAAGGGCGTTCGGAGTTCGTGGGTGATGTTGCCGAGAAACTGCGACTTGGCCTGGCTGGCCGAAAAAGCCAGCTCCTTTTCCCGGCGCAGCTGGCTCTCGGTCTCCTTGAGCGAGGTGATGTCCCGGGAATAGCTGGCCATGTAGACGACCCGGCCGGCGTCGTCGGCGATGGGGCACAGGCTGATCAGGTAGTACCGGTCGTCCTGCCGCTCCTCGTAGCACAACAGTTCGTTCCTGCGGGCCGCCTCCAGCAGGCGCGCCCGCCGCTCCTCGGCCAGGTCGGCCGCCATGTAGCGGTAGAGGCTGGCCCCGATCAGGGCGTCCACGGTCTGGCCGCGCCGCCGGGCCGCCTCTTCGTTCAAAATCAGGATATAGCCGTCCAGGTCGGACAGGATGATGGAGTCGTGGGTGGCGTCGAGCAGGGCCTTGAAGATGGCCTGGTTTTCCGACAGCAGGTGCTGGGACAGGACGAGCTTGGTCACGTCCTCGCGGATGACGATGCCGCCGGTCACGACCCCGTTTTCGATGACCGGAATGCCCCGGATGTTCTGGTAGGCCGACTGGCCGCCGCTGCACTCGTCGGTGTAGACCGCTTCCAGGTGGATGGCGCGGCCGTCGAGGATGGACCGGATGTCCTCGGCGATGCCGGCCGAAACGATGCCCGGCAGCTCATGCATCTTCTTGCCGAGAAAAAACTCCCGGTCCCGCTTCTTGCGGGCGAAATTGTCCAGGTGCCAGTCGTTGACAAAGGTGATCACGCCCGCGGCGTCGAACGTCATGATCGACACCGGCGCGAACTGGAGAATCTGCTCGCAATCGGCCGCAAGCACGCCCTTGGGAAACATGGAGTATCCTTAACCGGGCCGATGCCGGCCGACAAGGCCCTAGGCCGGCTTTTGCCCTGCACATCCGGACGGGCGACGACAGCCTGGTTCGCGCGTCCCGGCAGGTCCAAGCCGGCTCGCGCTCCGGCCCCGATAGGCTAGGCGAATCGGCGCACGGCACACGGGCCGGAGAACCTTGAGAAAAATGCCTTCACTTTGCCGCGCCGCGTTCGCTGCCGCCCTCGATGCCGGCAAAGGCGCTGTGGTTGTGGATGGACTCGAAGCTCTCCACCTCCACCCGGAACCAGGTCACCTTGGGGTGGGCGGTCAGGGAACTGGCCACGCGCCGGGCCACGTCCTCGACAAAGGTCGGGTTGGCGAAGGCCGTTTCCGTGACGTGCTTCTCGTCCTCGCGCTTGAGCAGGGCGTAGACCGGCGACGACCCGGCCGCCTCGGCCATCTCGATCAGTTCCTCGAGCCAGATGAAGCCGGAAAACCGGCACCGGATCGAAACCACGGCCCGCTGGCTGTGGGCTCCCTCGTCGGAGATGGCCAGGGAGCAGGGGCAGACCGTCATGACCGGGACGTCCACGCCGAGGGTCTGGCGGAACTTCTCGCCCTCGAACTCCCCGGACACCTGGCAGGCGTAGTCCATGAGCGAGGCCGCGCCCGAAGACGGCGAGGCCTTGGCCAGGAAATACGGGAACCGCAGGGTCATGTGGGCGTTTTCCGCCTCGAGCCGGGCGCGCACGTCGGACAGGAGGGCCCGAAACGACACCAGGTCCAGTTCGCCGGTGAAATTCGACAGGGCCTCCACGAACCGGCTCATGTGCGTGCCCTTGAACCGGGCCGGGAGGTCCACCGACAACTCGACCTCGGCCACGGTGTGCTGCCGGCCCTTGCTCGCCCGGTCGCGCACGGACAGGGGCAGCCGGAAGTTCTTGATGCCGACCCGGTCCACGTCCATGGCCACGTCCGGCGGCCCGCTCTGGATGTCTCGCATGGGTGTGTGTGCCTCCGGCGGCCAGGAGAGGCGCCGCCTCTCCTGGACCTCTCCGCCGGGGGGG
>CAZIJE010000154.1:0-8017 GCA_964539435.1 uncultured Desulfovibrio sp.
CGGGAGGGTCCGGGAGGGGGTGACCCCCTCCCGGCCGCCGGAGGCATCATACATCCTATGCGCATCTTCGTACCGGCCATGGGCCGGGTCAATACCAGCAATCGGGACGGCAGCGAGGTCCGGTTCGCGGAGATCGCCAAGCAGTGGCTGGCGCGGGGGGTGGAGCTGTTGCTGCTGCTGCCCAGGCGCGAGATCGGCGTTTTGGAGTCCCAGGGGGTCAAGGCCACGTGGCGTGTCCACTGGGAGCCGTTTGCCAGCGAATCCGACCGGCTGTGGAACGTGCTGGCCACGTACCTGTGGCGCATTCTGACCTGTCCGTTCGCGGCCTACCCCAAGGGCGTGGACGCGGTGTACGCGCCGTCGGACTTCCTGTTCGACCTGTTGCCCGCGCTTCTGTGCAAATGGCGCAACCCCAGGGCCAAGCTCGTGGTCTGCGTGTTCCTGATCGCGCCCAATCCGTTCAAGGGCTATGAGAACGTCTTTGGCGGCAAATGGAAGCTGCCGTCGATCAGAAGCCTGCTCTATTACGCGGCCCAGTGGCTGTCGGTGGCCCTGTGCAAGAGAGCCCACGCCACCATGCTGGTGCTCAATTCCCTGGACAGGGATTCGCTGACGGCCATGGGGGCCGCGCCGGAGAAGGTCCTTGTCGTGACCATGGGCGTGGACATGGGCTTTTTCGAAGGCGTGGAGACGCTTCCGGACACGCCGCGCTACGACGGCATTTTTCTCGGCCGGCTCCATCCGCAAAAGGGGCTCTTCGATCTGGTGCGGATCTGGCGGAAGGTCTGCGACGCCCGGCCGGGCAGCCGGCTCGGCATCATCGGCGGCGGCAGCGACTGGTGGTTTTCCAAGCTCAGGCAGGAGATCAAGGACGCCGGACTGACGGACGCGGTGGACCTGCTCGGGTTCAGACAGGGCGCGGACAAGGTGCGGCTTCTCAAAGCCGCCGGCTGTTTCGTCATGCCGAGCCACTACGAGAGCTTCGGCCAGGTGGCGGTGGAGGCCATGGCCAGCGGTCTGCCCGTGGTGGCCTACGACCTGCCGATCTATCGCGAGATTTTCCCCACGGGCATGGTCAAGACGCCGCTCGAGGACATGGACGCCTTTGCCGCCGCGGTCCTGGCGGTCCTCACCGACCCCGCCCGCCGCGAGCCGGCCGTGGCCGCCGCCCGGCAGCGCGCCGCCACCTTCGATTGGCGGTCCATCGCCGACCAGGAAATGGAGATCGTCAACCGAGCGTAATTCTTCCCCCTTCGGGTGGGTCCGGGAGGGGGTGACCCCCTCCCGGCCGCCGGAGGCCTCTTCTCTTTTTTCCCTGCCTCACTCGTCCCGCAGCACCGCGAGCACTTCCACATTGGCCGCCTGCCAGGCCGGGTAGGCGCCGGCGGCCAGGCCCAGGGCGGCCGAGCCGGCCAGGGATCCGGTGATCAGCCAGGCGTTGTAGACGCTCGGGAAGTCGCCGAGTTTGTAGGCCACGGCCAGAAGGGCCAGGGCGGCAAGCGTCCCGGCCGCGCCGCCCACGGCCGACATGGCCCCGGATTCGATCAGGAACTGGCGGATGATGTCGGCCCGGCGCGCGCCCACGGCCCGGCGGATGCCGATTTCCAGGCGTCTGGCCCGCACCAGCAGGATCATGATGGACAGGATGCCGAGTCCGCCGATGGCAAAGGACAGGGACGAGCTGATGTAGCCCAGCGTCTGGACCAGATCCAGGGCCTGCTGCTTGAGCTGCATGGTGTCCTTGGCCGTCAGAACCCGGAAGTCGTCGGGCTGGCCCTTGGCCGGGTCGATGCCGTGGCGGCGGCGCAGGATCAGGGTGGCCGTGTCCTTGGCGGCCTCGAAGTCCGCGCCCTCGGCCAGCTGGATGTAGACGCCGTGGATGTAGTTCTTGTTCGACAGCCGGCGCATGTAGGTGGAGAGCGGCACGAAGACCTGCTCGTCCTGGCTCGCGCCCGACACGTCGGCCCCTTTCTCCTCCATCACCCCGACCACGGTCAGCCTGGCCCGGAAAATGGAAACCGACTGGCCCACGGCCGCCTCGGCCCGGCCGAAGAGCCGGGTGGCGATGGTCTGGCCGAGCACGCAGACCATCTCCTTGGCGTCCTCCTCCTCCTGGTTGAAGAAGCGGCCGTACTGGGTATGGCTGCTCCGGATGGCCGGGTAGTCGGGCCAGGTGCCCACCATCTGGCACACGGTCTTCTTGTCCCCGGCCCGGATGGGGCTGGCGAAGGCGAGGTAGGGCACGCCGCCGACAGCCGCGGGAAGGCCCCGCAGGAGGGCCACGGCGTCCGGCAGCTTGAACTTGGTGTTGCCGGCGTCGGCCCGGATGTCGCCCCGGCGGAAGCGGATATTGCCGCTCATGGCGAAAAGCAGGTTCGGACCGAGCTTTTCGGTTTCCTCCACGGCCTTGCGCTCCATGGCCAGGGAGATGTGCAGCACGCCGGTCAGGGCCAGCGCGCCGAGGAAGACCCCGAGCATGGCCAGGATGGTGCGCATTTTGTGGGTGGCCAGGGAGCGCAGGGCGATGCGCAGGCTGAAAAACATGGAGGAATAGGGATCGGTCAGGAAGAGCCGCCGGATTTGGCGGCTTTTTCGTCGTAGGGGGCGGTGCTCCAGGCGAACAGCTCCCGGGCCCGCGTGACCGCGAACCGCTCCACGTCCTGGTGCCAGGCCCGGAACTGGCGCACGAGTTCGTGGCCGAGGGGGGTGAGGCGGAAGCCCTTTTTCGGGCCCGAACGCTCGACCAGGGGCTCGCCGATCACGGTCTCGGTCTGCTTCATCCGACCCCAGGCCGCCCGATAGGACATGCCCATGGCCGAGGCGGCCTTGTTGAGGGAGCCGAGCTCCTCCACCAGTTCCAGGAGCTGGATCCGGCCCAGGCCAAGCAGCATGCCGTCCTTGGTCTCCAGCCACAGGTGCAGCCGCTGCACGGCCTTGATCTCACGCATCGCCTCTCCCTTGCCGCCTTTTTCTGGTATCCGGCTGCCGATGTCTTATCCTCTGCGGGCCGGGCCGCCAAGGGGGAGTTGACCCTGGGTCCCGGGTCCCGTATCGCCTGTCGCTTCGCCGCGACGTTTGGGGGGTGGATGGAAAAACACGCCGGGTTCATGGCCAGCCAGGTCGGGTTCCGGGACATCTGGGCCCTGGCCTGGCCGCAGATCCTCATGATGTTCCTGAATTTCCTGATCGGGTTCGTGGACGTCTACGTCGGCGGGCGCATCGACCGGGAGACCCAGGCCACCATCGGGGTCCTGACCCAGGCCATGTTCTTTTTCCAGGTCGTGGCCATGGCCGTGGCCAACGGGGCCGTGGCCGCGGTCAGCCAGTCCGAGGGGGCCGGCCGGTTCGCCCGGGCCAACCGCTACGTCTGGCTGTGCCTGCTCCTTGGCGTGGTCGCCTCGGCGGCCATTCTGCTTTTCGGCCTCGCCGGCCGGGGCCTTTTTTTGCGCCTGCTCCAGGTGCCGGAGCCCATGGTGCCGACGGCGGATTATTTCCTGACCGTCTTCTTGTGGCTTTTGCCCATCCAGTCGTTTTTCGTCATCGCCAACGCCCTGTTTCGGGCCAAAAAGCTGGTCATGGTGCCGCTCTACGCCTGGAGCCTGGCGGCCGTGCTCAACGCCGTCGGCGACTTCGGCCTCGGGCTCGGTCTCTTCGGCCTGCCGGATTTCGGCTACGCGGGCGTGGCCTGGAGCACGTTTTTATCGATCACGGCCGGCATGCTTTTCAACCTGATCGCCCTGGTCCGGGCCGGCATGCTGCGCCGGGGAGAGTTCCCGCCCTGGCGGTGGATCCGGTGCGGCAGCCGGTATCTGCTCAAGGTGGCCTGGCCGTCCGGGCTCATGCAGGTGGTGTGGCACACCGGGTATCTGGTCCTTTTTGCCATCACCGGTTCGCTGCCCACGGGGAGCGTGGACGCCCTGGCCGGCATGTCGGCCGGCATCCGCGTGGAATCGCTCCTTTTTCTGCCGCCCATGGCGTTCAATTTCACGGCCTCGATTCTGGTCGGCAACCTGCTCGGGGCCGGGCGGCCGGATCTGGCCAAGCGGGTGGGCTACCGCATCACCCTGGCCGGCCTGGCGGCGGTGACGCTCATGGGGCTGGCCCTGTGGCCGTTTCTGCCCGAGGCGGCGGCGCTTTTGTCCCCCGAGGCCGGGGTCCGGGCCGAGGCGGTTTCCTATCTGCGCTACAACGTGGCGGCCATTCCCTTTACGGTCAGCGGCCTTATTCTTATCGGGGCCATGACCGGGGCCGGGGCGACGCTCTATACCATGTTCGTCACCGGAGCCTCCATTTGGCTCGTGCGGTTGCCGTTGGCCTTGTATCTGGGGCATAGCCTTCTGGGACGGGCCGAGGGCGTGTGGATTTCCATGTTCGTGTCCCAGGCCGTCCAGGCTCTGGTGTGTTGCGGCGTCTACCAGTACGCCGACTGGGCCCGTTTCGGCATGGGCGGCAACAAACCAAGGAAGTGAGATGCGAGAGGGTTTCGAGGAAATTTCGCTGGCCCGCCGGGAGGAGTACCTCGACCGGCTGGCCCGCTGTCCCCAGAAGGTGTCGGACTACAGCTTCGGCAACCTGTGGGGCTGGGCCGAGGAATACGGCCTGCGCTGGCGGTTCGGCGAAAGCCATGTCTGGATCCTCCAGACCAGGCCGACAGAGGTCTTCTGGGCCCCCATCGGGCCGTGGACCGACGTGGACTGGAGCGCCTGCCCGTGCCTGTCCCAGGGGCTCGACTTCATCCGGGTGCCCGAGCGGCTGTGCCAGGTCCTGGGCGAAGCCATGCCGGACCGGGTCAGCACGGAGGAGTCCCGCGACCACTTCGATTACGTCTACAGCGTGCCCGAGCTGGTGGAGCTGCGGGGCAACCGGTTCCACAAGAAGAAAAACCTCCTCAGCCAGTTCCTGCGGACCTACGACTACGAGTACAAGCCGTTGACCCCGGACTGCGTGGAAGAGACCCTGGAGCTGCAACGCCAGTGGTTTTCCTGGCGCGACCCCGAGGAGTCGGGCGCGCTTCTGGCCGAGAACACGGCCATTGTCCGCGTGCTCCAGACCTGGGACCGGATGCCGGGACTCATGGGCGGGGCCATCCGGGTGGACGGCGAGATGATCGCCTACACCGTGGCCGAGGCCCTGACTCCGGAGATGCTGGTCATCCACTTCGAAAAGGGCCGGCCGGGCTTCAAGGGCGTGTACCAGGCCATCAACCAGATGTTCCTGGCCGACGCCGGGGCGGCTTACGCCCTGGTCAACCGGGAGCAGGACCTGGGCGACGAGGGCCTGCGCAAGGCCAAGCTGTCCTACAACCCGAGCGACTTTCTGAAAAAGTGCACCGTGTCCGTGGCCCCGGCGTCCTGACGTCCCGGCCATGCGACAACGGCCTGGCCGGGCCGCGCCGCCACGGCGCGCGGGTCCGGCCAGGCTGCAACACGAGCCGGCCCGGATGCGACGTCGCGGACGAGGAGCAAAGACCGCTTGCATTTTTCCTGAAAACAACCCAAGCAAGGTCCTTGCGTTTCGCGCTCCGAAAACATGGACCATGCGACGGCGGTGATGGGGAAGCGGCTCAAGGTTCTGGTCGTGGACGACTCCAAGGTCATGCGCGGCATCATCCGCAAGATGCTTGGCCAGGGCGACGCCGAGGTGCTGGAGGCGGCCGACGGCCGGCAGGCCCTGGACGTGCTGGCGTCCGGTCCCGTGGACTGCATCATTTCCGACTGGAACATGCCGCGCATGAAAGGCATCGACCTGCTGCGGCGGGTGCGCGGCGACGGCGTCCTGGCCGCCACCCCGTTCGTCATGGTCACGGCCGAGGCCCTGGCCGACAACATCGCCGAAGCCGACGCCGCCCAGGTCAGCTCCTACCTGACCAAGCCCTTCACCGCAGAGGACCTGTGGCGCGCGTTGCGCGAGATCCTGCCGGGCAACGACGCAGCCTGAGGCCTCCCTTCCGTTCCCCGGACCACGCTTTCCCCACAGTCTGAACCCTTTCCCGGCGATTGCCCGAGGTTTTCCCATGCCGTACCGGATTTCCCGGAAGACCCTGTCCCGGCTGCCCCAAACTTTTTTCTTTCTGATCACCCTCTGGATCGGCTGGCGCTTTTTTCTCTTTTGCCGTTACGCCGTGGGCCTGGGGCCGGAAACGGCCCGGCCGGCCGGGGTGGAAGGATTTTTGCCCATCAGCGCCCTGCTCGGCCTGCGCCGCGCCCTGGCGACGCTTGCCTGGGACCCGGTCCATCCGGCCGGGCTGACCATCCTCGTCGCCGCCCTGGTCATGGGCCTGCTTTTCCGCAAGGCCTTTTGCGGCCACGTCTGCCCGGTCGGTTTCGTGGCCACGCGCCTCGGCCGGCTCGGCCAGCGCCTGGGCCTGGCCCGGTCCGCGCCGGCCCGGCTCGACGCGTTTCTCGGCCTGCCCAAGTACCTGCTCCTGGCCTTTTTCCTGTATACGACCTTCGTCGGCATGGACCGTAGCGCCATCGAAAGCTTTCTGCGGTCGTCGTACAACATCACGGCCGACGCCCGGATGCTCCTTTTCTTCACCGCGCCGGGTCCCGTGGCCGTGGTCGTGCTCACGGCCCTGGCCGTTCTCGGCCTCGTCTTCCGGGGCTCGTTTTGCCGTTGGCTGTGTCCCTACGGCGCGCTCCTCGGGCTGCTCGCCAAATTAGGCCCAACGTCCCTTTCCCGCGACGCCGACAGCTGCACCGGCTGCGGCCGGTGCCGCAAGGCCTGCCCCGTGGACCTGCCCGTCGCCGCCGGTCCCCGGCCCATGGCCTGCACGGGCTGCGCCTCGTGCGTCATCGCCTGCCCCACGGCCGCAAGCGCGGTCCGGTTCCGGTTCGCGGGCCGGGCCGCGCCCTGGTGGCTGCCCGCGGCCGGGGCCTGCGCCGTGTTCGCGGCGGCCTACGGCGCGGCCCTGTCCCTGGGGCTCTGGAACAGCAGGCTCCCGGCCGCCATGCTGGCCCGTCTCTACGCCGCCGCCCTGGGCGGCTGATTCCCGGTCCCACGGCTCCGCCGGTTCTTGCCTCCTATTTCCTTCACGGATATAGCTGCGGAACCGGCGGAATAAAAAAACAAAGGATTGGGAGGCCCCATGGGCAAACTCGTGAAGGAAGCGCAGGAAGGCGGGCGGCTGCACATTGAATCGCCGCTCATGGGCGAATCGCTGGTCAGCCGGAAGCTCCTTTCCGGCATGCACCGACCGGACGTCTTTCGGATGCACCCGGACGTCAACGTGCTGAAAATCGGCGGCCAGTCCATCATGGACCGGGGGGCCAAAGCCCTGCTCCCGATCCTGGACGTGCTGCTGGCGGCCAAGGAAAAGCACAAAATCATCCTCATGACCGGCGGCGGCACCCGGGCCCGGCACATCTACAACATCGGCCTGGAACTCGGCATGCCCACCGGCGTCCTGTCCAAGCTCGGCGACAAGGTGGCCTCCCAGAACGCCGAGATCCTGTCCGTGCTCCTGGCCAAGCACGGCGGCGTGCGCATCGGCCACGGCGACCACCTGGAACAGCTGACCATGTTCTGCCAGCTCGGCTACCTGCCCATCACGCCGGGCATTCCGCCCTACGGCTTCTTCGAGCACCCGGCCGAGGAAGGCATGATTCCGCCGCACCGCACCGACAGCGGCGCGTTCCTTTTGGCCGAGAACATCGGCGGCAAGTCGCTCCTGTACCTCAAGGACGAAAAAGGCCTCTTCAGCGGCGATCCCAAGAAGGCCAAGGACGGCGAGAAGCTGGAATACTACAGCCGCCTGTCCGTGGACGAACTGATCGCCCTGGACCTCGACGACCTGATCGTGGAACGGCCGGTGCTGCGCTTCCTGCAGCACTCCAAGTGCATCAAGCAGTTCCAGGTCATCGACGCCCTGCGCCACCCCGAGCACATCATGGCCGCGCTGGACGGCGAGCACGTCGGCACGATCATTTACAAGGACTAGGGGAGAGAGGCGAGAAGGGGGAAGATGCCTCCGGCGGCCGGGAGGGGGTCACCCCCTCCCGGACCCTCCCGGGCGGGG
>CAZIJE010000155.1:0-7784 GCA_964539435.1 uncultured Desulfovibrio sp.
TGGCGGCGGCCTTTGCCCCCGGGGCGCGGCCGCCGCGCCAGGGGGTGGTGGTGGCCGCTCCCGTGGGAAGCCCGGTCGCGGCCGCGGCCGACGGCCGGGTGGCCTTCGTCGGGGCCTTGCGCGGCCTTGGCCGCATGCTTATCGTGTCCCATGGCGAACGCCGGCACACGGTCTACGCCTGCCTCGGACAGATCGACGTCGCGGTCGACGACGTGGTGGCCAGGGATGCCGTCCTCGGCCGCTCCGGGTATTGCGGACCGGCCAAGACAGCCGGAGTCTATTTCGAATTGCGTTTTGGCGAAAAAGCTCTTAATCCGGCGGAGTGGCTTGCCGCAAGGCAATAAGGCCTTCGGACGGGAGCGAGGGACAGGCCGCCGGCGCGTGGCGCGGGCGGTCCGTCATGTTCCGTGGAGGAATGGTATGCGTCTTTTGACCTCTGTGTCGTGTTCCCTGGTCGTCTGTCTGGCGCTTGGCGCAACCGCCCTGGCCGCCAAGCCGGAAGAGGACCGCTTCGCTCCGCTCAAGCGTTTCAGCCAGGTCATGGACCTGGTGGAGAACCACTACGTCAAATCCGTCACCAGAAACGAGCTGATCGACGGCGCCATCGTGGGCATGCTCCAGCAGCTCGATCCCCATTCGAGCTTCCTGTCCAAGGACGAGTTCAAGGAGATGCAGGTCAGCACCTCCGGCGAATTCGGCGGCATCGGCATCGAGATCAGCATGGAAAACGGCCGGCTCACGGTCATTTCCCCCATCGACGACACCCCGGCCGACAAGGCCGGCATCAAGGCAGGCGACATCATCCTGGAGATCGAGGGCGAGTCCACCCAGGACATGACCCTCGTGGACGCGGTGCAGAAGATCCGGGGGCCCAAGGGCAAGGCCGTGGCCCTGACCCTTGTCCACAAGGATCAGCAAAAGCCCTTCAAGGTCAAGGTGGTGCGCGACACCATCCCGATCATCAGCGTCAAGAGCAACGAAGTGGAGCCGGGCTATCTCTACGTCCGCCTCTCCCGCTTCAACGAAAACACCACCAATGAGCTCAAGCAGACCCTCAGCGACTTCCAGAAGGGCGGCAAGACCCTCAAGGGACTGATCCTCGACCTGCGCAACAACCCCGGCGGCCTGCTCGAACAGGCGGTCAACGTATCGGACGTGTTCCTGCCCTCGGGCCAGATCGTGTCCATCAGGGGCAAGAACCCGGACCAGGAAAAGGTCTTTTCCGCCAAGGGCGACGGGTCCGACGTGACCGTGCCCATGGCCGTGCTCATCAACGCCGGTTCGGCCTCGGCCTCGGAGATCGTGGCCGGCGCCCTCCGGGACCACAAGCGGGCCCTGCTCATCGGCGAGAAGACCTTCGGCAAGGGGTCGGTCCAGACCGTCATCCCCCTGTCCGACGGCTCCGGCATCAAGCTGACCACGGCCCTGTACTACACGCCCAACGACCGCTCCATCCAGGCCGAGGGCATCGAGCCAGACTTCATGGTGCCCCTTGAGGACCGAGGCGCGGACGACAAGCTGGCCGTCAACCACCAGTTCCGCGAGCGCGACCTGTCGCGGCACCTGGAGAACAGAAAAAAGAAGGCCGAGTCGTCCGACGATCCCAAACAGAAACTGCTCGAGCAGCTCTCCCGCGACAACCAGCTCAAGCTGGCCCTGGAACTGCTGAAGTACCTGCCCGTCAAGACCTACAACCCGTAAGATACGCCGGCAACGACCGCCTCCATGTCACCCGCCAAGAGGCCGGGGAAAAAACCGGCGCGTTCCAAGGCCGGGGAGAAACGACACATCGTTCTCCCCGGCAAACCTTTTTACGCGGTTGTGGCCGGACTGGCCCTGGCCGCGAGCCTCGCCGTCCTGGCCCTGGTCCTGTTCGGCCCGTTCCCGCCCCTGCCCTGGGAACAGGGCGGGCTGGCCTCCAAGGCGCGGCAGACGGGCAGCCAGGCCTCGGCCGCGTCGAGGCCCCACGGCCCGGCCGCTGCGCCGGCCCCGACCCGCCCGGCCCAAGCCCCCCCGCGCCAGGCCGAACTCCCCTTCGAGGAGCACCTGGCCGGCCGCGATGCGCCGCCCCCGAGTCCGGCTCCGGCCCCGGAGGTCCGCATCCGCCTGGAGTCCGCCCCGCCCGTGGCGACGGCCGCTCCCGGCCCCGTGGACACCACGCCCGAAGCCCAGCCCGTGCCCGGCGACGCCGGCAAGGGGCCGCGCATGGTCGTGGTCGTCGACGACATGGGCGACCATCCGGTCATGGCCAAAAACCTCATGGACCTGCCGTTTCCCGTGACCCTGGCCATCCTGCCCGACCGGCCGCGCACCCGGTCCATCGAAGCCCAGGCCGCCGCCCAGGGCGTCGAGGTCATCCTCCACCAGCCCATGCAGCCCGGCTCCTATCCCAGGGTCAACCCCGGCCCGGGCGCGGTGTTCACGGACATGGACGCAAGGCGCGTCCAGGACACCCTCGCGGACAACCTGTCCCAGCTGCCCCATGCGGTCGGCGTCAACAACCACATGGGCTCGGCCTTCACCAGCGACGCCCCGGGCATGGCCGCGGTCATGCCGGTGCTCAAGGCCAGGGGCCTTTTCTTCCTGGATTCCGTGACCTCGGCCGCAAGCGCCGCCCCGGACGCCGCCCGCCAGGCCGGGGTGCCGTTTTTCCGCCGGGCCGTCTTCCTCGACAACGTCCGCAACACCCGCACCATCCTCGGCCAGCTGAGGACCGCCGAGCGCCACGCCCTCAAGCACGGCCGGGCCATCGCCATCGGCCACCCCTACGGCGAGACCCTGGAAGCCCTGAAGATCTGGGCCAGGGAACGCGACAGCCGCGTCGCCGTGGTCACCCTGACCGAACTCGGTCCCGAATTCTAAAAGGGGGGGAAGGGCGCATCCGGCGGGCGGCAAAGGCCTGCGTCCCGCTTGGCTCCTCCCGGCCCGGAGACGGGGCTTGGCGGAGTTCCCGCCGCCGCGCCTTTCCTGGCGGCCAACAAAAAACGGACGGGCGTTCGCCCGTCCGTTCGTTATTTCCTGTGGTCGCCGGCGGCAGTCCCCGGCGTCGCGGTCACAGTTCAAGCGTTTCTTGAACGTTTTTCCGCCTACTGCTGTTCCCAGTGCGCCAGGGTCTCGTTTTCAGGGTGGGCTTCCCGCAGCCGCCTGACCTCTTCCGCGACCCGCCGGCGTTGGCCGAGGCGGGTCAGCTCTTCGAGCAGCACCACATCCGGCCCCACGTCGCCGGGAGCGGCGGCCTGGCGCATCTGGGCCACTTGCGCTTCCAGGTCGGCGAGCTGGGCCCGTTCCTCGTCGGACAGGGTCCTGTCCTCGGGCACGGTGACTTCGCGGGTCTTGACCTGGGCCGTGGCCTGCTCGCCGGCCTGGGTCAGGATGGACGAGGCCTCGCCCCCGGCCGGCCGGGCGCGCAGCGGCAGCTTGTCGATGGCCGGCGGACCGGCGCTGTCCGGGCTCTGGCCGCCGTCGGCCGTGATCAGCACCGTGGCCGGACCGCTCCAGGTCTCGCGGACGCCTTTCTGGAGAAAGGCGAGCTGCACCTCGGCTCCCCGGCCGATGTCCACGCGTTCGCCTTCGCGCAGGCGGGTGAACACGGCCAGGGGCTTTTTGGGGCCGTCGGCCGGCGAGAGGCCGGCCTGGCCGGTGATGGCCGAAACGAGGCAGACCAGGCGGCCCTGCTCGGCCCAGGCCGGAGCCTGCCAGACGGCGGCCAGCAGCAGCAGGGAAAAAAGCGGAATGCGTACGCGGAACATGTCGGCTCCTTTATTTGTCGGCCAGCCCGAGGATCTCCAGGGCCGGCACGGGTTCGCTCTTGCCTTTGACATGGGCCTGCTCGCGGCGTCCCGTCAAGACGCTGACGCCGGCCAGGTCCACCACGGCCTGGCTGGCCACCACCGGACAGCCCATCGCCTTGGTGAACCCCTCCAGGCGCGAGGCGGTGTTGACGGTGTCGCCGATGACCGTGAAATCGAGCCGTTGGCGGGAACCGATGTTGCCGACAACGGCCGGACCGGCGTGCAGGCCCACGCCGATCCGGAAGGTCCAGTCGCCGAGGTGCGGAAACCGTTTTTGCAGCCAGCCCTGGAAGTCGTGTGAAGCAACGACCATGCCAAGGGCCGTGGCCAGGGCCTGGCGGGCGTGGCGCGGGTCGGCCAGGGGCGCGCCGAACACGGCCATGACCGCGTCGCCGATGAACTTGTCGATCATGCCGCCGTGGGCCAGGATGATGTCGCAGACCTTGGAAAAATAGGCGTTTAACAGTTCGACCACCTCTTCCGGGGCCAGCTTTTCACTTAATGTCGTGAAATCGCGGATATCGGAAAACAGGATGGTGACCGTGGCCAGGGAGCCGCCGGGCGCGGGCGGCTTGCCGCTGGCCAGAATGCCGGCGATGGCCGCCTCGGACACGTACTTGCCGAAGGCGTGGCGGATGTGGGCCTTCTCCCGCTCCCCGCGCGTCAGGCGCACGGCGTTGGCGCCGGCCCAGGTCAGGGTCAGGCCGAGGTCCAGGCCGGACATGGGAAGCAGCCAGCCGCTCCGGAACAGGCCGTAGCCCAGGCCGAAGGAGGCCACGGCGCAGCAGGCCGCGGCCAGGGCCGAACGGCCGGGGCCGAGCCTGGCGCAGGCCAGGGCGCACAGGGCCAGAAACGGCAGCCAGGCGGCGGCCGCGCCCAAGCGGCCGACCGGGGCGAGGCTGCGGCCGGCGAGCAGGGCCTCGACGATGTTGGCGTGGATCTCCGGGCCCGGCATGAACTCCTTGGGCGCGCCGAAGATGGGCAGGGAATAGGGCGAGGCCAGGCGGTCGTGGGCGCCGTGGATGTCGATGCCGAGGATGACCACCTTGCCGGCCAGGGCCTTGACCTGCGGATCGTCGGCCGCGTCCGGGGCCAGGAGCCGGGCAAAACTTATGTGCCTGAAGGTGCCGGGCGGGCCGGCGAAGGCGATGGGCCGGGGGACGAGCGCGCCAGGGGCGTCGAGGCCGGCCAGGCCCGGGGCCTTGGGATCGGCCAGCCTGGCCAGGGCGGCGGCAAAGGACAGGCGCGGCTCGCCTTCGGAATAGAGCGCCGGCGCGAAGCGGCGGACCACGCCGTCGCGGTCGAGCGGCACGTTGGTCAGGCCGAGGTCCGCCTCGTGGCCGGGCAGGGCCAGCAGGTAGTCCGTGGCCGGCAGGCTGAAGTGCGGCTCCCCGGATTCCGTGGAGACGCTGGCCGCGAGGATCACCTTGCCGGCGGCCAGTTCCAGCATGAATTCCCGGTCGAAGTCGCGGCTGGCGTCGGCCCCGATCATGTCCATCCAGGTGACGGGACTGAGCGCCGGCTGGATGTCCATGCCCACGGCCACGGCTCCGGCTTCGCGCAGGCGGGCCAGGACCTTGGCGTACAGCGGCCCCCAGAAGACCAGCGGCCGGTCGGGCTCGGCGGCCAGGGCCTCGTCGTCGAGGAGGGCCACGGCCACCCGGTCCGGCGTAACCTGGCGGCCGGCCAGGACGTGCCACAGGTCGGATGTCCAGGCGTCCACGCGGCGGGCCGGTTCGAGGCTGGCGGCGAAAAGGCCCAGGCACAGGGCGGCCAGGGTCAGACAGCTGTAGAAGACGGGCTTGAAATGCATGGAGGTTCCGGAAAGCGGTCGGCGTTTGGCATGGTGCGGTGGCGACGGATTGCGGGCGGCAGTTTCGCGCACCCGGGCGGCCGCGTCCATGAAAAAGTGGCGGCGCGGCCGGCCGGGACGTGGTATGGCGGTTTGGCCCCGAGCGCAAGCGGGACGCGGCCGGACGGCCGTCAAATGCCTTGCGAAACCAGAAGGACTGCTTCAGACTTCCGTCGCGAAGGAGGGAACATGCGCATAGCCAGTGACATGACCGAACTGGTGGGCAAGACGCCCATGGTGTGGCTGACCCGGCTGGCCGAAGGGTGCCAGGCCCGTGTCGCGGCCAAGCTCGAGTCGCTCAATCCCTGCTCTTCGGTCAAGGACCGCATCGGCGTGGCCATGCTGCGCGCGGCCGAGCGCGACGGCCGCATGACCCCGGACACCGTGGTGGTGGAGCCGACGTCCGGCAACACCGGCGTGGGCCTGGCCTTCATGTGCGCGGTGCGCGGCTACAGGCTGATGCTGACCATGCCCGAGTCCATGAGCGTGGAGCGGCGGGCGCTGTTGCGCGGCTTCGGCGCCGAGCTCGTGCTGACCCCGGCGGCCAAGGGCATGCGGGGGGCGGTGGAACGGGCCGAGGAACTGGCCAAGGGCCTGCCCAAGGCCTTCATGCCCATGCAGTTCTCCAATCCGGCCAATCCCGAAATCCACGCCCTGACCACGGCCGAGGAGATCTGGGCCGACACGGACGGCCAGGCGGACATTTTCGTGGCCGGCGTGGGCACGGGCGGCACGCTCACGGGCGTGGCCCGGACCATCAAGCCCAGGAAGCCGGAATTTCGGGCCGTGGCCGTGGAGCCGGCCTCATCGCCGGTCCTGTCCGGCGGCAAGCCCGGACTGCACGCCATCCAGGGCATTGGCGCGGGTTTCGTGCCCGAGGTGCTGGACATGGGCCTGGTGGACGAGGTCGTGACCGTGGAGAACGAGGCCGCCCTGCGCATGGCCAGGCGGCTTTTGCGCGAGGAGGGGATTTTGTGCGGCATCTCCTCCGGAGCCAACGCCCAGGCCGCCATCGAGGTGGCCCGGCGGCCGGAGAACGCCGGCAAGCTGGTGGTGTTCGTGGTCTGCGACACGGGCGAACGGTATCTCTCCACCCCGCTTTTCGCCGAGGAGGCGTGATGGCCGCCGACGAAATCAAACTGCCGCGGCCAAGAAAACGCACGCCCGTGGAGTGGGTGGCCGAGATGCTGTGCGAGGAGGCCTCCTACCGCAAGGTCTACCACCGGCCCCTCCACGACGAGCCCATGCCCTCGGTTCCGGCCCTGGTCGAGGTCATGGAGCGGCTGCGGGCCGTCATCTTTCCGGGCTATTTCGGCCACTCCGACATCACGCCCGAAAACATGCGCTTTCACATCGGGGCCAACCTCGACGCCATCAACAAGCTCCTGACCGACCAGGTCCGCCGGGGCTACTGCTTTTTCTGCGAGATGGACCGGGCCGGGAACTGCCAGGACTGCGAGGAGCGGGCGCAGCGGCTGGCCGGGGATTTCCTCATGCGGCTCCCCGACATCCGCGAAACCCTGGCCGAGGACGCCCAGGCCGCCTACGAGGGCGACCCGGCCTCGCGTTCCCCGGGGGAGACCATCTTCTGCTATCCGAGCCTGACGGCCCTGACCCACTACCGGGTGGCCCACGAGCTTTTCGTCCTCGGCGTGGACCTGATCCCGCGCATCATCACGGAGATGGCCCATTCCCAGACCGGCATCGACATCCACCCCGGGGCCACCATCGGACGGCGGTTTTTCATCGACCACGGCACGGGCACGGTCATCGGCGAGACCTGCGTCATCGGCGAGGGCGTCCGGCTTTACCAGGGCGTGACCCTTGGCGCGAAAAGCTTTCCCAAGGACGAGCAGGGGATGCTCGTCAAGGGCATCGCCCGCCACCCGGTGGTGGAGGACGACGTGGTGGTCTACGCCGGGGCCACGGTCCTCGGCCGCGTCACCATCGGCAAGGGATCGGTCATCGGCGGCAACGTCTGGGTGGTCAACGACGTGCCGCCCTATTCCCGGCTCGTCCAGCAGATGCCGGGCGGAGTCTTCACCCCGGACGGCGGCGGTATCTAAGGGCGAAGAATGCCTCCGGCGGGGGGGGGGGGGGGGGGGGGGGGGGGGGGGGGGCCGGCGCGCGGCGGGGGGGGG
>CAZIJE010000156.1:0-7759 GCA_964539435.1 uncultured Desulfovibrio sp.
AAAACCCGAAGGCCCGTCCGCACAACGCGGACGGGCCTTCGGGTTTTTTTATGCCCAAAGCTTTGCCCAAAGCCCCCGGGTTAAGCGCCGCCCGGAGCCGAACCGCCTCCAGGATATCGGCCAGGCGTGAGCGGGCGGCGGTGGGACGGCACTGCGGTCGAGAAGTCGCTGTCACGCCGACAAACCGCTGATCCTCTTCGTCGAGCCAGGGCGGCACGGGAACGACCGCCGTCGTCGTGGCTTGCCGTCCCGTGCCGTTTTTTCGCCCATATTAATATTCAGGCACCGCCTTTCGGTCGCGGAACCGTTCCACGGGGTATTCCTTGGTCTGGAAGCGGTAGTCCTCGCCGTCCTTGGCGATGTGCTCCTTGATGACTTCCTGGGTCGGCACGCCGCCGGCGTTGACCGTGCTGTTAAACGCAAAGTAGCGGTAGTCCTTGGGCAGGGAATCCACCTGCACGAATTCCGTCCCCTTGGCCGTCAGCCGCATCTGGGTGGCCAGCAGCTCCCGGAGATAGTCGATATTCGACTCGAAGGTCAGGGGCTGGGGAATGGACTTGGGCAGGAACTCGGCCGGATCCTTTTTCTCGAACTTCTTGTACAGTTCCTGGGCCGCCTGCAGGTGGCCGAGCTCCATGTCCAGGTGGAGCTCCCACAGCTTTTTCAGCCTGGGATCGGGCTCCTGCTCCATCATGGCGTGGTAGAGCCAGCACTCGTGGAGTTCGTGCATGACCGCGCAGGTCAGCCACGAGCAGTTGCGCGGCAGGAGCGACTCGTAGTGCGAGACGTGCTGCTCCTCGATCATGCCGATTTCCACGTAAAGCTGGCGCAGGAGGGGCTCGGTGGGCCGGTTGGCGTTGTTCATGTACCAGTTCATGGTCTGTTGCTCGCCGGCCACCAGGGTCATGATGTTCATGAGCGTGATCGGGGCCGCGTCCTTTGTCGCCGGCTTCTTGATCGAATCGTAGGGGTGGCGGTGCTCGGCGATGGTCGGCCGGCCGGGCATGATCTCGGTCAGCTTGCCCACGATCTGTTCCGGGGACATGTGGTTGCCCGGCACCATGTCGAGCATGTTCGAGTACCGGTACAGGTGGTCGAAGTCTTCCAGCAGGGCGAACTCGTAGCACTGGCGCATGTACGGGTCGGGTTCGTTCCTGGCGCACCAGGCGGTCAGGTCCACGGCCACCTGCTCGTAGCCAATGGTGTTTTCCAGCGTGGTCTCGTTGCCGGGAATGACGCCGCTGATGGCCTTTTGCTGCTGCTGCTCGACCCGGCGGCTGAGCGCCATGGCCTGGAGCAGCTCGTAGTCATCCACGAACCGGGCCATATTGTGCTTGAAGATGGCCGCGTCCACCTCGATGCCGTTCATGAGGATGATCCGGCACCGGGTATAGGGATGGACTTCTTCCTTGTTGTACTGGAATTTTGTCAGTTCGGTCCAGTTCCGGAACTGCTTTTCCAGGGGCATCCCCTTTTCCTGCAACGGGTTGAACGACTTGTCGCTCTGGGGCTTGGCCAGGGGCGGGGCGTTGCCGGCGATGTTGTCGCCCCCGGCCCCGGGCTGGCCGGTCGTGCCCTGTTGCTGGGCGAAAGCGGCCGAGGAGCCGAAGGTCCAAAGACCGCCGGCCCCCACGGCGCCGACGGCCAGAGCCACGCCGGTGGCGGTGCGCAGAAAATCGCGGCGTTTCATGTTCCATTGGGACTGGCTCATGATTTTCTCCCATATTCTTCCGGTGTTAAAAATTTCGACAACACCTTTTCCCCTATGCCGGGCTCGCCTTCTCGGTGGGACTGCGGCGATTTCCCGGCCTCTCGCGGCACCCTGACGGCCGGGGAAAAGACTCCAGCCTGGATTGAGCGTATACCGTATTGTAGCTTGTAATCAATGTTGGTCTGGAAAAAATGCAGGAAAGATATCGAGCGGGTTACGTATTGGGAGCCATATGAGGAGTGCTCAATTCATTAAATTGGTTTTCGAAGCCGCTTCTTTGGGGAATCAGCTTCTTCTTGTCGGGAATTTGAATACGAATACTTTTAAACAGTTTTATTTATCAGAAAATATTTTCTTTATTCCATAGATTGTGGATGTCGTTGTCGATAATCGGTGCCTTTTTCATGATAAAATGGGGGGAATACCCCATCCGTAACAGCGCGTTTCACCCGGTTTTTCTTTCTTGCGTCCTGCCGTTTCCTGTTCAGGACGCCCTGTTCTTTCCTCGCAAGACAATATGCACCCGAAGTTTCGCCCGCGAAGCTTTTGCGGTCCGTGTCCGTGTGGTACAGGTACAGGGTCAAAAAGTCGGGATACCCGACAAGGAGGACGCGATGCGAGCAGTGGTATTTCATGACATAGGCGATATCCGGCTGGACGAGGTGGACGACCCCCAGGTCGTGGACGCCAAGGACGCGGTGGTGGGGCTGACGGCCAGCGCCATCTGCGGCACGGATCTGCACCTGATCCGGGGGACCATGAGCGGCATGAAGTCCGGCACCATCATCGGCCACGAAGGAGTCGGCATTGTCGAGAGCGTGGGATTCGGCATCCGGAACTTCCGGCCCGGCGACCGGGTGGTCGTGGCCTCGACCATCGCCTGCGGGTACTGCGAATACTGCCGGGCCGGTCTGTACGCCCAGTGCGACAACGCCAACCCCAACGGCAAGGCGGCCGGAACCGCCTTCTTCGGCGGTCCCCAGACCACCGGTTCCTTCAACGGCCTGCAAGCGGAAAAGGTGCGGGTGCCGTTCGCCAACATCGGCCTGGTCAAGGTTCCGTCCTGCGTCACCGACGACCAGGCCATCCTGGTTTCGGACATCCTGCCGACCGGCTATTTCGGGGCCGATCTGGCCGACATCCGCAAGGGCAACACGGTCACGGTCTTCGGCTGCGGCCCGGTCGGCCTGTGCGCCATCCTGAGCGCCCGGTTTCTCGGAGCCGGCCGGATCTTCGCCGTGGACACCCAGCGCGACCGTCTGGAAAAGGCCCGGGAACTGGGGGCCGAGGCCATTGACTTCCAGGCCGAGAATCCGGTGGAAGTCATCATGGAACTGACCGACGGCCACGGTTCGGACCGGGTCATCGACGCCGTGGGCATCGACGCCGAGCCGGAATCCCCGAAAACGGCCCAGAAGGACGTGGTCAAGGAAGTGGCGCCTAAGCAGGACCCGCAGGGGGACCTCTGGCAACCCGGACAGGCGCCCATCCAGGTCCTTCAGTGGTCCGTTGCCTGCGTGGCCAAGGCCGGAACCATCGCCCTGATCGGCGTCTATTCGCCGACCGTGGAGCGGTTCCCCATCGGCGCGGCCATGAACAAGAACCTGACCCTGCGCATGGGCAACTGCAACCACCGCAAATACATCCCGCACCTGCTGGACCTGATCGCTTCGGGCCTGCTCGACCCCTCGCCGATCCTGACCAAGCGCCGGCCGTTTTCCTCGGTCCTCGAGGCCTACAAGGACTTCGACCTGCGCGAGCCCGGCTGGATCAAGGTCAAGTTGGAAATGCAAGGCGTCTGATATGGCCTTGCCCCGGCCGGCGTCGGATCCGCCGGCCGGGGCAAGGACGCGGGTGAGGCGGGACGCGGTCCACCGGACCCGGCAGCGCGGCCGCTTATTTGGCCGGCCGGACCGGAACGGCGTCGAGACGCAGCATGGGCGCGGTCCCTTTCTGCCAGGAGTCGGCCTCGGGATCGACCTCGGGCGCGGGGATATCCTGGCGGTTTTGGCGCTTTTCCGAGTTTGTGACGCCGATCCTGTCGTCGCGGGTCTTGAGGAGTTCGGGGCGGAGCTGGCCGTCCCGGGTGAAGCCCATCAAGAGGGCCGGGATGCCGACGGGCATGGGATTTTTCTCCGTGTCCCAGGTGTGCCAGATCTTGCCGTAGGTGGAGACGAGCTTTTCCATCAGGGCGTGCTCGGCCGCGTTGGGGATGCCCGGGGCCACGAGCTGGCCGGATGCGACCTCGTAGCGGTGGCTGTGCCACAGGCGCTTCTCCTCGGCCGGCAGGCCGGCGAAGAGCTTGGCGCTGACCACGTATTCCACGCCCACCAGCTTGGCGTCGCGGGTGTTGCCGTCGAAGAGGACGCACTGGATGAAGTCCTCGCTCAGCTGGGCGCAGTAGTGGTGGGCCTCCATCTGGCGGCCCATGTCGTCGGGATGGAAGTGGAAGCCGTCGAGATAGGAATTGACGACATCGATGGGCGGTTTCGACTGGAGCAGGTTTGCGCCCATCTCCAGCGCTTTGGTGGTGGTGGTTTTTCCTTCTCCAGGCGTGGCGGTCTTGCTCGCGATGTTGTTGCCGCCGCAGCCGGCGGTCAGGGAGAAAACGGCCAGGACGGCCAAGACGGCCAGGACGGTGCGGCATCGGTTGCCTGTCATGTCATGCCTCCTTCCGGGAAATACCGTCCTCATACCATCTCGGGAAAAGGGCGCAACAACGCGGTCGCAAAAAAAGCCGGCCCGGAACATCCGTCCCGGACCGGCCAACTGACAGGCGTACTCTCCTATTTCCTTTCCCCCGTCGAGGGGGGCCGGGGGGAAGCATTCCCCCCGGCCGACGGAGGCGTCTCTCCTTCCTCTTAAGCGAAAAGCTTCTTCTTGCCTTCGATCAGTTCCGTCACCACGCTCGGATCGGCCAGGGTCGAGGTGTCGCCCAGGCTTTCGACCTCGTTGGAGGCGATCTTGCGCAGGATGCGCCGCATGATCTTGCCACTTCGGGTCTTGGGCAGGCCCGGGGCGAACTGGATGACCTCGGGCGCGGCAATGGGGCCGATCTCCTTGCGCACGTGCATCTTGAGGGCCTTGAGGAGGTCGTCGCTCTCCTCGTAGCCGGCCTTGAGCGTCACGTAGGCGTAGATGCTCTGGCCCTTGATGTCGTGGGGCATGCCGACCACGGCCGCCTCGGCCACGGTCGGGTGGGAGACCAGGGCGGATTCGATCTCGGCCGTGCCCATGCGGTGGCCGGAGACGTTTATGACGTCGTCCACCCGGCCCATGATCCAGAAGTAGCCTTCCTCGTCGCGCCGGGCGCCGTCGCCGGACTCGTAGCGGCCCTTGAAGCCGGAGAAATACTGCTGCTTGAACCGCTCGGGCGCGTTCCAGATGCCGCGGAGCATGCCCGGCCAGGGCTTGCGGATGACCAGGAAGCCGCCCTGGTTGGGCCCGACTTCCTTGTTCTCGTTGTCGACGATGACCGCGTCGATGCCGGGCAGGGGCAGGGAGGCCGAGCCGGGCTTGAGGGTGGTGGCGTAGGGCAGGGGCGAAATCATGAGCCCGCCGGTCTCGGTCTGCCACCAGGTGTCCACGATGGGCAGTTTCCCGTGGCCGATGTGCTCGTGGTACCACATCCAGGCTTCGGGGTTGATGGGCTCGCCGACCGAGCCGAGGATGCGAAGCGAGGACAGGTCGTGCTTCTGGGTCCAGGCGGGCCCGGAACGCATGAGGGAGCGGATGACGGTCGGCGCGGTGTAGAAGATGTTGACCTTGAACTTTTCGCAGATCTGCCAGAACCGGTCCGGGGCCGGATAGGTGGGCACGCTCTCGAACATGAGCGAGGTGGCCCCGAGCGTCAGCGGCCCGTAGACGATGTAGGAGTGGCCCGTGATCCAGCCGATGTCGGCCGTGCACCAGTGGATGTCGTCGTCGTGGAGGTCGAAGACGAGCTGGCTGGTGTGGGCGGCGTAGGTCAGGTAGCCGCCGGTGGTGTGGTAGACGCCCTTGGGCTTGCCGGTGGAGCCCGAGGTGTAGAGGATAAAGAGCACGTCCTCGGCGTCCATGGGCTCGGGTTCGCAGCAGCCCTGCACGTCGTGGTCGCTCATGACGTCGTGCCACCAGATGTCGCGGCCGGGCAGCATCTCCACGTCGTTGCCGGCGTGGCGGACCACCACGCACTTCTCCACGCAGGCGCACTCCTTGAGGGCCTCGTCGACGTTGGGCTTGAGCGCAATGGTTTTGCCCGAGCGGATGACCGCGTCGCTGCAGACCAGGACCTTGGCCTCGCAGTCGTTGACCCGGTCGCGCAGGCTGTTGGCGGAAAAGCCGGCGAACACGATGCTGTGGGGCGCGCCGATGCGGGCGCAGGCCAGCATGGCGATGGCCAGTTCCGGGACCATGGGCAGGTAGAGGCTGACCCGGTCGCCTTTTTTCACGCCCATCTTCTTGAGGACATTGGCGAACCGGCAGACCTCGTCGTGGAGCATCTGGTAGGTGTAGGTCCGGACGTCGCCGTCGTTCTCGCCCTGCCAGATGAGCGCCGCCTTGTTGCGCCGGCCGTCGGTCAGGTGCCGGTCGAGGCAGTTGTAGGTGGCGTTGAGCTTGCCGCCGGCGAACCATTTGATTTCCGGCTTGTCGAAATCGTACTCCAGCACCGTGTCCCAGGGCTTGAACCAGGTCAAAAGCTCGTTGGCCCGCTCGGCCCAGTAGCCGTCCGGGTCCTCGATGGAACGCTTGTAGATCGCCTGGTATTCGTCGATGCTTTTGACGTGGGCGTTGTCGCGGCCTTCGGTCGGCGGTTCGTAGCGGCGCTGCTCGTGCATGAGGCTTTCGATGTTGTCGGCTGTCATGTGTTCCCCCGAGGTTGGGATGGTGTTGCGTCGATCACGGGCGGACCATGCCGCATATCGGGCCGGCCCGGCCAGATATTTTCGGTAAAAGGCGGCTTGGATTCCATAAACCTATCGGCGCGGATGGCAAAGGCCGTTTACCGACCCATACGCGCCGTTCGCCGAAAGCGGGAAACACCGGGCCGGCTCGGCGGTCCGGGCCGGCCCGGTGCGCGGGCGCGGCTACAGGGCCTTGATCACGGCCGCGAAATCGGCGTCGCCAAGGCCCTGGTCGAGCAGTTTTCCGTAGAGTCGGCCAAGGACCGCAAGCGTTGGCGCGTTGGCCCCGGCCTTGGCGGCCGCGTCCAGGGCGAAGTTCAAGTCCTTGGCCATGTGCTTGGCCGGAAACTGGGGCGGGTAGTCGTCGGCCCGGAACATGGGGTCCTTGAGGCGAAAGAGGTCGTTGGCCATGGGACCGGCCAGAATGACGTCCAGGAGGGCCCTGCGGTCGATGCCCAGGGCCTCGCCCAGGCGCACGGTCTCGGCCAGACCCTCGGCCATGGCGCCGAGCAGCACGTTGACCGTGATCTTCATGGTCGAGCCCATGCCGGCCTCGCCGCACCGGACCACCTTCTTGCCCATGGCCAGCAGGACCGGCTCCACGGTCTTGATCGCAGCCTCGCAACCGCCGGCCAGGATGACGAGGGTGCCGTCCTCGGCCGGCTTTTTGGAGCCCGAAACCGGGGCGTCCACATAGTCCGCGCCCGTGGCCCGGACCTTGTCGGCCGCCTGCCGGGCGTAGCCCGGGGCGATGGTGCTCATGTTGACCACGGTCTTGCCCGGACCGAGGCTTTGGGCGGCCCCGTCCGGGCCGAAGAGCACGGCCTCGCAGGCCTCGGGCCCGGTCAGCATGACGATGACCACCTCGCCGAAAGCGGCGGCCTCGGCCGGCGTGGCCGCCACCCTGGCCCCTTCCTTGCCGAGAACCGCCGCCGCCTCGGGCGAGCGGTTCCAGACCATGACGTCGTGGCCGGCCTTCAGGCAGTTGCGGGACATGGCCGCGCCCATGATGCCGAGACCGAGAAATCCGATTTTCACGCCCATGACGCACCTCCAGCTTGTATGGGAGAACGATGCCTCCGGCGGCCGGGGGGGATCATCCCCCCCGGACCCCCTGAGTTGCGGGCCGCGTTCGCCCGGCTGCAGCGCCAGCCGGGCGAACGCG
>CAZIJE010000157.1:0-7656 GCA_964539435.1 uncultured Desulfovibrio sp.
CCGGCGCCCGGGCCTTGTTGTCCCAACGTCGCAAAGTCGGGCCAACGCGGCCCAGGAGGCCGCGCCGGCCCCGTCCCCGGATGGCCCGGCCCAGGCCCTGGCCGAGCGCCTCGGCGTCCGCCTGGACCGCCGGCCCGGCCGCCTCGCCATCGTCTGGCCCGGCTAAGCCCGAAGACGCTTCGTTCCTCCCGTCCCAGCCCCTTTGAGGGGGTCCGGGGGGCATCATGCCCCACGGCCGCCGGAGGCAACTCCCTTCTCTTACAACACCACGACCTGCTTGCCGACCATCCGGCCGGACAGCTGGGCCTGGTGGGCCTTGGCGAAGACGGCCGGGTCGAGGCCGTGGCGGGTGGCGGCCAGGGTCGGCCGCAGGGTGCCGTCGTCGAACAGGCCGGCCACCCGGGCCAGGATCCGGCCCTGCTCGGCCATGTCCGGAGTCTGAAACATGGACCGGGCGAACATGAACTCCCAGTGGATGCTGGCGCACTTGGGCTTGAACACCGTCACGTCCAGGGGACCGGACGGGTCGTCGATCAGGCAGACCGCGCCCTGGGGCCGCACCAGGGCGGCCATGGCCTTCCAGTGGGCCTCCATGTGGGTGGTGCAAAAGATCAGGCCCACGTCCTTGGCCCCGGCCTCGAGCAACTGGCCGGGCATGTCCCGGCCGTGGTCCAGGACCGTTTCCGCGCCCAGGGCCAGGCACCAGTCCACGGTCTCGGGCCGCGAGGCCGTGGCCAGCACTCGCGCGCCGGCCCATTTGGCCAGCTGGATGGCCATGGAGCCGACCCCGCCCGCGCCGCCGATGACCAGCACGTCGCGCCCCGCGCCGGCCCCGGCCCCGGCGGGCAGGCCCAGCCGGTCGAACAGGGCCTCCCAGGCGGTGATGGCGGTCAGGGGGACGGCGGCCGCGGCCGCGTCGTCCAGGGTCCTCGGCGCCTTGGCCGCGATCCTGGCGTCCACCACGTGGTAGGCCGCGTCCGTGCCCGGCCGGGTCACGTCGCCCGCGTAATAGACCCTGTCTCCGACCGCGAAGTCCGTCACCGCACTGCCCGCCTCCTCCACGACGCCGCAGGCGTCGTAGCCGAGGATCCGCTCCTCGCCCGGGCCGAGGCGGGCATGGACCTTGGCGTCCACCGGGTTGAGGGATACGGCCGCGATACGCACCAGCAGATCGTCCGGTCCGGGGACCGGAAGCGGCACGTCGGCCAGGGAAAACGCCTCAGGCCGGTCGGACGGCACGCCGCCCTTGGCCATGATTGCCTGCATGGTTGCCTCCTTGTCCCGGCTGGCCGGGATCGTCTCAACCTATGACCGGAAACCGGGCATGCGGCAAGAAGCGGCCGGGCGCGAACGCGTGAAAAGCGATTGCCTGGACCGTCGTCTCCGATCGCGTCCGGACGGCCCGGGACGGCGGGAATCGTGGCAATGCCGGCGGCAGGCCCGGTCCAGGCGCGCAAACGGCGTCAAAAAAGGAGCCCCGCGCGAGACGGGGCTCCTTTTGGGCGACAACCGGGCGTTTAGAAGCCGAGGGCCTGGAGGGCCAGGGAGAAGGCTTCGAGCTTGCCGAGGGTTATGGCCGTCTGGACCTGGCCGGGCAGGTTGGCGGTGCTGGTGCTGACCGGATTGCCAAAGTCAAAGTTCGCGCCAGCCGTGGCGAGATTCCCCCAGTCCGTGGAGATGGTCTGGGCCTGCGCGGTCGCCGCGCCCAGGCTGATGGGGCCTCCTGGCGCGCCTCCTGCCTGGCCCGGCCCGGCAAAGCCCTGGCCCGGCCCGGCCACGCCCTGGGCCGGACCGGCAAAGCCCTGGGGAGGACCGGCCTGTGCAAAGCCCAGGGCGGCGACGCCGAGAATGGATGAGAAAACGAAAACCAACGCCACGAGGGAAGACGACAACTTTCTGAGCATGGCTTCCTCCTCGTTTAAAAGGTTTAGAAAGGCAACAATACAACGCCTTATAGAACACTTTACCTTACTTATCCGCCAATGCAAGGGAAAAACCAGAAAAACTCCTTGCCCAGCAGCCCTGCGCCGGGTCCTGCGTGAAAAAACAGACTCCGGCCGCCGCCATGCGGACGAAGGCGACGCATGGTCGCAACGCCGCCGGGAAAGGCCGCGCGGAAGGACGGCGCGGTTCCGGCCGTTGCGGGCGCGTCCGGCAGGAGGGGTCGCCAAAGGGGCCGGCAGGAGGGGCCGGCAGGCTAATACACGAGGACCGCGTCCGGGAAGGCGAGGTCCTCCCAGGGGCGGCCGGCATGGGCCGTGGCCCGCTCCAGGAGGTAGACGCCGCGCAAGAAGAGCTCCTGGGCGAAGTCGCGGTGCATCTCGAACCGGGCCGAGGTGGCCAGGGCCCGGGCCAGGCCGAAGGTCAGGCGGGCCTCGAAGGCGGCGTCGCCCTGCTCGGCGGCAAAGGCCCTGGCGAACTCCAGGAACCGGGCCATGACCAGCTCCACCCGGCTGCGCAGCCGCTTTTCGAAAACCGGCAGCCGGAAGTTGGAGGCCAGGAACACGGCCGTGTCCTGGACATAGTCGCCCTCGGCCGAACGGTGCAGGTCGATGTAGTGGATGCGCTGGGCCGTGTGGTCGTAGACGATGTTGTTGAGGTTGAAATCGCCGTGCAGGAACACGGCAAAGGGCGCGGCCAGTCCGGCTTCGGCGTCCGCAGCCCGGGCCAGGAGCGTGTCCAGGGCCGGGATCGATACCCCGGCCAGGCGTTTTTCGTCCCGGGCCAGGTTCGGATAGAGCCGGAAGACGTCGTCCAGGCGGGACCGCATCTGGGCCATGAACCTGGCCGGCGCCGGCCGGCGGACCAGGGTCTGCTCCCAGATGCCGCCCACGGTCTGGGTGACCAGGAAGCAGGCGTTTTCCACGATCTCCCGGTCGGCCGTCAGGACCACTTCCTGGAGGTTGCAGCCGCCCAGGTACTCCAGGAGCATGGAGGCCGACTCGCCGTCGGTCTGGTAGGCCTGGATGCCCGGGGGCAGCCCCGGCGAGAGCCGCTCCCACCGTTCGATGTTCTCCTTTTCCCGGGCCAGCTTGTCAGCCGCGCCCTCCTTGAACAGCACGCCCTTGGAGCGCGGCCCGTGCTCCTCGACCCGGCCGATGCGGCAGCCCGACCGGGTGCCCCAGATGGAGCTGAACTCCCCGGCCGAAAGCGGCGGGCCGGCGTCTCCCTGGCCGAGCGAGTCCTGCAGGGCCTGGTACTGGTGGATCTTGAGCTTTTCCCCCAGGGCCGCGAAGATGACGGCCTCGCCGATGTTCAAGAGCGCGTCGCCCATCCGCTCCAGATAGCGGAAGATGTTGAAGCAGGAGATGGCGTTTTCCGGGGATTCGCCGCGCCGCAGATCGGCCAGGATGGCGTCGAAGGCGGCCTTGAACCGGTCGTCCAGGGAGAATTCGGCCCGGCAGATGCGCAGGGCCTGGCGCACGTCCTGGCGGGTCAGGGCCGAAAAGACCAGCCCCAGGGCCTTGTCCACGTCCACAAAGGCGTCGCGGTACTCGTAGCGGCGGATGAAGGCCGGATCGGTCAGGTACTGGAGCTGGGAGACGATGTTGACGGCGTAGTCCGCGATCCGCTCCAGGTTGATGTTGATGATGTTGGCGGCCCGCACCAGGTCGAGGGTCCGCTTGTTGGCGTCGCGGGCGGCGTGGATGCGGCCCCAGCAGGCGTTCTCGATGACGCTTTTGAGGTTGTCGATGTAGTCGTCGCGGCTCTCGATGCGCTTGATCCGCTCGGGATCGGGCCGTTCGAGCACGAGCAGGGTGCTGGCCACCTGCTTGGACACCTCAAGGACCATGAAGCGGAAATTTTCCTCAATGCCTTCCAGAATGCGCATGCCGTCCCCCGTGGTGGCGAGAAGACCGGGGTCCGCCCCGATCCCGCCGGGGGCATCATCCCCCGGCCCCCCTGTCCCGGCTCCGGTCGATTAGGACGTTTCCCCGCCCGGGGTGACGGTCAGACCGTTGTCGCCTTCCCCTTCCCCGCCGTCCTCGCGCCAGGAGAATTTCAGGTGGAGCTTCATGCGGCCGCCCGTGGACCTGGCCTCGATCAGGAAGCCGACCATGCCCTTGGGGTGCAGCGCCAGTTCGCCCTCGCGGCTCGAAAAACGCAGCTCCCCGGCGGCGAAGCCGGCCGTGACCGCCTCCAGGTAGCGCTTGAGGGTCTCGGCGTCCTGGACGGACTCGTATTTGAACCGGGTTTCCTTTTCCACGTCCTGCTCCCTTGTCGTCCTGGCGGCGTCAGGCAGATCCTGCCCGAGGCCGCGAAAAGGGCCTTCCGCGGACCGCGGCCCATCGGCCGCCGTCCGCCCCGCCCGCCGCGCCGCACCCGGCTCTCGCGTCCTGTCCCCGAAAAGAGGTTCTCTTCGCTCCAGAGCCAACAGGCCTGGAGGTTCTTTTTCCGAACAACCCTGGCGTGGTTGCAGGAACGCCAGGCTAACCCAGCCGGGACCGGTACTCGGCGATGATCCTGCGCCGGCTGACGCCGTTGATGATCAGGCTCTTGCGGATGGCGTAGTCGTGCCAGGCCGGCTGGAGGCCTATTTCCCGGCCCGCCTTTTCCGCGTCCTGTTCGGCCGGGTCCCGGGTCTTTTCGCTCATGTGGCAGTCGTCGCCCATGAAGATGAGGATGGGGCGCTTGCCGTGCCAGCCCATGCGGTTGCGGCGGTTGACCACGTTGATGAGAAATTCCGTGTACTGCTGGGACTGGGGATTCCAGACCTCGATGCCGTCCACGTCGTAGTCGGCCAACAGGATCGGCCAGAACTGCTCCGGGTGGGGAATGACGATGCCGGCCCCCAGCGACCGGGCTTCCTCGATCACTTCCGAGGCCCGGTAGAAATAGGACAGGGAGAACTCCTCCTTGACCAGCTCCTTGACGGTCTTGGCGTAGACCTGCGCCTTGTTGACCAGCCGGTCCCCGAACCGGGGCCGCAGGGTGTCGAGAAAGTTGCGCACCAGCTTGTTCTTGTAGGCGTCGTCCGGCAGGTCGGCCTCGTGGGCCAGGAGCAGGGCCTTGATCTTGGCGGCCTGCAAGCCGACAAAGGCCACGAGCTCCTCCTCGGCGTTGCTGCGTCCGGCGGCCTTCTGGCGGCGGGCCTCGCCCGAGGGATCGGACAGGGCGGCCAGGTACTCGAAGAGCTGGGAGGCCCGGTAGCGGTGGGTGTGGCGCAGCATGGAGGCCAGGACCTCGGCCCGACCCGGGTCGAGCCCCTTGAAGTGGAGCAGCAGCTGGACCTTGCGGTTAAAGCCGCTGGAATAGCAGTCCACCTCCACGCCCTGGTAGCCGTCGTACTCCATGAGCAGGTTGTGCTGGGTCGGGATGATCAGCTCGTCCAGGCGGTTGGGATACAGTTTGCCGATCCGCTCCTTGAGGAGCTCCATGGGCACGTGCTCGGGGTGCCAGTGGGTGGCCAGGACGTATTCCTGGCGGGGATAGGTCCGGGTCGGATTGGCGATGCGGCCGGCCTGCTCCGGCGTCAGGGAGAGGTCGTTGATGCGGGCGAAGGCCCGCTCGTCCTCCTCGGTGACGGCCGGGTCCACCCGGGACAGGTCGATCTCCAGGCAGCGGGCCTCTTCCGAGGCGGAGGACGGCGGGCCGTCCGGGACGGCCGGGGCATGGCGGGGGTCAGGCATGGCGGCTGTGACACTCCTTTTTCATCCGGTCCAGGGCCGCGACCGCGGCGGTCATGGCCTCCAGGTCCCGGGCGGCGAAGGCGGCCTCCAGCCGGTCCACCTCGGCGTCGTAGGCCGGATAGAAGGCGTCGCCCCGGCCGGGATAGGCGGTCATGAGCCGGCTGTCGGCCACGAAGGCCGCCACCACGTCCCCGTCCGGGGCCTGTCCGGCCCGCAGGGACATGACCATGGCCTTGAAGAAATGCTTCATCCGTTTCTTGAGTCCCTTGTACCGGGGCAGGCCTTCGGCGTCCACCGGCTCGGCACTCCCGGGAGCGCCGGCCAGGGCCGCCTCCCGGGCCGCGTCCTCGTCCTCCGCCCCGGCCGTCTGGGGCAGGGCCGCCAGGCCGGCGGCCGGGTACTTGATGCGGACCTTGAGCATGGACGAGGCCCCGAAGTGCTTGATCGCGATCTTGAGGCTCGTGAACCCGTCCAGGGGCACGACCTCGTTGCCGATGACCAGGTTGCCGGCCGCGGCCTGGGCGGTCAGGTCGGCCAGGGTGGTCAGGGCCTCGACCCGGGGCAGGACCAGTTCGAACTTGCGTTTGCGCGATCCGGACATGACGGGCGTCCTCCTTGCGCGTGGCGCCGGGAATGACGCGCGACGGGACGCCGCGTGTCTTGTGCCAATCATGTCCTAGATGTTTTACGATTGAATGGCAAAGTCGGCGCTGGAGGATTTTATTGGCGCAGACCGGTCGCAGCGTCTTTCGCCGTCCGCGGGAGGGGGGGCCGCACGGCCGGACGTCGCCGGGACGAGGCCTTCGTCCCGGCGACGCTCACACCGGCGCACATCCCGCCGCCCGGCTATCCGGCCGCCGCCAGGGCCACGGCCTCGGCGCCGGGAAGCATGTTTCCAGTCCGCACATAGTGGTCCAACATGATCAGGGCGGGCCTGAAATTCCGCTCTGCGAAATCCGGCGCAAAGCCGGCCACCAGCGCGTCCCCGGCATCGCTCACGGCCGTGACCACCAGGGTCGCCGCCACCCGGGTGCCCGTCGCGGCCGGGGACAGGCAAAGCTCCAGACGGATGACCGTGGCCGGACTTATGCGCACGTACTCGATCCGGCGCGGCGGCTCGTACCGGCTGCAGGTCCAGGTCTCCAGGCCGATCTCCTCGAAGACCTGGCTCTGGAACACGCAGTCGAGCTCGGCCAGGCCCGAATCCGCATACAGCAGTTCGCCCCGCCACCACTCGATCCACTCGTACTCCCGCACCGGGCAAAGCAGCGGAAAGACGGTTTCCGCCGGCGCGTGGACGTAGTGGCTGCACCCGCCGATCCGTCGTCTCCTGTTTTTCATGCTTTTCTCCTCCGTATGGTCTGGCGCCGCCCGACCTATTCGGGCACGGCGCATGGTTGCGTTGCCCTTTTGTGTTTAGGTGCTATACTCTCCAGGCAAAAAAAAGAGGCGCGTCTATTCCGCTCCGGGCAGGGCGACCGCCACCTGCTCCAGGAATCGGCCAAGGGCCTGCCGCTCGGCCGGCGGCAGGGCATTTACGTAGGCCTCCAATCCTTCCCGCGCGGTGGCGCGCTCGGCCACAAAGGCGGCCACGGCTTCCCGGCCAAGGGGCGTAAACGAGGCCGTTACCTCGTTTTTCTGTGCGGAATCGACCTGCTTCACGATCACTCCCTTGCCCTCCAGCCGCTTGAGGACCTGGGACACCGCCCCCTTGGTCACGCCAAGCAACACACCCAGGCGCGTGGCATTGGCCCGGGGTTCCCGACGGATGGCCAGCAGCACGTGCAGTTCCGACGGGTGCAGGCGCAGGTCCCCGAACGCGAACACGTAACGCTTTTCAAGGAAGACCAGCCGGTTGGCCAGACGCTCCCACCGGTCGAGCAGGGCTTGGGCGGTGTCGGGCATGGGAAGGGTATAGCTGCTAAACTCTTACGCGTCAACCACTTCGCCGAGGGGGTCCGGGGGGCATCATGCCCCCCGGCCGCCGGAGGCGTCCCCCTCCCCTTCTTACAACTTCGAGCGCAAC
>CAZIJE010000158.1:0-7563 GCA_964539435.1 uncultured Desulfovibrio sp.
GTCCTCGGCGTGCGACGCCAGGCCGATTCCGGCCACACCGACGCACTCCCGACCACGACCGCCATCCCACCCGCCTTCCCATCCCCAGGCAGGGAGGGTCCGGGAGGGGCTTAGCCCCTTCCGGCCGCCGGAGGCCTCTTCTCTTCACAACGCGCTGGCGGTCGAAGCCCTTGACCGGGTCGTTGGCGGCGCGACGGTTATTCGCCGTAGGCGGCTTCGGTGTGTTCGGACAGGTCGAGGCCGATGGTTTCGGCCTGGGATTCGAGACGCAGGCCCATGGCCGCCTTGATGGCCGCCAGTATGAGCCAGCTGACGCCAAAGGCGAAGACGCCGACCACGGCCACGGCCAGTACCTGGGTGCCGAACTGGCCGGCGTTGCCGAAGAAAAGGCCGTCCGCGCCGGCCGGGTTGACGGCCTTCTGGGCCAGGAGGCCGACGAGCAGGGTGCCGAGCACGCCGCCGACGCCGTGGATGCCGACCACGTCCAGGCTGTCGTCGAAGCGCAGCCGGGCTTTGAGCAGCACGGCTCCGTAGCAGACCAGCCCGGCCAGCAGGCCGATCAGCACGGCCGAGCCCGGCGCGACGAAGCCCGCGCCCGGGGTGACGGTGGCGAGTCCGGCCACCGCGCCCGAGGCCGCGCCCAGGGTGGTGGGCTTGCCCCGGTGCCACCATTCGATGGCCGACCACATGGCCATGCCGGCCATGCCGCCGAGGTGGGTGGCGGCAAAGGCTCCGGCGGCCACGCCGTCGGCGGCCAGGGCGCTGCCGGCGTTGAAGCCGAACCAGCCGAACCACAAAAGCCCGGTGCCAAGAAGCGTCATGGGCAGGTTGTGGGGCACGATCTGGTGCCGGCCGTGGTCCTTGCGCGGCCCGGTCAGCATGACCGCGGCCAGGGCGGCCGCGCCGCAGGTCAGGTGGACCACGATGCCGCCGGCGAAGTCCAGCACGCCCATTTCCTTGAGCCAGCCGCCGCTGCCCCAGACCCAGTGGCAGACCGGGTTATAGACCAGGATGGTCCAGGCCAGGGAAAAGAGCAGAAACGGGCCGAAGCGCATCCGTTCGGCCACGGCCCCGGTGATGAGCGCCGGGGTGATGGCCGCGAACATGCACTGAAACATGGCGAAGGCGATGTGGGGAATGGTGGCGGCGTAGTCCGGGTTCGGGGTCGCGCCCACACCATTGAGGCCGAAAAAGGCCAGGGAGCCGATCAGCCCGCCCTGGTCCGGGCCGAAGGACAGGGAATAGCCGAGGTAGACCCACTCGAAGGTGACGAGGGAAATGAGGATGAAGCTCTGCATGATGGTGCCGAGCACGTTTTTCTTGCGCACCATGCCGCCGTAGAACAGGGCCAGCCCCGGGATCATGAGCAGCACGAGCGCCGCGCTGACCAGGACGAAGGCCGTGTCGCCGCTTTGAACCATAACGCCCCTCCAAAAATGTTTGGCGGGCTCGTAGCATATGGAAAAGCCTGGATCAAATTCACGAGAATGTCAGAGAGAACGACCTGAGAAGTCGTTTTCTTGTCACCTTCGCGACAGAAGGAGCGACCGGGAGTGGCGAAAAACCGGGAAAGGACGCCTGCGGTCCGGGAACCATCGGGCGCAGGGCCAAAAACGGGAACCGCAAGACACCGTAAAAAGCGGAATGGACAAATTACGTAAAAAACAGTCTATCCCTGTACCGCCAACTCAGGCGGAATGATTTCCCTGGCGGTCCGGGCAGGACCGTTTCACGGGACCTCAGGGACGCTCGGGAATCCGGTCCATGTCCATATAAACGACTTCCCACTGGTGCCCATCGAGGTCCGCGAAGCTGTGGCCATACATCCAGCCGTGGTCCCAGGGCTCGGCATAGATCGAACCGCCGGCCGTCACCGCCTTTTTGACCAGCGCGTCCACATACTCGCGGCTGTCCGCGTCGATGGCGATCAACACCTCGGTATGGGTCGTGGCGTCGCACAGCTGCTTTTTGGTGAAGGTCTTGAAAAACGGTTCCGTCAGCAGCATGACGAAGATGTTTTCCCCCAGGACCAGACAGGCGCCGTTGTCGTCGGTGAACTGCGGGTTGAAGGAAAAACCGAGCTTTGTAAAAAATGCCTTTGACGCGTCAAGGTCCTTGACCGCCAGGTTCACGTAGATCTGCTTGGCCATGTTATTTTCCCTCCAGTATGCATGCCTAGAGGAAATCGACCAGGGGGTCAACGGAAACCAAAGGCCTGTTCCAGGCCCACTGCCGCTGCGCAGCAGGTCCTTGCCGAGGAATCACGGCCCGTGAACAGACGCCCGGGAAAAAGGACGCCGCCCGAGCCGGATGCTGCCGGAGTGTTGCCCCCAGGAGGAACGCAGGGGGGGCCAGGGAAACGCCTTCAGGCTGACGCCGTCCCCGCGCGCCCCAGCAAGGCCGGGCTGGCCGCGAGAGCGGACGCTCGGCCCTGGCCGTGACGCCGGCAAGGAAGGCCGGCGGCGAGCGGAACCCCCGTGACAGGAGACGGGAAACGACAAGGCGTCGGGAGCACGCGCCCGCGTCAGGCGTTGCCGGTCGCCTCGGAAAACAGGCGCACCGTCCTATGCCCGCAGCGTGCCCCGGTAGGCGTCAAGATCGTCGATGCCCAGCTCTTCCATGAGGACCGGCAACCGTTCCGCGATGCGAAAGGCCATGTCCGGCCGCATGAAGTTGGCCGTGCCGATCTGCACGGCCTGGGCCCCGACCAGGATGAACTCCAGCACGTCCTCGGCCGAACTGATGCCGCCGACCGCGATGACCGGGGCCGAGACCGCCCGGCAGACCTGCCAGACGCAGCGCAGGGCCACGGGCTTGATGGCCGGGCCGGACAGGCCGCCGATGACGTTGGCGAGCCGGGGCTTTCGGGTGCGGATGTCCACGCTCATGCCGGTCAGGGTGTTGATGCAGGTGAGCGCGTCGGCCCCGCCGAGCACGGCCGCCCGGGCGATGGCCACGATGTCCGTGACGTTTGGCGACAGCTTCACCCAGACCGGCTTGTCGCCGGCCCGCTTCTTGACCGCCTCGGTCAGCTTGCCGGCCATGGACGGGTCCTGGCCGAAGGCGATGCCCCCGGCCTTGACGTTGGGGCAGGAGATGTTGACTTCAAGCGCGGCCACGCCCTCGGCGGCCGACAGCACGCCGGCCAGTTCGGCGAACTCGTCGGCGTCGCAGGCGTAGAGGTTGGCGATGATCGGCGTTTCGGCGTGGGGCAGGCGCGGCAGCTTGTCGCGCAAAAAGGTTTCCACGCCGCAGTTTTGGAGTCCAATGGCGTTCAGCATGCCGCACGGCGTTTCGGCGATGCGCGGCATGGGATTGCCCAGGCGCGGGGCCAGGGACAGGCCCTTGACCACGATGCCGCCGAGGCCGCGCAAGTCGCCGTAAGGGGAAAACTCCAGGCCGTAGCCAAAGGTGCCCGAAGCGGTCATGACCGGGTTTTTGAGGCGCATTCCCGGCAGGCGCACGCTGGTGTCCACGGTCATGCGTCCTCCGCAAGCGCGAGTTCCTCGACCCAGAAGACCGGCCCCTCGGTGCAGGTCTGGACATAGGAGCCAAGGACGTTTTTCTCCACGCACCCCAGACACCCGCCCACGCCGCAGGCCATGCGGTTTTCCAGCGACACCTGGCCCCGGACGCTGTACTTGCGGCAGAGCCTTGCCACGGTCACCAGAAAGGGCCTGGGCCCGCAGGCCAGGACCAGGCCGTCGGCATGGCCGGCGACGGTCTCCTCCAGCAGGGCCACGAAGGCCGGCAGGTCGGCCGGAGTCTTTTCCTGAAAGGACCGGGCCGCGACCGTCTCGGCCAGCGCCGCGAACGGATAGCACCCGAGCGGCTGGCGGTGGCCGAAGACCAGGGACAGGTTTTCCGGCCGCGGATGCGTGGCCGCGTATTCGACAAAGGGCGCCAGGCCCACGCCGCCGGCCAGCATGACCGTGGGCAGGTCCGGCTCCAGGGCAAACCCCTGGCCCAGCGGCCCCCAGACCGTGACCACGGCCCCAGGGACCAGACGGCACAGGATGTCCGTGCCCCGGCCGCAGGCCTGGACGAAAAGCGTGAGCTTTTCCGCCGTCAGCCGACAGATGGAAAAGGGTCGCGGCCAGACCGGATCGCTGCCAAAGGCCCGGGGCCGGACCATGACGAACTGGCCGGCCACGGCCGGGGCCAGGCCCGGATTTTCCAATTCCAACAGATAACAGCCGCAGGCCGCCCCCTGCTCCCCCATGGGGGAGACGGACAGGACCGCCACGTCGCGGCAAGCGCCGGCTATGCCCACACGCCACCTCGCCTTTCGAAGATGCGGCCTTTTACCGCCTTTGCCCGGCCTTGTAAAACAGCCCCCAAAGGGAGGGAAACCGCGCCCCATGGGCCCGGGGTCCTTGAACTTGCCCGGCCTTGTCCGTAGGGTGGACCGACTTTCCACACGACCCCCGGCGACCGAGCCGGCAGCACGAGGCACCGCATGCGCCGCGACATCGATCTCGAGGACGAGCCAAGCGACTCCACCCTTCGGACCTTCCACAAGGGGGCCGTCCTTTTCAGGGAAGGCCAGCCGGGCGACGTGGCCTACATCGTCAAGAAAGGCCGGGTGGCCGTCTACCGGGTCATCAACAAGCGCCGGGTCGTGCTCGGCGAACGCGGCCCCGGCGAGATGGTCGGCGAGATGGGGGTCATGACCGGAGAGCCGCGCACGAGCAGCGCCGAGGCCCTGGAATACACCGAGGCCCTGGTCTGCGACCAGAACCTGCTCCACACCATGCTCCTCAAAAGCCCGCGCCCGGTCCAGATCCTGACCGGCTACCTGGTGGACCGGGTGAAAACCCTTTCCTCCCAGGTCACGGACCGGCCGGCCGCCAATCCCTTCCTGTCCGTGTGCCGGGTGACGGCCCTGTGCTGGCAGGCCGCCGGCCGGGCCGAGGTCCAGGAACTGCGCTACGCCGAGCTGTCGCGGACCATCAAGGACATCCTGCTTGTCAGCCAGATCGAGATCGACGCGGTGTTCGAGCGGCTCAAAAACATGCACCTGGTGACCATCACCGACATCAAGGGCGGCTTCACCCGCAAGGACCCGGTCCTGGGCTCGACAAAGCCGGGCGCGCCGTTCGTGCGGGACCGGATCGTGCGCCTGCCGGACCTCGACAAGTTCCTGGCCGTGGCCAAGAACATGGCCCGGGAACAGCCCGACCTGCCCGTGGACCTGGAGTTCTGCGACCTCCACGAGTTCGCCGCCGCTGCCGACACCTCGCCCGACATTCTCTACAAGAAGATCGGCTACCGCGAGATTCCGGAAGAACTCTTCTTTTTCCACAAGGCCAGGGTCCAGGCCTACGTGGAGCGCATGGGGCCGGACTTCTTCAAACAGGCCCGCAAGCCCCGCCTGGCGGCCGCCGATCTCGAACACATCGACGACATCGTCCACGTGGACAACGCCACCCTGCAGGAGGCCTTCTCCGCCCTGGGCTTCCACAAGGTGGCCGTGGCCGCGGCCATGGCCGGCGAGGCGGCCTGCGAGAAAATCTACAAGAACCTGTCGCGAAAGATCGCCGCCGTGGTCCGGGAGGAAGCCGCCGCCCTGGCCGGGGGCGACGAGGACGAGGCCGCTGACGTGGAAAAGGAACTGCTCGACCGGATCAAAGCCATCAAGGGACTCGGCCTGTGAACATCGCCACCGTCATCGGCATCGTCTTCGGCATCACCATCCTCGGTTTCGCCACCTTCCTGTCCACGGACAGCGCCGGGGTGTTCGTCAACTTTCCCGGCCTGGCCATCGTGCTCGGCGGCACCCTGGCCTCCACCTTCATCTGCTTTCCCCTCAAGGAGGTCATGCGGGTCTTCAACACCTTCCTCATCGCCCTCAAGCGCGAGGAACTGCCCACGGACAACTACATCGAGGAGATCGTGGCCATCGCCCGCCAGGCCTCGTCCCGGGGCAAGGTCCACCTGGAGCGGGCCCTGCCGGGCATTGAGAACGAATTCCTGCAAAACGCCATCCAGATGCTCGTGGACGGCTACTCCCGCGAGGAAATCCAGGAGATCCTCGACACCCGCATCGAACAGACCTACCAGCAGGAGCTGTCCTCGGCCGGCATCTACCGGACCATGGCCAAGCTGGCCCCGGCCTACGGCATCATCGGCACGCTCATCGGGCTGATCGGCATGATGCAGTCCATGAGCGTCGGGCTCGGCAACCTCGGGGCGCACATGGCCGTGGCCCTGACCACCACCCTCTACGGGATCCTGCTCGCCAACCTGATCTTCCTGCCCATCGCCATCAAGGTCGAAAAACGGATCGAGGAGCGGGTCCTCCTCATGTGCGTCATCCGCGACGGCACGCTTTTCATCAAGGACAAGACCCCGGCCGCCATCGTCCTCGACAAGCTCAAGGCCTACCTGCCGCCCAGGCGCTGGTCCTCCATCGAACCCCGCGAAAAAGAGGCCGCGGGATGAACCGCCCTGCCGCCAACGGCCGCCAGCCGCGCATGAGGCGTTGACGCCATGCTCTCCACGCGACGAAGATCCGGACCGGGTTCCCTCAAGCTCTCGGACCTGCGCCGCCTCCGCCAGGAGGACGACGACCTGTGGCCCATCTCTCTGGCCGACATGATGACGCTGTTACTCTGCTTTTTCCTGCTCATCGTGGCCGTGTCCCACGTGGACCTCAACCGCTACGAGCGGGTGGCCGACTCCATGCAGAAGGCCATGGTCACGGACAAGCCGGCCCCCAAGACCAAACCCCAGGAACAGCCGCCCGTGGTCGCCAAGACCACCCAGCCCAAGCCCGAGCCCCAACCCCCGGCCGTGCGGTCCAAGGTCAGCCGCACCACCCTGGCCAGCGAACCCGCGCCGCCCCTGGAGCCGGACAAACCCAAGCCCGAAACGCCGCCCGCCCCGCCGCAGGCCGAAGCCCCGCCGGCCGAAGCCCCGCCGGCCAAGGCCGAGACGCCGGCCGCGAAACCCGAAGCCCCCGTGGCCAAACCCGAGGCCGCGCCGCCGGCTCCGGGGTCGGAACGGACCGGGCCGACCCGCAAGAGCCTGGAGGACATCCGCAAGGAACTGGCCGGCAAGCTCGACATCACGTCCGGGGCAGTGGAACTCGTGCCCCGCGAAAGCGGCGTGGAACTCAACCTGCGCGGCGCGGCCTTCTTCGACCTGGCCAGCGCCGACATCAAGCCCGGCGGCGTGCCGCTCCTGCGCGACATCGCCGCCACCCTGGCCGGCACGCCCTACAAGGTGACGGTCGAAGGACACACCGACAACCTGCCCATCGAATCCTGGCTCTACCCGTCCAACTGGGAACTCTCCTCGGCCCGGGCCAGCCGGGTCGCCCGCTTCCTCATCGACCACGGCGTGCCCCGCGACCACATGCGCGTCGAAGGCCTGGCCGACACCCAGCCCGTGGCCCCCAACACCGATCCCGCCGGCCGGCCCATCGCCGAGAACCAGGCCAAGAACCGACGCGTCGTCATTCTCGTCAGCCCGTAGAAGAGGGGGAGAAGAGGGGAAAGAGAAGAGAAGATGCCTCCGGCGGGGGGGGGGGGGGGGGGGGGGGGGGGGGGGGGGGGGGGG
>CAZIJE010000159.1:0-7506 GCA_964539435.1 uncultured Desulfovibrio sp.
GGGGTCTTTTTGGGGGGGGGGGGCGCCCCGGGCGGGGGGGGGGGGGCGGGCCCCCCCCCCCCCGCCCGGCCGGGGGGGGGGGGTGGGGGGCCCCCCCCCCCCCCCCCCCCGCCGGAGGCATCCTTTCCCTTATTCGCCGTCCAGGACCAGGTCCCGGCCTTCGCCGGGGTAGATGCGGCGCTCGGCGTAGGGCGTGGTCGTTGGCTCGGGCCAGACGCCGTCCCGGGGCTCGGCTCCCTCGCGGGTCACGGCCGAGGGGTGTCGGTCGGCCATGACCGGGAAGGCCCGGATATCGACGCCCGGGACCGGGCAGCTGAACTCGATGGGGATGTTGTTGGGGTCGAAGGAGTAGATCGAGAAGATGAACCCGTGGTCGATCACTTCCGAGACCCAGAAGCCGGCGGCCTCCAGGCGGTCCTTGATCTCCCACAGGTCGTCGCGGTCCCGGACGCCGATGGACACGTGGTCGAAGGCGCAGGGGCCCTTGACCGGCACGCCGTGGTCCTTGGGCGGCACGGGCTCCACGTCCGGCCACTCGAAAAAGGCGATCATGTCCGTGTCCGTGATTTCCAGGAAGTAGTGGCGGTAGCCGGGCCGGCCGAGTCCGGCCACCAGGCGCAGGCGCAGGAGATCCCGCCAGAAGCGGATGGTGGCGTCCATGTCGCGCGTGGCCATGGCCAGGTGGTTGATGCCGGTGTAGCGCATGCCGCTTTCCTCCAAACCGCTTCGGTCCCGCCGGCTACAGGTCGAGCCCCAGGCTTTGCGGGTAGAACTCGCCGCGAAAGACCAGTTCGGCCGCGCCGCGCAGGTAGGTCTTGCCGTCCTTGAGGATGACGCCGAGCTCCTCGCCGCCGGTGGTGGTGATCACGGTCTCCTCGCCGGTCAGGCCGAGCTCCCGGGCCACCACGGCCGAGGCCACGGCCCCGGTGCCGCAGGCGTAGGTCTCGTCCTCGACCCCGCGTTCGTAGGTGCGCAGCGACAGCCGGCCCGGGCCTTCCACGGCCACGAAATTGACGTTGGTCCCGGCCGGCTTGAAGAATTCGTGGAACCGCACCGCCCGGCCGAGCTTCCAGACCTCCACCGTCTCCAGGTTGTCCAGGATGGCCACGGCGTGGGGCACGCCGGTGTTGACGAAATGCAGGGGCAGTTCCTGGTGCTCGATCTCCAGCGACAGGTCCAGGCGCAGGTCCCTGGGGTCGGTCAGGCGGACCGTGACCTGGTTGGAGTCCGGGTCGACCGAAGCCTCGATGGGGCCGGCGTCCGTGCCGAACACGTGGCTGGCCGGAGCGATGCCGAGCATCCAGGCGAGCCGCGCCGCGCACCGGGAACCGTTGCCGCACATCTCGGCCCGGGAGCCGTCGGCGTTGAAAAAGTGCCAGATGTAGGCGAGGCCGGAACCGGCGTGGGCGTGGTCGAGAAAGATCATGCCGTCCGCGCCCACGCCGAAGGCCTTGCGGCACACGGCCAGGGCGATATCCGGCATGTCGGCCGGGTCGTAGCCCAGTTCGCGGTTGTCCACGCACACAAAATCATTGCCGCAGCCCTGCATCTTGAAAAAAGGGACCGACGGGCCGCACACGGCTTCCAGATCCATGCCTTGCTCCTTGGCGAAAAACGTGGAGAAAACCTAGCAGATCGAAAAGTCGGCGTCGAGGGGGCCGCTCGCTCCGGCGTCGCCGTCCGGTCCCGGCGCGGCCAGGACGGCCGGCGTCCAGAACCGCACCGAATTGACCAGCCACAGCCGGCTGGCCAGGGCCAGATCGGCCGGCCGGAGCATGGCCTCGGCCACGACGCCCCGGGCCAGCAGGCGCTCGCGAAAGACGCCGGGCAGCAGACCGCAGGAAAGGGGCGGCGTCAGGAGCCGGCCGGCAATCGCGGCCACGAGGTTGGCCCGGCAGCTTTCGGTCACTTCGCCGCGCGGAAAGGGCTCCAGGCGGCGGATGATGTCCATGGCGCTCTTTTTGGGCGCGCCGCTCGTCAGGGACAGGAAATGGGCGTCGCCCAGCATCGGGATACCCGCGCCTTTGGGTTAACGGGAGAGGAGCCCGGGCCGCGCGCCACGGGTCCGCAAGGAAACATTGGGGCCGATGCCCCGGGCGTCTCGGCGACGCCGCGCGGGCCGGGGCGCGGCCCGGTTTGCCATGGGGCGGTGGCCTTTTGCGGGGAATGCGGGTAACCATGAAGCCGTCCGAGCCGCCACGGCGGCCGGAGGCACAACCTACGACGAATCATCCGCCGGCGGCAAGGCCGCCGGTCCGGAGGCCCAGAATGCGCGGACGCCTGCTCAAGGTTCTCATGGTGGTCCTGGTCCTGGTCCCCGTCGGCCTGACCGCCTACCTGGCCAACAACCTGTACCACCGCAAGGGCGTGCCCGAGGCCCTGGAAAACCTGACCAGCCAGCTCTTCCGGTCCAAGGAGGAAGAGCGCAAGGCCGAGCAGCGGGCCACGGACCTGGAACGCCGGGCCGGCGAGCTCCAGACCGCCTACGACGCCCTGGTGGCCGACCTGCGCGGCGAGGTGGACTCCAAGGAGATCCGGGTCCGCCAGTTCCGGGAGATGCTCGAGATCAACTTCGTGGACAAGGTCCTTTTTAGTTCCGGCAGCGCCGACGTCTCGCCCCAGGGCCGGGACATCCTGCTCAAGGTCGCGGCCGTGCTCGGCAAGGTCAAGGACAAGAGCATTTACGTCGTTGGCCACACCGACGCCAACCCCATCCATTCAGCGCTTTATCCCTCCAACTGGGAACTCTCCACGGCCCGGTCCTCGGCGGTCATCCGTTTCCTCACCGAAAGCGGCGGGCTGACCCCGGAACGGTTCACGGCCATGGGCCGCAGCTTCTACCAGCCCGTGGCCAGCAACGCCACGGCCGAGGGACGCCAGGAGAACCGCCGGGTGGACATCATCGTGGCCGACGTGCCGCTTCTGGAAGGCGAGTCAGGCTCGCAGGCCATGCGCGGCACGGTCTCCAAGCGGCCGCCCGCCGTGCAGGACGTGAAGACCCCGTCCGAGCCGGTGCGGGAGACCGCGCCCGCGCCCACGCCCCTCCCCGAGGCCGCGCCGGCCGTGCCCGTGATCCCGGTCGTGCCGGCCCCGGCCGCCCCGTCGGCCACCCCCGAGGCCGCCGCACCGGAGGCCGCCGCACCGGAGGCCGCCACGCCGGAAGCCGGTCCGACGCCGGTGCGCGACACCGACACCACGCCGCCCGCGCCCGAGCCGGCGGCCCCCCCGGCCGAAGGCCGGCCCGAAGCCACGGACCAGGGACTGCCCGCACCGGACCTGCCGCCGTCCCTCCCGGACCGGCCGACACCCGGGCAGTGAGCCCGGAGCCGGCCGCGCCGTCCTTGCCCGAACCGGGAAAAGGCGCGTAGGATGAGGGACTCTTGGTATTTCCCGACATCTGCAGGAGGAACCACGCCATGGCTACCCCAGAACGAAAACAGCTTGCCGAGGATATCCGGAAAAACATCGCCACGCTCAAGGCCGTGTGCCAGGGGCTCGACGAGGCAACGGCCGCGCGCCGTCCGTCCGGCCGGTGGTCGCCCAAGGAGATCCTGTCCCACCTGTGCGGCCAGGAAGGGCCGGGCTACGACCCGTTCGTGCGGGCCTTCCTGGAGCAGGACACGCCGACCATCAACATTCGGGTCGAGGACCCCTTTTTCTCGGAGACGCGGGCGGCCATGACCGTGGCCGAACTGCTGGCCGTCATCGAGCGCGAATACGGGAAGATGGCGGACCTGGCCGAGTCCCTGTCCGAGGAAGCCCTGGCCCGCAAGGCCCGCATCCCCCAGCTCAAGGACTCGCCCCTCGGCGAATACCCGTCCCTGGGAACCATGATCGACGGCCTGGGCCGCTACCACCTCCAGGACCACACCGAGCACCTGCGCCAGGTCCTGCGGGAACTCGGCGCGGCGACGGCTGATTAGACAAGAGGAAGATGCCTCCGGCGGCCGGGAGGGGTGACCCCTCCCGGACCCACCCATCGGGGGAGAGACGGACAGGCTTGACCGGCCAAGGGGCATCCGGTACCCGTTGGGCCGCTTTTTGAACTTCTGACCATCTTTTGAGGTTGCATGTTGGAGATTGCGGGAATCCGGTAACCAGACCCTTTTTGACGTGGGTTTCGGTTATCGCTTTGCGCTCAGGCACGGCAGGCGTCGCTGACGTTTGCCGGTTTTGTGCATTGGATTGCTGCATCAGGATCTCCGACATGAACATTTCCAAGCAGGAACAAAGGACCCTTCACGTCCTGGCCAAGGGCGGCCGCATCGTGCATTACCGCAATGGGCTCGGCCGCATCGAATTCGTCGAATGCTACACCAGCGACGGCCTCGTGCTTTCCGACTGCACCCTGGACGTCTTCGCCAAGCTCAAGAAAAAACGGCTCATCGCCTCGACAAACGGCCTACCGTATCGGATCAATACCGCCGGCCTGAAAGCCGTGCGGGCACAGTTGGACAACCGCTGATCCCAGGATACCGGCAGGGATGCTTCTTTAAACGCATCCCTGCCGGTACCCATTTGATGGCACGATCCGTCGCCTTCAGCTTCCCGGCCAGCCTCCCCCTTCCAGCCTGGCCGCCGCAACCTGCGCCCCCCCTCCTCCCCCAAAAAAAAGCCCCCTGGCGTCACCCAGGAGGCTGTCGTTTCGTTCCCAAGCCCCGCCCTGTCTCGGCTCAGGCAGGCGGGAGTTGTCCCCCCCTTTCGTTTCGAAGGGGGGCGCGGGGGTAAACGCTTTTCAAAAGCGTTTCCCCCCGCCTCTTCTCTTCTTCCCCGGCTACCCGGCCACGGCCGCCCTGACCTTGGCGAAGGCCTCGTCGATGCCGGCCGGGTTGGTGCCGCCGGCCTGGGCCATGTCGGGCCGGCCGCCGCCGGAGCCGCCGACCGCAACGGCGGCGTCCTTGATGAGGGCCGGGGCGGTGAACCGGGAGAGGAGATCCTTGCTGACGGCCACGATGAGGCTGACCTTGCCGCCTTCCTGCTCGGCCGCAATGGCGATGACGCCCGAGGCGAGCTTGCTTCTGAGATCGTCCATGGCCTCGCGCAGGGCCTTGACGTTGGGCGCGTCGACCCGGGCGCACAGGAGCTTCACCCCGCCGACCTCCTCCAGGCCGGCCATGAGGTCCCGACCCTGGCCCGAGGCCAGCTTGGCGGCCAGCTGCTCCTTTTCCTTGCCCAGGGCCTTGATGTCGTCCACGAGCTTTTTGACCCGGCCGGCCATCTCGCCGGGCTTGGCCTTGAGCGCCCGCAGGCCTTCGTCGTATTCGGCGCGCATCTCGCGCACGTGGCGCAGGGCGTTGACGCCCGTGGCCGCCTCGATGCGCCGGGTGCCGGCCGCGACGCCGGATTCGGACAGGATCAGGAAGCTGCCGGCCTGGCCGGTGGCGCGCAAGTGCGTGCCGCCGCAAAATTCCATGGACACGCCCGGCACCTCGACCACCCGGACCTCGTCCCCGTACTTCTCGCCGAAAAGCGCGGTTGCGCCCTTGGCCCGGGCCGCGTCGATGCCCATGACCTCGGTGACCACCGGCGCGTCGAGCAGGATGGCCGCGTTGACCTCGTCCTCGACCCTGGCCAGTTCGTCCGGGGTCATGGCCGCGATGTGGGTGAAGTCGAAGCGCAGCCGGTCCGGAGTGACCAGGGAGCCGGCCTGGTTGACGTGGCTGCCGAGCACGTTTTTGAGCGCCTTGTGGAGCAGGTGCGTGACCGTGTGGTTGCGGGCCGTGGCCGCGCGCACCACGGCGTCGACGGCCAGGTCGGCTTCCTGGTCCAGGAGGATCTCGCCCTTTTCGACCTTGATGTGGTGGGCGGTCAGGTCCGGGCCGGCCTTGATGGCGCCGAGGACGGCCGCGTCGCCGGTCATGGTCGAGACCGTGCCCACGTCGCCGGCCTGGCCGCCGGATTCGCCGTAAAAGGGTGTGACGGCGCAGACCATGTAGCCGGTTTCGCCGGGAAGCAACCGCTCCACGGCCTGGCCCTGGGCCGAGATCAGGGCGTTGACCCGGCTCTGGGCGGTAAGGTCGTCGTAGCCCACGAACCGGGACTTCAGGCCCGATTCCAGAAGCTCCAGGAACAGCACGGCCGGATCGGTCTCGCCGCTGCCCTTCCAGGCCTTTTTGGCCCGGGCCTTCTGCTCGGCCATGCAGGCCCGGTAGCCGTCCTCGTCGGCCGCCAGGCCGCGCTTGCCAGCCACGTCGTTGACGATGTCCAGCGGAAATCCGTAGGTGTCGTAGAGCTTGAAGGCGAACTCGCCGGAGATGACCGCCTCGCCGGCCTCTTCCAGGCGGTCGAGCTCCTCGGCCAGGATGACGAGCCCCTTGTCCAGGGTCACGCCGAACCGCTCCTCTTCCTCGCGCACCACCCGCTCCATGAACTCCCGGCCGGCCAAAAGCTCGGGAAAGGCGTCGCCCATGACGTCCACCACGGTGCCGGCGGTCTTGTACAGGAACGGATCGGACAGGCCGATCAGCTTCCCGAACCGCAGGGCCCGGCGGATCAGGCGGCGCAGGACATAGCCCCGGCCCTCGTTGGACGGCATGACGCCGTCGGCCAGGAGAAAGGCCACGGACCGGCTGTGGTCCGCGATGACCCGAAGCGCGGTGTCGTGCTCGTCGTTGTCGCCGTAGGTGACGCCGGCGATGGACGCGGCCGAGGCGATAATGGTCCTGAAAAGGTCGATGTCGAAATTGGAGTGCACGCCCTGGACGACCGCCGCGATCCGCTCCAGGCCCATGCCGGTGTCGATGCTCGGCCGGGGCAGGGCCACCCGGTTGCCGGGCTCGATCTGGTCGTACTGCATGAAGACCAGGTTCCAGATCTCCAGATACCGGTCGCAGTCGCAGGTGCCGATGCCGCAGTTCGGACCGCAGGACACTTCCTCGCCCCGGTCGAACATGATCTCCGAGCACGGGCCGCAGGGGCCGGTGTCGCCCATGGACCAGAAATTGTCCTTTTCGCCGAGCCGGAAGATCCGGTCGTCGGACAGGCCCGCCACCTTCTTCCACAGTCCGTGGGCCTCGTCGTCGTCCAGGTAGACCGTGGCGTAGAGCCGGGACTTGTCCAGGCCGATCACCTCGGTCAGAAACGTCCAGGCGAACTTGATCGCGTCTTCCTTGAAGTAGTCGCCGAACGAGAAGTTGCCGAGCATTTCGAAGAAGGTGTGGTGCCGGGCCGTGCGGCCGACGTTTTCCAGGTCGTTGTGCTTGCCGCCCACGCGCAGGCACTTCTGGGAGGTGGTGGCCCGCTTGTAGCCCGGCTTGTCCTGGCCCAGAAACACCTTCTTGAACTGGACCATGCCCGCGTTGGTGAAAAGGAGCGTGGGGTCCTCGCGGGGGATCAGCGGCGACGAGGCCACCTTCTGGTGGCCATTGGCCGCGAAGAAGTCCAGGAACTTGGCGCGAATCTCGTTTGCCGTCATCATCGTCGCATGCCTCCGCATGGGAATGGGAAAAAATGAACCGGGGCGCCGCCCCGGACCCCGCCGGGAGGGGCTCACCCCCTCCCGGACCC
>CAZIJE010000160.1:0-7359 GCA_964539435.1 uncultured Desulfovibrio sp.
CAGGCCAGGGGTCCGGGGGGATGATCCCCCCGGCGGGTCCAGGGCAGCGCCCTGGCAGGGTCCGGGACGGCGTCCCGGCGGGGTCCGGGGCAGAGCCCCGGTTCACCGCACCAGCCGGCGGCGCATGCCGGCCAGGGCCAGGGGCAGGAAGACCAGGAAGAAGCCGGCCAGCACCAGGGCGCTGCCCAGGGAGGCCGGGGTGAGGCGGCCGAGGCAGGCGGCGCGGGTCAGCTCGGCCAGGTGGTAGAGCGGCATGAGCGTGGCCAGGCCGGCCGCCCAGGAGGGCAGGGCGTCGACCGGGAAAAACGTGCCGGAGAAGAGAAACATGGGGGTGATGACCAGAAAGATCGGGATGTTGAACATGTCGATGGAGGCGGTCACCGAGGTGGTGGCCATGCCCATGGCTCCGAAGGCCAGCCCGCCGAGGAGCGCGATGGGCGCCACGGCCAGGGCCTGCCAGCTCGGGGCGTAGCCGAGGCCGGCCACCACGGCCAGCATGAGGACCGCGGCAATGACCGACCGGGTGGCCCCCCAGACGATCTCGGCCACGATGATCTCCTCCAGGGAGAGCGGCGTGGCGAGCAGGGCGTCGTAGGTCTTCTGGTAGAACATGCGCACGAACGAGTTGTAGGACGTCTCCATGTAGGCCTGCCACATGGCCGTGGCCGCGACCAGGGCCGGGGCGAAGAACTGGGTGAACCCGAGGGTTTCGCCGTGCCAGGTGACGTCGGAGACCAGGCCGGAGAAGCCCAGGCCGAAGGCGAGCAGGTAGAAAAGCGGCTCGAGCAGCGGCGGCAGGAAATTGATGGCCCAGATGCGGCGGTAGACCAGCAGGTTGCGCCGCCAGACGGTCCAGAAGAGGCCGGTGAAACGGGGATCGGCGGTCATTCGCGAAGCTCCCTGCCGGTCAGGCGCAAGAACACGTCCTCCAGGGTGGCGGCCCGGAAATAGCCGCCTTCGGGGCAGAACCGGTCGCGGATGGCGAGCAGGGCCTTGCGGTCCTGGCCGTAGATGAGCAGCCGCCGGCCGGACCGGTCGAAGCGCAGGCCCTCGGCGGCGAGGAAGTCGGGCAGGGCCGGGTCCGGGGACTCCACCTCCAGGACATGCCGGCCGACGCTGGCCGCCACCAGGCCGGCCGGATCGCCGCCGGCCGCCACCCTCCCGTGGTCCACGATGCACAGCCGGTCGCAGAACCGTTCGGCCTCTTCCATGGCGTGGGTGGTGAGGAGGATCGTCAGGCCCTGGCGCTTGAGGTCGAGCAGCCGGTCCCACAGGGTGTTTCGCGACTGGGGGTCGAGGCCCGTGGTCGGCTCGTCGAGGATCAGCAGGTCGGGCTTGTTGATGATGGCCCGGGCCAGCATCAGCCGTCTGGCCATGCCGCCGGAAAGCTCTTCGTACTGAAACCGCTTCCGGCCTTCCAGGGCGAAAAAGGCCAGCAGTTCCTCGGCCCGGGCCAGGGCCTCGCGCCGGGGGATGCGGAAATAGCCGGCAAAGACGAGCAGGTTTTCCAGCACGCTCAGGTCCGGGTCCAGGGTGTTGCCCTGCTGGCAGACGCCCAGGCGCGACCGGATGCGGCGAAAGGCCGTGCCGATGTCCTGGCCGAAGACCCGGATCTCGCCGGCCGTGCGGGGCGAGAACCCGTAGATCATGCGGATGGTCGTGGTCTTGCCGGCCCCGTTGGGGCCGAGGAGGCCGAAGCATTCGCCGCGCCGGACCACGAAGCTGACCTCGTCCACGGCCCGGACCGGACCGTAGTCCTTGCGCGCGGCCTCCACTTCGATGACCGGGGTCTCGGAAAGCGCGTTCATGCCGCCTTGTACGCCATCTTCCGGCCGGGGGCCAGAGGAGGAATACGTATCCGCCTCGTGCGCCGCGGCCGGCAGGGACCCAGTGTCACGTCCGCGAAACACGCGCAGACGTGTCCCATGGGCAGCATACTTTAGAATCTATGTTTTTTTGAAAAAATACTATCGTATTTTTTCAGGGACGTCACATTAGCGCGTCGCCTTGGGCCGGCAGGCTCCCTGGCAGCAGCCGCCGGACAGGAATTCGCTGTAGGCGAACAGGATGCGGCGCTCCAGGCGCAGGGCCTCCTCCGCCAGCCTGGGGACCGGAGCCTCCAGCGCCATGGCGGCCCGCCAGTCCGGCACGGCCCGCATGCCGCGCCCGAGCTCCCGGCCGGTGGCCGCCTCGAGGAGAATGGCGTCGCGGGTGTCCGTGACCAGGACCAGGGGCACGGGATCGGGCTGGCGGACCCGGGCCGCGGCCAGGGCCTCGCGGACGTAGGTGCCGGGCTCGCCGGAGCAGAAGATGACGCATAAAAGCGGCCTGCCTGCGGCGTCCAGGGCCAGGAGGTCCACCATGCGGGTGTAGTCCTGGCCGTCCACGGGAAAGCAGATCCCGACCTTGGGCGTCAGCCGGTCCCTGGGATAGCCCTTTTCCTCCACCAGCAACCGGGCCAGGGCCTGGCGGAACTCCTCGTACGACGTTTCGACGAGCTCCTCCCCGGTCAGGTAGTCGCGGATGACGTTTCCCAGCGATTCCTCATGCATGGCGCAACTCTCCAGGGGCCGGGGCCGAAAACAGGGCCGGCCGCCGCCGGTGCAGCCGGGCGACGGCGGCGGTCAGGGCCGCGAAGGCCAGGGCCGCGCCGGCCAGAAGCGGGTTCCGGTGATAGTCCCGTGGCCGGACGACCACGGGCGCGGCCGGGGCCGTGACCTCGATGACCGTGCCGGCGGCGGAGCCGTTCCCCGGCCCTTTGCCCACGGGCCGGGCGTTTTCGTACTCGAACCGGCCGGCCGCCTCGTGGGGCAGCCAGGGGAGGGCGATCCGTTCGCCAGGGATGCCCGAGGGAACGATGGTGACGCGATTCGGGGTCGGGGTCACGGGCAGGCGGGTGTCGCCGGAGAAGGCCGTGATCCGGTTGCTGTAAAACTCGGTGATGGAAAACGGGCCGAGCAGGTTCGGGTTCTCGGTCAGATAGGGCATGAGCATCCGGTTGCGGCCGTAAAACGTCAACAGGGTCAGCGCCATCAGGCCGCACAGTGTCAGGGTTCGCGCCCGGCCCGGCCGGTTGGCGGGGAACGGGCCGATCCGGTCCACGACGAAAAAGAGCAGCAGATTGTAACTGATGAAGAGATACCGGAACGGATAGATTTCCGAGGACGGCAGGTGGAGCAGGGCGGACAGGTCGCGCCAGACCGTGCCCCAGCCGAGGACCAGAAACACGGCCGCGCCGACCAGACAGGCCGCATCCGCCGTTTCCCGGTCCGGGCGGACCCGGCCCCGGACCAGGGCCAGGCCGTATTCGGCCGCGAGCCAGGCCGTCAGCAGGACAAAGGCCGGCCCGACCAGCAGGGAGCCGTCGTAGAAGGCCACGTTGTATTTGGAATAGGTCTCCGGGAACTGGAACATGAAAAAGACGTCGTCCGTCAACAGGCCCCACAGGTCGGACAGGGAAGTGTAGCCGCCGGCCGGAATGCGGCTCCAGCCGCCGTAGACCTTGGACACGGCCAGGGCCTTGGGCCAGACCAGGACCAGGGTGGCCAGGCCGAAAAAGGTCGCCCGCCAGACCGGATACAGCCGGCGGGCCAGGATAGCCTGGGCCAGGACAAGGACGCCGAAGGCCATGAACAGCCACACGAACAGGTGGAGCGCGCCCTGGTAGAAGATGAGCGCGGCGAGCAGGCTGGCCCCGGCCCACTCCAGGGGACGGAAGTCCGGGGCAACGCACAGGGCGGTCAGGGCCGGCACCAGGCACAGGCTGATCTGGGGCGAGTAGCCGATGGTCAGGTGCTGGACCAGCCAGGGGTTGCACAGGAAAAGGACCAGGAGCAGCACGGACTGGAGCGTGTCCCAGCCCAGACGGCGCGACAGGAGCCCAACGCCCCAGACGGCCGCCAGCAGGTGGAGGCCGAAAAAGACCTTGATGAAGGCCATGACCGGCAGGACCAGGGCCAGGGGGAGCAGGGGGGAGAGGCTGATCACCTCGGGGTTGGACCAGTAGGACAGGTCCTGCAGGGTGGAAAACCAGGTGATGTCGTCCGGGATGGCCAGAAACGACAGGGGGAGTCGGCCGTAGGTCCGCAGGGCGTCCTGGAGAAAGGAGAAATAAAAAAGGTCCTTGCCCCAGTCGAGGATGCCGAGCCGGTCGGAGAAAAGGAAATCTCCGTAAAAAACGACAAGCAACAACAGGCCGCAGGCCCAGTACACAAGGCCTTCCCGGCCGGTCCATGGCCGGTGTCGGACCGAGGAATCAGGATGCGCCCGGGGGGCGGCGTCTGGCGGCGGCATGGCGGCCTCGTGTGTGGAATGAAGTGGCCGGGAGGTCCGTGTCCGCGGCCTGCGGCCGCCGGCGGCACGGCCGTCCGGCCAGCCAGGGAGATAGCGGCAATGTCCGGGCCGGAGCAAGGATTTTTCCAGGCTCAACCTTGCGTCGGTTCCGTTTCCCGCGCCGGTCCCATCTCGACGGCTGTCGCAATCTTCGATAGAGAGGGGCATTCTTCACGGCCGGGGGGACGCATGGAAGACGGCAGACTGCGCGACAGGCTGGCCAGCCTCAAGGAACATCTGCAACTGGAGAACCCGCTGCTCGTCGATGCGGTCGAGAGCTTCAGGAAACTCGACGCCGTTTCACGGGGCCTGGGGCTTTTGGCCTCGGACCAGTCCACCATCTCCCAGATCGCCTGGTGGCCGCTCATTTCCATCCTGGGACCTTTTTCCGCGGGCAAGTCCACGTTCATCAACCACTATCTCGGCACGCCCGTGCAGCAGACCGGCTCCCACGCCGTGGACGACAAGTTCACGGTCATCTGCTACAACGCGACCGGCGAATCCCGCGTCCTGCCGGGCACGGCCCTCAACGCCGACCTGCGGTTCCCCTTCTACAAGATGAGCGAGGAACTGGAAAAGGTGGAGCCGGGCGAGGGCGGGCGCATCGATTCCTACATCCGCCTGAAGACCAGCCCCAGCGAAAAGCTCCGGGGCCTCATCCTCATCGACTCGCCCGGGTTCGACGCCGACGCCCAGCGGACCTCGACCCTGCGCATCACCAACCACATCATGGACCTGTCCGACCTGGTCCTGGTCCTGTTCGACGCCCGCCGGCCCGAGCCCGGGGCCATGCGCGACACCCTGACCCACCTGGTCGCGGCCACCATCAACCGCCGCGACTCCAATAAATTTATTTATATCCTGAACCAGATGGACATCGCCGCCCGGGAGGACAATCCCGAGGAGGTGGTGGGCGCGTGGCAGCGGGCCCTGGCCCAGCAGGGCCTGACCGCCGGCAAGTTCTACCGCATCTATTCGCCCTCGGCCGCGGTGCCCATCACCAACGAGTCCCTGCGCAAACGGTTCGAGGCCAAGCGCGACGCGGACATGGCCGCCATCCACAACCGCATGAACCAGGTGCGGGTGGAGCGGGCCTACCGGATCGTCGGCGACCTGGAGAAGCTGGCCCGGGAGGTCGAGGACCTGCGGGTGCCGGAACTGCGCAGCCTGTTTCTGCGCTGGCGGTCCGGGGTGTTCAAGCGCGACGGCATGCTGTTCGGCCTGCTCGGCCTGGTCCTGGCCGCGGTCTACATCCTGACCGGGCACCCGTTTTCCAACGGCGTTGTGCCCGCCTGGCTGGCCTGGGTCTTCGAAGAGGCCTGGCGCTGGATCCCTTTCCTGGCCCTGTGCCTGGGCGGCGGGCTGTGGCTCCATTCCCTGGCCCGGAAGTGGTCGGCCGCGGCCGTGGCCCGGGTGGTGGAAAAAAGCTATCCCCACGGCCCGGTCCGCGAGGGCCTGTTGCGGGCGTTTTACAAAAACACCGTGTTCTGGCGCTCGGTCTTTTGCGTGGAGCCGGCCGGCTGGGGCCAGAAGGCCCGCAAGACCCTCTCCTCGGTCATCGCGGACAGCGAGCGCTACATCCAGACCTTAAACGACCGCTACGCCCACCCCTCGGGCATGTGCCAGCCCCTGAGCCAGGACATCGCCGGCGTCGAGGAACAGGTGCCCTGCTAAAGCGCCTGCGGCCGGCGGGGCAGGAACGCCCTGCCGGCCGTTCCCGTTTTCCGACCGGCTCCGGCCGGGCCGGCCCGCATTGCCAACCACACCATCGGACACAGCCATGAATCCCGCCTGCAAGGACATCACCTCGTTTCTCGTCATGGACATCCTGGAGAAGGCTCACAAGATCGAGGCCGCCGGCCATCGGGTCATCCACCTGGAGATCGGGGAGCCGGATTTCGACATCCCGGATTGCGTCAAGGAGGCCGCCAAGAAAGCCGTGGACGACGGCCGGACCCACTACACCCACAGCCTGGGCATCCCGGCCCTGCGCCAGGCCATTTGCGAACTGCACGGCCGCGAGTACGGCGTGTCCGTCACGCCCGACCGGGTGCTGGTCACGGGCGGCACCTCGCCGGCCATGCTGCTGGCCTTCGGCGTCCTGGCCCGGCCCGGCCGCCACATCCTGCTCACGGACCCGGCCTATGCCTGCTACCCCAACTTCCTGCGCTTCAGGGGACTTGCCCCGCACTACGTGCCCGTGGCCGAGGAGGACGGCTTCCAGTTCACGCCGGAGTCCATCAACGAGCACGCGGGCGAGCTGACGGCCGGCATCCTGCTCAACTCCCCGGCCAACCCGACCGGCACGCTCATCTCCCCGGAGGCCATGGACGCGGCCTGCGCCCTGGGCCTGCCCGTCCTCTCCGACGAGATCTACCACGGCCTGACCTACGGCGAACCGGCCCGGTGCGCCCTGGAATTCTCCGACGACGCCCTGGTCCTCAACGGCTTCTCCAAGCGGTTCGCCATGACCGGGCTGCGCCTGGGCTACCTCATCGCGCCCCGGGCCATGATGCCGCTTCTCCAAAAGCTCCAGCAGAACCTTTTCATCTGCGCCTCGTCCGTGGCCCAGTGGGCCGGCCTGGCCGCGCTCTCGCCCGACGGCCTGGCCGCGGCCGAAGCCATGCGCCAGACCTACGACCAGCGGCGCAGGGTCCTCCTGGCCGGGCTCGAAAAGCTGGGCCTGGCCCCGCGCGTGGAGCCGACCGGCGCGTTTTACGTGTTCGTGCGCGCCGACCACCTCCACCCCGACTCCCTGGCCCTGGCCTACGACATCCTCGAAAAGGCCCACGTCGGCGTCACGCCCGGCATCGACTTCGGCCCGGGCGGCGAAGGCCACCTGCGGTTCAGCTACGCCAATTCGCTGGAGAATATCGAAGAAGGGCTGGAGCGGCTCGGACGGTACATCAGCGAGTATTGCAGATAACAGGGAAGACGCCTCCGGCGGCCGGGAGGGGGTCACCCCCTCCCGGACCCTCCCGTTTTGTGGGCCGCCTTGGTCAGGCTGCAAAGCCAGCCTGACCAAGG
>CAZIJE010000161.1:0-7358 GCA_964539435.1 uncultured Desulfovibrio sp.
AGGGCCAGGCCCTGGCCCGGCAGGCGGCCGTGGCCGTGAGCCTGGCCGCCGACTCCGGGGGCGGCGGCGCGTCCCGGAAAACCGGGGCATGGGCCGGAGACGCGGCCTCGGGCGACGCTCCGGCCACGGCCTCCCCGGGCCGGGCCGCCCGGACCTATGCCGCGGCCAGCCGGGGAACCAGCCGGTGGAGCCGGTCCGGGGCCATGTTCGCGGCCCGGGCCTGAGGCGGTCCCTTTTTGCAGCGCATTTCGAGACCACGCGAAGTTTGGCCCGGGCTGTCCGGCGGCCGGAAGGCCGGGGCGGGTCAGCGGGTGGCCGAGCGGGGCGGGGTGGCCCGGGAAGCGGGGGCGGCGGCCTCGGCGGCGGCCGGTTTCTCCGTGGTCCGGGGCCTGGGGAAGGAGACCGTGACCGTGGTGCCGGTGGCCTCGGACGTGGCCATGGCGATCTTGGCGCCGTGGGTCTCGGCGATCAGCCTGGCGCCGTAGGTGCCAAGGCCGGTGCCGTCCTTTTTGCCGGCGGTCACGTACTTGTCGAAAAAGTGGGACCGGATCTGGGGCGGCACGACCCCGACGTTGCCCACGGCCACGTCGCAGGTCCTGCCCTCGGTCAGGGCGACCGTCACCCGCGCCCCAGGGGGCGAGGCTTCGAGCGCGTTTTTGATCAGGTTCGAGAGCATGGTGTAGAGCAGCATTTCCTCGCCGCGCACCGCGAAGGCGTCCTCGGGCTGGCGCGGCCGGCCGCGCACCACCACGTCCAGGGCCAGGCCGCTGGTCTCGATGACCCCGTGGAGCTCGCCCGCGATGTTGTCCAGGATCGGCAGCAGGTCCACCTTGGCCGGGGTCAGCTCGTAGACCCCGCGCTCCATGCGGAAAAGATCCAGGGACTGGTTGATCATGTTGAGCATGCGGTAGCCGGCGTGCTGCATGAGGCTCAGCATGTCGGTCTGGCGCTCGGTCAGGTTGCCGTCGCGCCGCAGGAGCTGGGGCAGGGTCAGGACGGCGGTCAGGGGCGATTTGAGGTCGTGGCGGGTCATCCGCTCCACGTCCTCGCGCAGCCGTTCGGCCTTCTTGCGGTCCGTGATGTCCACAATGGTGTAGCCGAGGATGTCGGCGAAATGGGAGGCGAATTCCGACCCTTTTTCGCTGGTGTAGCGGTCCGGGTTGGAGTCGAAGAAACTCAGGATGCCGATCAGGCGCTGGGGGCCGAACTTGTCGCGAAGCGGCGAGATGAAGCACGAACCCAGAAGCAGGACCTTGCGCTCGGCGCAAAAGCCCGGGCCGAAAAAGAACTCCGGATCGGGCACGGCGCTGATCGGGCACATGTGGGGGCCGGGCAGGCGGGCCCCGGGCATCAGGTCGGCCAGGGCCTTGCGCATGGCCTGGGCCTCGGCCAGGCGCGCGCCGGGCGGGTCGAAGGCCGCGAACTCGCCGGCGTCGAGCAAAAGGCTCACCGCCCGCAGGCCGAACAGGTCCTTGATCCGGTCGAGGATGGCGGGCAGGTCCTCGTGGCCGCGCATCAGCTCCACCACCCGGATGGCCTTGCGGAACTTCTCGAAGGCCGTGAAACTGCCCTCGAACCGGTCCACCACGGTCTTGAGCTTGGCCTGCAGGTCCACGGACTGCTTGCGGGACCGCTCGCACTCCTTGCGGCAGTCGAGCAGCTCCTCCCGGGCCAGGGCCGCGGCATTGGCCCGCATCTTGGCGGCCCGGCGCAGTTCGGCCATGGTCTTTTTGAACTGGTAGGCGTTGTGGTCGGCGAACGCCTCCTCGAGCTTGAGCAGCCGTTCCTGGATGTCGGGAAAGTCGAAATGCTCGGCCATGGTCTGATCGTCAGCGCCGGTCGGAGCCAAAGGAACGGGAGGTGTAGACCCCGTAGACCTGGGCGTCGCCCGTGGTGCGCACTTCGAGATTGCCGGCCAGGGGAGCGCTGGCGCAGCCGCAAAGGGCCAAAAGGGCCGCGAGCAGGAGAAAGCGGGCGGGACGAAACATGTGTGTCGGGCTCCGGGTTGGGGGGACGCGGCCAGGACATCGCCCCCGCCATCGCGCGATCCTACGGCAACCGCGCCCCGGGCGCAACGGCCCCGTCCACGGCTTTTGACATTCCCCAGCGGCGCGGGTAAAAGCGCACACGTCGTCGCCGCCGGCCTCGCCGGCCTTCCCGGGCCGGCCGGCCGCACCTCGCCCCAGGGTCGGGCCGGGCGCACCTGACGTTTTTCGCCGAGCAAGAGGAACCCTGCCCCATGCTGCACTTTTTCCGCGCCGTTTTCGTGGCCCTGTTGGCTGTTTTCGTCCTGGCGGCCGCGCCCTTGGCCGACGACGGCCTGGCCTGGGCCAAGAAAGCCGCCCACGCCGAGAAAGACGCCCCCAAGGCCAAGGGCGGCAAGGCGGTCCGGGCGGAAAAGCCGGCCAAGGCCAAGGCCGAGGCCGAGCCCAGAAAGCACCGTCGCGGCCGCCGGGCCGCTCCCGTGGCCGCCCCGGACATGGAGAACGAGGAGGGCGACATCGGGGCCTGCGCCGTGCCGACCCTGACCGTCAAGTCGGCCCTTCTGTGGAACGCCACCACGGGCGAGATGCTCTACGAGCAGAACCCGGACGTCCAGATCCCGCCGGCCTCCCTGACCAAGATCCTGACCCTGTACATCGTCTTCGACGCCATCCGGCAGGGCAAGCTGCGCCCCTGGGACACGGTGGACGTGTCCGAACGGGCGGCCACCCAGGGCGGCTCCAACATGCGGCTGCGAAACGGCGAGACCGTCAAGGTCACGGACCTGATCAAGGGCATTGCCGTGGCCTCGGCCAACGACGCCTGCATGGCCATGGCCGACCACCTGGAAGGCGGCAACGCCGACGCCTTCGTGGCCCTCATGAACGACACGGCCAAGCGCCTGGGCATGACCAACTCCGTGTTCATGAACCCCAACGGCCTGCCGGCCGACGGCCAGCTCACCACGGCCCGGGACATGCTGCGCCTGGCCAACGCCTACCTGGAGCAGTTCCCCAAGGCCCTGACCATCCATTCCATGCAGTACTTCACCCACAACAACCGCCAGCGCCACAACGCCAACTCGCTTCTGGCCAGCTACGAAGGCTGCGACGGCCTCAAGACCGGGTTCGTGTGCGCCTCGGGCTACAACATCGTGGCCACGGCCAAGCGCGGCGACACCCGGCTGATCGCCGTGGTCCTGGGATCGCGTTCCCCGGCGGTGCGCCAGCGCGAGACGGCCAAGCTCCTGGACAAGGGCTTCAAGCTGGTGGCGTCCAAAAAAGCGGCCTCCCCGGTCATCGCGGCCTCCCCGGCCGCCGTGCCGGCCGCCGTGCCGGCGGCCGCGCCGGCCCAGTAAAAGAGGGAAGAGCCGGGGCGCCGCCCCGGGCCCCGCCGGGGGGAATGATTCCCCCCGGGCCCCCCCGTCCGGGGGGACGGAAACATAGAGTAGTGGAAGGAGCGTTCGGGCGCTCCTTTTTTGTTGCCCGACGGGAGAGGTGAGAATGCGGATTGACGATCTGACGCCGGAGATGCTGCCGCAGGCGGCGCTCCTGTTCGAGGACCTCTCGGGCCTGCCGGCCGAGCCGGACCGGCTGGCGGCCGCATGCGCGGCCATGGCCGCCAACCCGGATTACCACCTGCTCGGCGCGCGGGACGGTCCGGTCCTGGCCGGGGTTGTCCTGGGCGTGGTCTGCCTGGACTGCGTCGGCGACTGCCGGCCGTTTCTGGTCGTGGAAAACCTGGTGGTGGCGGCGTCGTACCGGCGGCGGGGCCTGGGGCGGCGGCTGGTGGAGGCGGTCTTGCGCCGGGGCAGGGAGCGAAACTGCCGTTACGCCATGCTGGTGTCCGGCCGGGCCAGGGAGGCCGCCCACGGCCTGTATGCCGCCCTGGGATTCACGGCCGAAGCCGGATTCAAGATACGTCTCTAGGCGTTCACGGTTTGGCCGGGTTCGCGGCCCCGGCGGGGCCGAAGGCTTCGTCCATGGCCTGCTCGAACTGGCCGGCCGTGAAGAGATCGCGCAGGACCACCGGCGAGGTCGCGGCCTGGCCGGCCGGGAAAAAGGCGGCCACGGTAATGGACTGGCTGCCGAGCGCCCGCAGGAGGGCCATGGCCGGCGGCGTCTGCCGGGTCAGGTCCACCTTCATGAACGTCACCTTGCGCCTGGCCGACCACTGGGTCAGGCGGGCCGAGGTCAGGACCGTGCGCTCCAGGAGCTTGCAGGTCGGGCACCAGTCGGCCGTGAAATCCAAAACCAGGTTCTCCTTGCCCAGGCGCTCCCGAAAGGTCTCCGGCGCATAGGCCACCCACTCGGCCTCGGGCGGCGGGGCGTAGGTCAGGGCGAAGGCCAGGCCCGCGCCCGCGATGGCCACGGCCACGGCGGTCATGGCCAGCCGGCGCAGGGGGCCGTTGCCCAGGTGCGCGCCCCGGCCGAAGACGAAGGCCGCCAGTCCCGTGGCCCAGAGGGCGGCCAGGGCCGGCAACAGGCGGTGGGGCGGGAGCAGGGCCAGGAAATAGAGGCAGGTGGCGGCCAAAAGGAAGCCCATGGCCTTTTCCAGCCCCTGCATCCAGGCCCCGGGCCGGGGCAGGAACCGGACCAGGCGCGGCCAGAGGGCCAGGGCGGCGTAGGGCGAGGCCATGCCGCAGCCGATGGCGGCAAAGACCGTCATGACCACGGGCAGGGGCTGGAGCAGGGTCCAGGCCAGCACGCCGCCGAGGAACGGGCCGCTGCACGGCGTGGCCAGAAGCGTGGTCAGCATGCCGGTCAGAAACGCGCCCCGCCGGGTGTGGCCCCGGCCGCCGGAGGAGATCTTGAGGTCCACCACCGGCAGGTGGAAGACGCCGAACAGGCTCAAGGACAGGGCAAAAAGGACCACCGTGACCACGATGGCCAGGGCCGGCGACTGGAACATCTCGCCCCAGGCCAGGCCGAACGCGCCCAACAGCAGGCTCAGGCACAGGAAATAGACGAGAATGCCCAGGGCGAAGAAGAAGTTGTGCTCGCGCAGGATCCGCCGCCGCTCGGCCCGTCCCTCCTCGCCGCTGATGGCCAGCAGGCCCGACAGCTTGAGGCTGACCACGGGCAGGACGCAGGGCATGAAATTGAGGATCAAGCCGGCCACGAAGGCCAGCAGGGCGGCCTTGAACAGGCTGGAGACCTCCAGGGCCGGCGTGAACGGGCGCGGCGACAGACGCGTCGGCGCGGCCGCGTCGGCCGGCTCGGCCACGGTTTCGGCGGGAGCGGCCGGATGGCGGGAGAGGGCCGGTCGGGCCGGTTCCGGGCAGTTGGCCGACGGCATGGCCAGGGCGGCGCTGCGCAGGGCCGAGAAGACCGGCCACCAGGGCGCGGCCTCGGCCGGGGGCAGGGCGGCCGGGTCGCGGCCGGCCAGGGGCACGGCCACCGGCAGCGTGGACGGCCAGCAGCTCGTCTCGGAACAGGAAAAGACCCTCACCTGGCCGGTGAGCGCGGCTTCCTGGCGCATGGCTTCGGACACGGGCACGAAGATCGGGGTCAGGCCCTCGTAGACCAGCACGGTCTTGTCCGGGTCCAGGGGGTCCGGCTGGGGCGTGCCCGGCGGAAACAGGGCCAGGGCCGGGACCTGGCCGGCGTGGAGCGTGGCCTGGGCCGACTGGCCGGAGTCGGCCGGCCCCACGGCATAGGCGTGCCAGCCCGGAGCCGAAGTCAGGGTCAGGACGGCCAGGACCTGGCCCGAGGGGTCGCCCTTGGGCAGGCGGTAGAGGGCGGTTTCGAGGCCGGCCGGAAGCTGTTCCTCGGCCGCGCCCGTGCCGGCCGCGCCCGTGCCGGCCGTGGCCGCGACCGGGCCGGCGGGGCCGGGCTGGGCGGCCGCGGTCGCCCCGGCCAGGCCCGAAACGGCCAGGACCAGGCAGACGAGCAGCGCCAGGGAACGCAACTTGCAGAGGGAAAAAACGTCAGGCGAAAGCATGCGACGTGTGTCGGAACATTGGCAGAGTGGAGGGGACGGTGGCCATGCCGTCAGTCCTGGAACGCCTCCCGGGTCGGTCCGGGCACCGGGCGGCGCGGCAATCACTCGAAACAGAACTCCAGGGTGAATTCGCCGTATTCCGTGGAAAACGGGATGGCCACCACAGGACCGCTGGTGATGTGGCTGATGGTGTGGTTGTCGCCGAAGATGACCGTGGGGGTGGAGGACGACAGGTTGAGGCCGAGCTGGCTGAGTCCCGCCCTGGCCTGGCCCGAGATCATGTTGGTGATCTCGCCCACGGCGTCCTTGGCGTCCTGGATGATGTCGGCGATGTCGTCGCCGAGCATGTTTTTCACCACCGCGATGGCGCATTTTTTCGAAAAGCTGATGGAGATGCTGCCGTTGCGGTCGCCGGTCAGGCCGACCACGGCCGAGACGTCGCCGGCGGCGGCCCCGGCCTTCTTGACGTACGGCTTGCCCGGCTTGGGATCGAGCTGCGCCATCATGGTCAAAACGTGCTTGGTGGCGTCGACAAACGGTTTGGCGACTTCGGCGTCTGTGGGTTTCATGGGCTTCCTCGGATTGCTCGCGGCGTGTGGTCCGGCGAGGCGGCGTATCTCGTGTGACCCCATGCCCTACATCAAAACGCCGACCCCTGTCACTAGCGGGCCTGGCGGCCGGCCGGGCGGGAAATACGCCTTGCCTTGGGGCGGGGGATTCAGTACAACGGATAAGGCAAGGTGCTGGTTTTCTTCGGAAAACCTTAGAATACCAAGTCGTTGCGCGTTCCTGCTCCCAGAAGCGGGGGCGCGGCGGCGGTGACACCGAAGGAGCGCGGGCGGCATACCATGCACAGGCAGACGCAAGGACAGGAGGGCTGCGGGGCCACGAACGGCTACGGCGGCACGGACTGGCATGCCCTGGAAGTGCAGCTCAACCGCACCCGCACCATCCTGCAGGACATCCTTGTCCATCTGCAGGAAGTCCTCAGGAATTTGAAGATGGCCCGCCACGGCGGCCGGGGCGGCGCGTCCACGGCCGAGGCCGGCGGCCAGGAAACCCGGCATCGCGCCCAGGCCGCGGGCCACGGCGCGCGGGGACAGCGCGTCCACCAGCCCGGCCCTGCGGGGCAGGCCGCCGGAGCGAATGGCGCGGCCGGCCGCGCCCACGCCCCGGGCGGCAACGGCGCGTCCGGCCGGACGCACGGGGCCGGCGGATCGGACTGGTTTCGGGCCAGAAACCGCCAGGGATTTGACGCCCGGGCCGACGCCGGCTCGAACCGGTCGTCCCGGACCTCGACCGGTCCCGAGGCCGCGACAGACGGCGGCCGTTTCCGTTCCGCCTCCGGCGACCAGGCCCGGACCGGCGAAAGCCGGTCCTTCCGTTCCGGTCCTTCGTTCTCGCGGTCCCAGGCCGCGTCCGGCCAGGCCGGC
>CAZIJE010000162.1:0-7251 GCA_964539435.1 uncultured Desulfovibrio sp.
CCAGGCAGGGAGGGTCCGGGAGGGGCTTAGCCCCTCCCGGCCGCCGGAGGCATCTGCATCCCCGCGCCCCGGCCGCCGGAGGCATCCCCCCTCCCATCCCCCCTTCCCGCCTACTTCCTGGGGACGGGACTGGTGATGGTCTTGATGCAGCCGTTGGTGGCCGAGACGGCCTTGCGCTGCATGTCCGGGGGCATAGAGCCATTGGCCAGGATGTAGTCGACGGTCCGGGAATTGAGCAGCGCGGCGGTCTGCTGCATGGCGCACTTGCAGATGGCAACGGCCTGGGCCTTGGTGTAGCCCTTTTTGAGCAGCTCCGCGTCGTTCTGGATGCACTGTTGGGTCATCTTCGCGGCCATGTTCTGCCGCATTTCCGGCGTCACGTTCACCCCGGCCGCCTGCGTCGCGGACGGCAGGAGCAGGGACAGGACGAAAAGGGCCGGCCACAGCCGGATGACGGTTCGCATACGCACACCTCCCAACGCGGCCGGAGAGTGGCCGCCTACTTCACCATGTTCGGGTGGTGGACCTCGCCGCCTTCCATCTCCACGGTATGGCAGACGTCGCACCGCTTGCCCGCGCCGATGACCATGGGCGCGGCCATGTACTGCAGGGGCGCGAGGTTGTTGACGTCCAGGCCGTAGTCGTTGACGGCCACGAACGTGGCGTGGGGGCTGCCGTGGCAGGCGGCGCAGGGGATGTTGCCCGTGTCTTCCTTGCGGTTGCGAAAAAGCCCGGCGGCGTCCTGGGTCCAGGCGTTGAAGGCCGAGGCGTCCTTGGCCGGCCGGGTATAGTCCTTGTGGCAGGTCAGGCAGTCCGGCTCCTGGGTCCAGGCGGCCCGGGGACGGACGCTGGCCGTGTCGGGTGCGCTTCGCGGGGCCAGCGGCCGCATGAGCCAGGCCGCCGCCGGCTTGCCGGCCGCTTTTTCGTGGGCCAGAAGCGACAGGGCGTGGTCTTCCATGAAACCGTGGCAGCGCGGGCAGCCGATGCCGGCCGCGCTGTGGTTGTCGCGCTGGGCCTGGGTGACGCCCTGGGGCGAGACCGGGTGGCAGTTGGCGCAGGCCGCGGCGTCGCCCCCGGCCATGTAGGCGGCATGGAAGCCGTGGATCGCGGCCGAGAGGTTCAGCAGTTCCGGCCGGCCCGTGGCGTCGGGGCCGGAATTGGGGCCGGCGTCCGGGTGGCAGGACTGGCAGGCGACCGGGTTGCCGCTCCGGGCCCCGGCGGCCAGGGCGGTGCCGTTTCGCTTGTCGTGGACGGAGAGGATGTCTCGGGCCGTGTCCGAGGACACGCCGGTTGCGCCGTCCACGGCAAAGCCGCCGCCGTGGCAGGTGAAGCAGCGCATCTCCGTGGCCGCCGGGGCCACGGCCTTGGTGGCGGCCAGGACCGCGCCCGAGGCCGCGTCCCTGGCCGTGACCGTGAAGACCGGGTAGGGATTGACGCCCCCGGCCTCGGGATAGGGCGTGACCGGGACGCCGGCGGCGACGAACAGCTTGTCCCCTGGCGTCATGGCCCCGTCCGGGGCCAGGCCGGTGGTCGAGACGTCCGGGGGCAGATCCCGGCTGATCAGGGACCTGGCGTATTTCCAGAAATCCGACCGGGCCGACGGATGCTTGAAGCCGTCCGGCGCGGCGTAGGCCACGGCCACGTTGTCCGTGACCACCTCGGGCAGGACGTCGCGCTTGACCAGGACCGCCTGGAGCGTGTTGCCCGGCACGGCCAGGGAGAACGAGCCGTCGCACCCGGCCGTGGCCACCACGCCCAGCGTCTCGACCACGGCCGGCTCCACGGCTGCGGGAGCCGGTTTTTCCGGAGCGCGGCCGTTTAAATCCTCGGCCCCAGAGGCGGGCAGGGCGTCGCGCTCGGCCGGGCTGCCGAGTAAGGGCGGCATCTGGGTGAAGAGCTTGCCCTGGCCGGTCAGGAAGGCGGCCACCCCGGCCGCGCCGACATGTTTGGTGTAGGTCCGGATGTCCTTCATGGGGCCGCCGATGGCGTGGCAGGCCAGGCACTGGGCGGCGTAGAGGGCGCGGCCGGCGGCCGGCCGGTTCGCGGCCGTGGCCTCGGTGACGCCGGCCCACCGGGTCCGGGGCAGAAAGGGCGCGTCGGCCGGCGCGGCCCGGCCGGGCCGGATGTCCGTGGACCAGACCAGGCCCTCGATCAGCCAGGGTTTCCGGGCCGCCTCGCGCAGCATCTCGAAGGTGCCGATGGAGCCGAGGCCGAGGAGCAGCAGCACGGCCGCCAGGCTCCGGCGCACGGCCAGGGGCAGCTTGACGGCCAGGGCCAGGGAACCGGCGGCCACGGCCAGGAGCAGGACCGGCCAGGCCATCCGATAGACCGGGATCTCGGTCGAGCGGCGCAGCACGAAATCGCGGACCGGAGCGGGCAGCGCGCCCACGTACCACCAGCCGGCCAGGAAAAGGACCGGCGCGGCGGCCACGACCCAGCGGCAGGCCGTGCGCAGCATCTCCTCCCGGACCGGGACGTGGCGGATGCCGAGCGCCGTGCCGAAGGCGAAAAGGCCGGCCAGCAGGAAGGCCAGGGCCGTGCGCAGGACCAGCGACGGCCAGAAGGTCGGATTGAACAGGCCGTCCCAGAAATCCAGCGTCACGGGCCACTGGCCCGTGGTCAGCATGAAGGTGAGGATGCCGTTGATCGTGAAAAGCGACAGCCAGGCGAAAAGGAAATAGCACCACCCGACCAGCCGGTGCCTGTCCGGGGCCAGCCGGTCGAAACCGTAGTAATAGACGAGCAGGGCCGCGATCTCGCCGGCGAAAAACGTCCATTCCGTGGCCCAGGCCCAGACAAAGGTCCGGATCAGGACCAGGGTGGCCTGGGGCGAGAGCACGGCGATGGTGAACCAGATGCCGACCCCGGACAGGGCCCCGAAGACCATGGTCAGGAGCAGGAAAAACCGGGTGTGGCGGCGCAGGTAGTCGAGCAGGGGCCGGGAGCCCAGGCGACGGGCCTTGGCCTCGGTCAGGACCAGGAACAGGCCGCCGCCCACGGCGAAGTGGGCCACGAACACATGGAGCACGGCGATGAGCATGATCCAGAAGCCGCCGCCGAAGGCCCCGTTTTGCCAGACCGGAAAGTCCATGGCCTAGCCCCTCCCTTCCGGCCGTTGCCAGAGCCGGACGATCCAGACCGTGACGCCGCCGACCAGGACGGCGCTGGCCAGAAACAGCAAAAACGGGCCGTACTGGGGCGCGACCGGCAGGGAGGCCGGGGAATGGGCCGGCCCGAGCATGGCTTGGCGCACCAGTTCCCGGACCGTGGCCATGGCCAGGACCGTGGCCACCACGAACCAGGCGGCCCGGACGGGCGCGCCGCGAAGGCCCTGGAAAAGGGCCGTCACGCCGAGGCCAACGGCCACAAGCAGGGTTCCGGCATGCGCCGGGCTGTCCACCAGAAAGAGCTGGAGCACGTCCCTTGGCAGGGAAAAGAGGAACACCAGCCCGTCCGCGATCTGGACCATGGTGGCCCGGGTGAACCAGGCAAGGCCCAGCCGGACCCGGCCGGCGGCCACGGCGTCCCCGCGCGCGGCCGCCTTGCGGCTTGACAGCGCCAGGAACAGCCCGCCCACGGCCAGGGAGGCGACCAGGAAATGGAGCCAGCGGGGGAAAAACGTGGGGTCGCTGAGATTGAAGAGCGTGCCGCCCGGGTGGTCGAAATAGGCTCCCCAGGCTTCGGGCCGGATGGCCAGGGTGGAGGCGTTGACCATGATAAGGCTCGCCGCCAGAAGGAGCAGGGCCGGGGCCAGGAGCCAGGCACCGGCCCCGGGCGCGGCCAAGCGCGGCTGGGCGTAATAGAGGAGGCCGTAGGCGGCCATGACCACGGCGAACAGGGCCATCCAGGCCACGGCCGAGAGGATGGCGGCGGTGTAGAGCGGCTGGCCGTAGAGGATGGAGGCGAACAGCAGCGGCGGCACCCCGAGGTTGACGGTGACGGCCACGGCCGTCGGCAGACGGCCGCCGAGGACAGTGGCCGCGCCCCGGCCCTGGCCCGGGGTCAACAGCGCGATCAGGGTTCCGCCCAGGGCCGCGTTCATGGCCAGCAGGTGGGCGGCGAAAGTCACGAGCAGCAGGGGCTCGAACAGGCCCCAGGGCGCGGGAATGGCCACTCCCGGGAGGATCGGAAGGGTCGGGGACATGGGCGGACGGCTCCTTCCCGTGGCCCATCCTCCGGACGGACCGGCAAGACGGCGACGGACAGGGGATTTTGTCCAGTCTACGGGAGAGGACCGAAGTTCACAATGTTCTTTGAAACATGCCGCGCCCATCGTCCGGCGCGGGGGCAGGCCCGGCCTCGACGTCCGGGCCGGGCCGTGCTAGGGCCTGCGCAAAAAAGGGGAGTGCCTCCCCTGGTTTTTCCCTTTTCCCGCCCGGCCCATGCCCTTGGACGGTCCAAGGCCATTTCCCCAACCGGGCGGGTTTTTTTCCCGCAACCACCGGGGCGACGCCCCGACACAGAGCCCCGCCGGCAGGCCGCCGGCCGACGTCCGGCCTAGCCGGACGCGACGGGCATGGACGGAGGAACGCATGGACAAGCGGGAGAACCTGGCCCTGCAGGTCACCAAGGAGATCGTGGTCAAGTTCGTGGAGACCGGCCGGATCTCGCCCGGCAACTTCACCGAGCATTTCGGCCCCATCTACGAAGAGGTGCTGCGGGTCATCAGCCGGTCCGAAGCGGCCGGCGAGGCCCGCGAGACCAAGGACGGCCGCGACCATGGCTGATCTGCCCGTTCCCGGGGACGCGGGGCGCGTGGCCGGCATGTTCGGCCGGGTGGCCGGCTCCTACGACCTGCTCAACCATTTGCTCTCGGCCGGCCTGGACATCGCCTGGCGCCGGGCCATGGTCAAGGCGCTCCTGGCCCCGGGACTTCCGGCCGGGCCGGTCCTGGACCTGGCCGCCGGCACGCTCGATGTGTCCATCATGCTGGCCCGCCATGGCGACCGGACCATCGTGGCCGCCGATCCCTGCCTGCCCATGCTGGCCCGGGGCAAGACCAAACTCGCGGCCGACAACCGGACCCGCATCCATCCGGTCCTTGGCGACGGCCTGGCCCTGCCGCTCCCGGACGCGTCCGTGGCCGGGGCCACCATCGCCTTCGGCATCCGCAACATCCGGCCCCGGCCCGAGGCCTTTGCCGAGCTTGCGCGGGTGCTCCGGCCCGGCGGCCGGCTCATGGTCCTGGAATTCGGCACGGGCAAGCGCCGGCTGTGGGGGGGGTGCTACAACTTCTACCTGCGCCGGATCCTGCCGGCCATCGGCAAGGCCGTGTCCGGGGACGACGAGGCCTACCGCTACCTGGCCGCGACCATCGCCGAATTTCCCCACGAGGAGGCCCTGGCCGACGAAATGCAACGGGCCGGATTCGGCGACGTGAGCTACCGGGCCATGGCCGGGGGCATCGTCTTCCTGCACGCCGGGATCAAGGCCGCCTGAGCCGGGACAAGAAAAACCGGGGCCTTGCCCCGGACCCCACCGGGAGAAACCGTTTCCCCCGGGCCCCTGTCCCGTTTGGGGCAGGCGAACGCGCGACGTCCGCGCCGGCTAGCCGCCCGTGCCGCGCAGGAAAAAAATCAGGGCCAGGCCGGCCAGGATGGCGGTCATGCCCAGGGCCCGCAGTTCCCGGGGCCGCCGTTCGGACAGGGCGCGCAGCACGTCGGGCATCTTTTCGGCCGCCACGAAATACGGCAGGCCTTCCAGGATGAAGGCCAGTCCCAGGGCCGTCAGGAAAAGTTTCCAATCGAATTGCATCCCCCAAGCCTACGGTTTCGGCCGGGACATGTAAACAGGCCCGTCTTGCCGGCCGTACCGCTTTGCGGTATCGGCCAGGGCGTCCCCGCTTACCATGCAAGGAGCACTACCATTGATCACATTTGACGATCTTCGCGCGAAAAAAGCGCCCGTGGCCGTGATCGGCCTCGGCTACGTGGGCCTTCCCCTGGCCGTGGCCCTGGCCAGGCATTTCGACGTCATCGGCTTCGACGTCAAGGCCGCCCGGGTGGCGGAACTGGCCGCCGGCCGGGACAGTACCCTGGAAGTCGATCCCAAGGACCTGGCTTCGGTCGCCATCCGCTACACCCACGAGGCTTCGGACCTGGCCGGTTGCCAGTGCTTCATCGTGGCCGTGCCCACGCCCATAAACGCCAACCGCGCGCCGGACCTCGACCCCCTGGTCAAGGCCTCCACCCTGCTCGCCGGCTACCTCACGCCCGGCGCGGTGGTGGTCTACGAATCCACGGTCTACCCGGGCCTGACCGAGGAGATCTGCCAGCCGATCCTGGAAAAGGGCTCCGGCCTGGCCGGCGGCACGGACTTTTTCCTCGGCTATTCGCCCGAGCGGATCAATCCCGGCGACAAGGTCCACACCCTGGCCACGGTGGTCAAGGTCGTGGCCGGCCAGACGCCCGAGGTCACGGAACTGCTGGCCTCGCTCTACGGCGCGGTGGTCACGGCCGGCATCCACAAGGCCCCGTCCATCAAGGTGGCCGAGGCCGCCAAGGTGATCGAGAACACCCAGCGCGACATCAACATCGCGCTCATGAACGAGCTGTCGCTGATCTGCGAGCGCCTGGACATCGACACCATCGACGTCCTGGAGGCGGCCGGGACCAAGTGGAACTTCCTGCCCTTCCGGCCGGGCCTGGTCGGCGGCCACTGCATCGGCGTGGACCCCTACTACCTGCTCTACAAGGCCCAGAGCCTGGACCTGCACCCCGAGATCATCCCGGCCGGCCGGCGCATCAACGACTCCATCGGCAAGCACGTGGCCGAGGTGACGGTCAAGATGCTGATCCGCTCCGAATGCCGGGTCTCGTCCGCCCGCATCGGCATCCTGGGGCTGACGTTCAAGGAGAACGTGCCGGACCTGCGCAACACCAAGGTCGTGGATATCGTCCGGGAGCTGTGCGATTACCGCATGCACGTCATGGTCCACGACCCCATGGTCGCGGCCGAGGAGGCCCGGGAGGAATACGGCCTGACCCTGGTGCCCCAAGACGAGCTGCGCGACCTCGACGCCCTGATCGTGGCCGTGGGCCACGACGCCTTCAAGACCCTGTCCCTGGAGGAGCTGGCCGGCTGGTTCCGGCCGAGCGCCCGGCCGGTCCTCGTGGACGTCAAGGGCCTCTACGCCCGGGCCGAGGCCGAGGCGGCCGGATTCCGCTACTGGCGGCTCTAACGGCCGCGCCCGGCTCCGCCATGGCCGACCGCCCCACAGCCGCTCCGGACCGACACGCCGACCAGGACGGC
>CAZIJE010000163.1:0-4328 GCA_964539435.1 uncultured Desulfovibrio sp.
TCACGCGCAGCGAGGCCTTGTTGAGCGCGGTGAGGCCGCCGAACCGCACGGTCACCGCGCCGTTGCGTGCCGTGTCGTACGTGGCGCAGCCCAGGCGGCGCAGGCTCTCGACGACCTTGGCCGAGGGGTAGCGGCCGCTGTCGCCGCAGCTGGCGACGGCGATCCGGGGCGAGACGGCGGCGTGGAAGCGCCTGGACAGGCCCGTGGACGCGCCGTGGTGGGGCATGACCAGCACGGCGGCCGCGAGGTCGGCTCCCGAGGCGGCCAGGCGCTTGAGGACTCCCCGTTCGGCGTCGCCCGGGAGGAGGGCCAGGCCCCGGCCGTTCCAGGTCAGGCGCAGGACAAGGGAGCCGTTGTTGCCGGACAGGTCGGCGTCCGGACCGGGGTGGAGCACGGAAAGGACCAGGCCGTGGCCGAGGTCGAGGGCGTCGCCGGCGGCGAGGCTGGCGTGGGGGATGCGGCGGTCGGCCAGGGCAGCGGCCATGGGCGCGGCCAGGAACCCTTCGGGAGCGCCGCCGTTGTCGTGGTAGCGGCCGATGGCGAAGCGTTGCAGGAGCGAGACGAACCCCTTGACGTGGTCGGCGTGGGGGTGGCTGGCCAGGGCCGCATCCAGGCGCGGCGGCCGGCCGTCGGTCAGAAAGGCCCCGACCACGGTCCGGCCGACGTCGAAGTTGCCGAAGAGCCCGCCCGCGTCCACCAGCAGCCGTTGCCCGCCGGGAAGCCGCAGGGCCACGGCCTGGCCCTGGCCGACGTCGAGGACGGTGAGGAGCACCTGCTCGCGCGCGTCGTCCACGGCGCGCCAGGCCGTGGGCGCGAGAAGGAGGGCTAGGCTGGCGAGCAGGGCGGCCAGGGGCCGCCTCCGGCCGGACAGGGTGACGGCCAGGGCGGCCAGGAGCCCGAGGCAGCCGAGCAGCTCGGGCCACCAGGGCCGGAGCACGGCCCGGGTCAGGAGCAAATGGTTGGCGTCGAGGAAGCCCAGGACCCGCATGAGGCCTTCGCAGCACCAGGCGGCCAGGAGGAGCAGGGACGCGCCGGCTCCGGCCAGGAAGGGGACGGGCAGGAGGGCCAGGCCGACCAGGGCCAGGGGCGTGACCATCAGGCCCAGAAGCGGCAGCCAGGGGGCGTTGAGCCAGGGGTTGAAATTGAGTTCGCCGAAGAGGCGGCTGACGACCGGCAGGACCGCGGCCTCGGCGCACAGGCTGGTCCAGAGGATGCCGCACGCCCCGAGAATTGGAGCCCTCCAGGGGCGCTTGAGGCCGGATTTGGCGCACAAGGCGGCAAAGGGCGGCCAGAAAAGGCCGATGCCGGCCACGGCCAGGGCCGAGAGCTGGAGCCGGACGTCGAAGACGGACAGCGGCATGGCTGTGATCATGATGGCCAGGGCCAGAAACAGGCCGTCAAACAGCGTGGCGTGGCGGCCGCAAAAAAGGAGCAGCCCGCAGCAGCCGAACATGAAGGCGGCGCGGAAAAGCGACGGCGAATAGCCGCCGAGCCAACAGTAGCCGGCCACCAGCGGCGCGGTCAGGACCAGGGCCAGGTAGGGCCGGGGCAGGCGCAGGAAGAGGGACGGCCGCAGCCGGCCGGCCAGCCAGGCCAGGCCCAGGCCCAAGGCGGCCACATAGGAGATGTTCATGCCCGACAGGGCCAGGGTGTGGGCCAGGGAGGCCCGGCGGATCAAGTCGAGGTCCGGGACGGTGAACTCGGACAGGTCGCCGAAGAGAAGGGCCGTGACCATGGCCCGTCCGGCCCGCGCGGCCGCGTCGGCCCCCTCGGGCGGAGCCAGGACACCGGCCGCCTGCCGCCGCAGGGACTCCCGGGCCCTGGCCGGCGTGTTGTCGCTGGCCGTGAGCAGCGCCACCTGGCCCCGGTCGCCCCGTGCGAAGGCCCGGTAAAAGACCCCGTCCAGGCGGCGGGAAAAGGCGAAATCCGTGGTGCCGGGGTTGCGGAAGCCGGCGGTCGGCCGCACCCGGGCGGTCACGGCCAGGATGTCGCCCGGGACGGGCCGGAAGGCCGGCCGGTCTATGGTCAGGACCAGCCCGCCCGGAAGGGGCGCGGCCTCGCAACCGTCGCCCGCGCCGCCAGGTACGCCGCCGGAGACGGTGACGCGGTCCAGGGTCACGGACAGGCGGCTCTCGGGCCGGGGATCGACCGACGCCGTCCGGCCGGTGACCGCGACCGGCCCCGTGGCGCCGCAGGCCGGCACGCGTTCGGGCACGGCCGGCAAGGCGAAAAAACCCGCGCCAAGGCCCAGGCCGAAGGCCAGGACGAGGAAGGCCAGGGACGGCCGGCCCGGGGCCGGGCGCGGGAACAAGGCGAGCAGGAGCAGGCCGCACACGGCCCCGGCCGTGTGTTCCACGGCCAGGATGCCGGCCCCATACGCCAGCAGGCAGGGCTGCCAGGGCAGAAGCGGCGGGATGCCCCTGGTCATGGATTGGCGCCGGCGCGGCGGTGGTGGCCCATGGCGGTCGTGCCCCGTACGTCTCGTGGGATGGGCCGATGGTAGGGCTCCGGGCCGGCCGGCGCAAGGCCGGCTTGCCAGGACACCGGGTTGGCGGTAGTTAAATAGGAAAACCCGATGCAATCCCGCTTTCGTACGCTGGGGAAGGAGAACTCGTGCCACGAACGCTTTCGCTCGTCCTGCTCGCCTGCTGCCTCGCCGCCTGCGGCTGCGCCAAAATCCAGCCCATCATCACGCCTCCGGAATTCCAGGCCGCCTGCCGCCAGAACGCGGCCGGGGCGGATGCGGCCTGCGCCGCCCGGGTCTGTGACGTCTACCAGGGCGTGGTCACGGACTATTACGAAAACATGGCCGGCTGCTACGCCGCCTGCAAGGACCGGGAGCAGACGCTTCTGGCCGACGCGCCCGACCAGTGCAAGGCCAAGATCAAGGCCACGCGCGAGGCCTGCATGGAGTTTTGCAACCGCAAGTTCTACCGCTGCAACTGCACCAAGTAGGGGTTCGCTGGAAGGCATTATCCGAACGGTCCCTCTGCCGTCGCCGCAGCGCCACGGCAAGCCCATACAGACAGCCAAGGAGTAACGCATGGCGGTAAAAAAGATCCTGATGCTGGTCGGCGACTATGTCGAAGACTACGAAGTCATGGTGCCCTTCCAGATGCTGCTCATGGTCGGCCACGAGGTCCATGCCGTCTGCCCCGGAAAAAAAACCGGCGACTTCGTCCGCACCGCGGTCCATGATTTCGAAGGCGACCAGACCTACAGCGAAAAGCCGGGCCACAACTTCGTCCTCAACGCCGACTTCGAGGCCGTGGACCCGGCCGGCTACGACGCCCTGGTCATCCCGGGCGGCCGCGCCCCGGAATACATCCGCCTCAACCCGCGCGTCATCGAGATCGTCAAGCACTTCGCCGCGGCCAAAAAGCCCATCGCCGCCGTCTGCCACGGCCAGCAGGTGCTGGTGGCCGCCGACGTGGTCGCCGGTTGCCAGTGCATGGCCTATCCGGCCGTGCAGCCCGACATCGAGCGGGCCGGCGGCACCTACGTCGGGCCCAACGCCACCTTTTCCAACGCCGTTGTCAGCGGCAACCTGGTGACCGGCCCGGCCTGGCCGGCCCATCCGGAATGGATGCGTAAATTCCTGGATCTGCTCGGCACGAAAATCGAGCCCTGACCTCGAAAAACAGGCCGGTTGCCCGGCTGTTAAGGCATTACGAACCGGGGTGCGGTCCGGGCCGGCCGGACCGCCCTCGATTCTTCTCTTTTTTCCCTTGCCCAAGGATGCTATAGCCCTTGCCGACGAGCGGGCCGGCGACATCCAGAAGAACCGCCGGCGCAATGAGGCGCTATGATCGATTCGACAAAGATTGCACGACTGCGGCAGGCCATCGGCGACTTCGCCGTCAACAAGGGAAAGGTGCTCCTGATCCTCTCCTTTCTCCTGTTCATCGTGGCCGCCTACTACGTCATGGACTTCCTCACCGAGGACAGCCTGGCGGTGAAGTACAAGAAGACCACAGCCCTGGTCGAAGAAGTCCAGGAGACCAAAAACGTCCTGACCATTGTCACCAGCCAGGGATTTTTCGTGGTGGACCCGGGGCTCCGGTCCGACAAGTTCAAAAACATCGCCGACTTCTTCCGCAAGGTCAAAGAGGACGGCTCGCCCGTGCGCATCGACTACAAGGACGTGGGCAACGACAAGGTCATCGAAAACGTCTTCTACCGCGCCGAGTCCAACAAGTTCGGCAAGATCGGCTCCCTGAAGTAGCTGTCCGCCGGGGAGAGGGAGAGGGAAGACGCCTCCGGCGGCCGGGGGGGATCATCCCCCCCGGACCCCCTGGTCGGGTGACGGGTGGGTCCGGGAGGGGTCA
>CAZIJE010000163.1:4338-7187 GCA_964539435.1 uncultured Desulfovibrio sp.
GGGGGGGGGGGGGGGGGGGGGGGGGCCGCGCGCGCGGCCCGCCCGGGGGCGGGGGGGCGCGGCGGGCGGGGGGGGGGGCGGGGGGGGGGGGCGCCCCGCCCCCCCCCCCCCCCCCCCCCCCCCCCCCCCGCCGGAGGCATCTTTTTTCTTTCCATTCTCCTGCACCATTTACACCAGCCTTTCCCAGGGGTACGAGGCGCACCATGCGGACGTTTCGCTTCAATAAAGACGCCTCGCCCGAGGTCCGGGCGGCCCGGTTGTCCCTGGGCGTGGCCGTGGCGCTGTTGGCGGTCAAGAGCCTGGCCTGGCTGCTGACCGGTTCGGCGGCCATCCTGTCCGACGCCCTGGAGTCCATCATCAATGTGGTCGCGGCCGGGTTCGCGGTGGTGAGCGTGTCCGTGGCCGAGACGCCGCCGGACGAGGGCCATCCGTACGGCCACGGCAACATCGAGTATTACGCGGCCTGGCTGGAGGGGATGCTGATCCTCCTGGCCTCGCTCGGCATCTTCTGGGAATCGTGGGACAAGATCTTCCATCCCCAGCCCATGCCGCGCCTGGGAATCGGCATCGTGCTGCTGCTCGGGGCCAGCGCGGTCAACTGGTGGCTGGGGCTGCGGCTGTTGCGCCAGGGCCGGCGGTCGGGGTCGTTGACCCTGGAGGCCGACGGCAAGCACGTGTTGACCGACGTGTACACCTCGGCCGGGGTGATTGTCGGGCTCGGGCTGGTCTGGGTCACGGGCTGGCTGTGGCTGGACGGGCTGGTGGCTTGCCTGGTCGGGGTCAACATCGCCTGGGCCGGGGTGGGGCTGGTGCGCCGGTCCGTGTCGGGGTTCATGATCGAGTCCGACCCCGAGCTTCTCGAAGGCATCTGCGCGGTCCTGCGGGAGAACCGCCATCCGTCCTGGATCGACATCCACCGGCTGCGGGTGATCAAGGCCGGCCGGCAGATCCATGTGGACCTGCACCTGATCCTGCCCCGCGAGATGTCGCTGGCCGAGGCCCACGACCAGGTGGAGGCCATGGAGGGGCTTTTGCGGTCCCGGCTCGGGCAGTCGGCGGACGTCATGATCCACGCCGACCCGTGCAGCGACGCCCGGTGCGAGGTCTGCGACGCCGACCCCTGCGACCTGCGCAGCGCCGACGCCACGGCCACCCCGGTCTGGTGTCCGGCCACCACGGGCGATCCCGGCCGCAAGGACTGAGGGGCCGCCGCTTTACAGGGCAAGGGCGGCGCGCTACCGTTTGGCCATGGTCCTTCGCGCCCTGATCGTGGACGACGAGAAGCCGGCCCGCGACGAGCTGGCCTATCTGTTGCATGCCCACCCCGACATCGAGGCCGGGCAGGCCGACTGCGCCTCCCGGGCTCTGGCCGCCATCGAAGCCCAGAAACCGGACCTGGTCCTGCTCGACATCCGCATGCCAGGCGACGACGGTTTCGCGGTCCTGCGCCAGGCCATGGCCTTTTCCCATGTGCCGCTTTTCATCTTCGTCACGGCCTACGACGAGTACGCCATCGCGGCCTTCGAGCAAAACGCCGTGGATTATCTCCTGAAGCCCGTGTCGCCGGAGCGGCTGGCCGTGAGCCTGGACCGGGCGCGGCGGCGGCTGGCCGAGGGACGCGGGGGGCTTTCCGACGCCCTGGGATCGCTTTTGGCCGGACTTGGCCGGGGCCGGCAGCCGGCCCGGGTGGCGGTGGAGCGCCAGGGCCGCATCGCCCTGGTGCCGGCCGGCGAGGTCCTTTGCATCGAAGCCGACGACAGGGGCGTTTCGGCCGTGACCGACCAGGGCCGTCTGCCGTGCCACGGCCTGCCGAGCCTGACCCGGGCCGAGGAGCGCCTGACCGGACAGCCCTTTTTCCGGGCCAACCGGGCCGTGCTGGTCAACCTGGAGCGGATCGCCGAGCTTTCGCCCTGGTTCGGGGGCAAGTACCTGCTGGTCATGGACGACCGGGACCGGACCGAGGTCACGGTCAGCCGCAACCGGGTCCGGGAATTCAAGGAGCGGCTGGGGCTGTAGCGGCCGGTCGCGGCAAGGGCGGCGTCATGGATCTCGGCCTGTTCATCCCGGCGGTGCCGGACCTCTTCGTCAACCTGTCCCAGCGGTTCGGGCTTCTTTTGGCCGGCGGCTTCGCCATCATGACCCTGGCCCCGTTCGAGCGCATGAGCACGGCCCGGGAGCGGCCGGTCTGGGCCACCGTGGCCGTGACGGTCCTTTTCGGCCTGTTCGGCATCCTCGGCACCTACACCGGCAACTACGTGTTCCATTCCTACGCCAACCTGCGGGCCATGGGCGTGATCACGGCCGGGCTGTTCGGCGGACCGGTGGTCGGCATGGGCGCGGGGCTCATCGCCGGCGGCCACCGCTACCTGATCGACATCGGCGGCTTCAGCGCCCTGCCGTGCGCCCTGGCCACCTTTCTGGAGGGCACGGCCGCCGGACTGGTCGCCAGGCGGTTTCCGGGCCAGTCCCTGGACTGGGGCGTGGCCATGGCCCTGGGGCTCGTGGGCGAGACCGCGCACATGGGGCTGGTCCTGGCCCTGTCCCGGCCGTTTGCCGAGGCCGTGGACCTGGTGCGGCTCATCGGCGCGCCCATGATCGTCATCAACGCCATGGGCGCGGCCATCTTCGTCAAGGCCCTGATCGTCATCAACGCCATGGGCGCGGCCATCTTCGTCAAGGCCCTGCGCCTGCAGCGCCACCTCCGGGACGCCCGCGACTCGTCCGAGGCCCGGCGCATCCTGTCCATCGCCAGCCAGACCGTGCCCCACCTGCGCGGCGGCCTGACCGCGCCGTCGGCCCGGGCCACGGCCGAGATCATTCTGGCCGAGACCGGGGTCGCGGCCGTGGCC
>CAZIJE010000164.1:0-7087 GCA_964539435.1 uncultured Desulfovibrio sp.
GCTGGCTTTGCAGCCTGACCAACGCGGCTCACAGGACGGGAGGGTCCGGGAGGGGGTGACCCCCTCCCGGCCGCCGGAGGCGCTCTTCCCCTCCCCTACCGGACCATCTGGCCGATACGGTTCCAGCGGATGTCGCCGGGGCCGTCCCAGGACCAGTAGATGACCCAGGCCTTGCCCCGGATCTTCTCCTTGTCCACGAAGCCCCAGAAGCGGGAGTCGTAGGATTCGTCGCGGTTGTCGCCCATGACGAAGTATTTGCCCTCGGGCACGGTGATGGGGCCGAAGTTGTCGCGGCGCGGCTGCATGTTGGCGTCGGTGTGCTTGATGTAGGGCTCGGTGAGTTTTTCGCCGTTGCGGAACAGGGCCTTGTCGCGCATTTCGACGACGTCGCCGGGCACGCCGATGATGCGCTTGATGAAGTCCTTGGAGGTGTCCTCGGGGAACTCGAACACGATGACGTCGCCCTGCTTCGGGTCTTCGAGCGGCATGACGATCTTGTCGGTGAAGGGGATGCGGGTGCCGTAGAGGAACTTGTTGACCAGCAGGTGGTCGCCGATCAGGAGCGTGTCGAGCATGGAGCCGGAAGGGATCTTGAAGGCCTGGACCACGAAGGTGCGGATGACAAAGGCCAGGACCAGGGCGACGGCCAGGGCTTCCAGGTATTCCAACAGCAGTTTTTGCCATCTCGGATTCATCGTCGCAATTCCTTGTTGTTGTTTGGGAGGGGAACCAGGAGAGCCGGCGGACAGTCGTCGCCTTCCGGTCCGTCCGGCCGTCGGTTCGGGCGGAACCGGGGATGCGGCCGGCGCGTCCGCGCGCGCCTCGGTCTTGTATACGCGACAGAGGGCATCAGGGAAGCCCTGGGCAGCGACTTTTCCCGCCCCGCGCCGGCTTAGTCCTCGCCGGCCTTGAGCGCGGCCAGGAAGGCCTCCTGGGGCAGTTCGACGTTGCCCATGCGCTTCATGCGCTTCTTGCCTTCCTTCTGTTTTTCCAAAAGCTTGCGCTTGCGGGTGATGTCGCCGCCGTAGCACTTGGCCGTGACGTTCTTGCCCATGGGCGCGTTGCGCTCCCGGGCGATGATCTTGGTGCCGATGGCCGCCTGGATGATGACCTCGAAGAGCTGGCGCGGGATGACCCGCTTGAGCTTGAGCGCCAGGGCCCGGCCGTAGTGGTAGGCGTTGTCCCGGTGCACGATGACGGCCAGGGCGTCGACCGGATCGCCGTTGATGAGGATGTCGAGCTTGACCAGGTCCGAGGCCCGGTAGTCGGTGATCTCGTAGTCCAGGGAGGCGTAGCCGCGCGTGGCCGACTTGAGCCGGTCGAAGAAGTCGTAGACGATCTCGGCGAACGGCAGTTCGTAGGTGATGACGACCCGGGTGGCGGTCAGGTAGCGGACGTCCTTCTGGATGCCGCGCTTTTCCTCGCACAACTTGAAGACCGCGCCCACGTACTCGTTGGGCGTGTGGATCTCCAGCCGGGCGTAGGGCTCGTAGAGGGCGGCGATCTCCTGGGTCTTGGGCAGCTTGCTCGGGTTGTCGATGTTGATGGTCTTCCCGGCCAGGGTCTCGACCTTGTAGATGACCGACGGGGCCGTGGCGATCAGGTTGGCCCCGAACTCCCGCTCCAGGCGCTCCTGGATGATCTCCATGTGGAGAAGCCCCAGAAAGCCGCAGCGGAAGCCGAAGCCCAGGGCCTGGGAGGTCTCGGGCTCGAAGGTGAAGGCCGCGTCGTTTAAGCGCAGCTTTTCCAGGGCGGTCTTGAGGACCTCGTACTCGGCGGCGTCCACCGGGTAGAGGCCGCAAAAGACCATGGGCTTGACTTCCTTGAACCCGGGCAGGGGCGTGGCGGCCGGGGACTCCGCTCCGGTGACGGTGTCGCCGACCCGGGCGTCGGTCAGGGTCTTGATGTTGGCGCAGAAAAATCCCGCCTCCCCGGGCCCGAACGCGGGGATGTCGACCTGCACCGGAGAAAAGGCCCCCAGCCGGATGACCTCGTAGTCCGCGCCCGTGGACATCATCCTGATCCGCTGGCCGAGCCGGATCGTGCCTTCCATGACCCGGAACAGGACCACCACGCCCTGGTAGGAGTCGTAGTAGGAGTCCACGACCAGGGCCTGGAGCGGCGCGGCCGGGTCGCCCTTGGGCGGCGGGATCTTGCTGATGATCTGTTCGAGGACCTTGTCCACGTTGGCGCCGGTCTTGGCCGAGACGGCCACGGCGTCGGCGCAGGGGATGCCGATGGCCTCCTCGATGTCGGCCTTGACGGCCTCGGGGTCGGCGCTCGGCAGGTCGATCTTGTTCAGGACCGGGAGGATCTCCAGGTCGTTGTCCAGGGCCAGGAAGACGTTGGCCAGGGTCTGGGCCTCGACGCCCTGGGTGGCGTCCACGACCAGGAGCGCGCCCTCGCAGGCGGCCAGGCTGCGCGAGACCTCGTAGGAGAAGTCCACGTGGCCCGGGGTGTCGATCAGGTTGAGGACATAGTCCTTGCCGTCGGCCGCCTTATAAGGGATGCGGACGGTCTGGGCCTTGATGGTGATGCCGCGTTCGCGTTCGAGGTCCATGCGGTCGAGGTACTGCTCGCGCATATCACGGGCGGTGATGAGCCCCGTGAGTTCGAGGATGCGGTCGGCCAGGGTCGATTTGCCGTGGTCGATGTGGGCGATGATGCTGAAATTGCGGATGCGCGAAGTGTCCATGTGTGGGGAAGCCTTTGGCGAAACGCCGATAGGGGTCGGGAAGGCACATAATGGAAGGCGTTGTCCAGGTCAATGCGGGTCCTGGCCCGGCCTTGTCCGGGGAAGAAAAAACCGCCTGCGGCCGGGCATTCCGACGCCATTTTCGTGGGGTTTGATACATTTTTCACTTGGTATTCCCCTGGCCCTGGTGTATAGGTGGCGCACTCATGGGGACGGTCGGCTCCGGATAACATCCGACCACCCAGGATTTACGCGGAAACGTTAAACAAATTCACCGGTAAGGAGGCGCTACATGTCCAAATTGGTTCCGCCGCATGGAGGCAAAGGTCTGGTCATCCGCCTGCTCGAGGGCGCTGCCAAGGAAGCCGAGCTGAAGAAGGCCGCTGGCCTGAAGAAGGTTGAGATCACCGCCCAGGAAAAGGGCGACCTGATCATGATCGGCATCGGCGGCTTCTCGCCCCTCGACGGCTTCATGACCAAGGCCGATTGGAAAAGCGTCGTCGAGAAGATGACCTTGGCCGATGGCACCTTCTGGCCGGTTCCCGTCGTCCTGGCGGTGACCAAGGAAGAAGCCGCCTCCATCAAGGAAGGCGAGGAGATCACCCTTGAGCGCAAGGGCGAGATTTTCGCCACCATGAAGGTGACCGAAAAGTTCGAGCTGACCGAAGCCGACAAGAAGTGGGAATCCGAGCTGGTCTACAAGGGCGCCGGCGACGACTCCGCCGACGACAAGTTCTGGAAGGTCGCCCTGGAAGACCACCCGGGCGTCAAGATGGTCATGGAGCGCAAGGCCGTGTGCCTGGCCGGTCCGGTCAACGTCCTGTCCGAGGGCGAGTACCCGACCAAGTACAAGGGCGTGTACCTGCGTCCGGCCGAGACCCGCGCCATCTTCGACGAGCGCGGCTGGGCCAACGTCGCCGCCCTGCAGCTGCGCAACCCCATGCACCGCTCCCACGAGTACCTGTGCAAGATCGCCATCGAAGTGTGCGACGGCGTCATCATCCACTCCCTGATCGGCAACCTGAAGCCCGGCGACATCCCGGCCGAAGTCCGCGTGGAGTGCATCGACACCCTGGTGAAGCACTACTTCGTCGAGAAGAACGTTGTCCAGGGCGGCTACCCCCTCGACATGCGTTACGCCGGTCCCCGCGAAGGCCTGCTCCACGCCACCTTCCGCCAGAACTACGGCGTCAACAAGATGATCATCGGCCGTGACCACGCCGGCGTCGGCGACTTCTACGGCATGTTCGAGGCCCAGGAGATCTTCGACCGGATCCCCTACGCCGACGGCAAGTGCGACAAGCCGGGCCAGGCCCTGCTGTGCGAGCCGCTGAAGATCGACTGGACCTTCTACTGCTACAAGTGCGACGGCATGGCTTCGCTGCGCACCTGCCCGCACACCAAGGAAGACCGCGTCATCCTGTCCGGCACCAAGCTGCGCAAGATGCTGTCCGAGGGCGGCGAGATCCCGGACCACTTCGGCCGCGACGAGGTCCTGGTCCTGCTGCGCAAGTACTACGAAGGTCTGACCGAGAAGGTCGAGATCAAGATGCACGGCGCCGCTTCCGGCGACAAGGCCAAATAAGCAGCCTGCATCCCGGATCGACTTCCAAGGGGGGCGCGAAAGCGTCCCCCTTTTTGCGCGCCTCCCCCGTTCCTTCCCCCGGCCCTTGCCCCGGCGGGCCGATCCCTGTATGCCTGGGGCCATGGAGCAGTACCTCGCCGACCTGCACATCCACTCCCACTACTCCCGGGCCACGAGCAAGAACCTGACGCCGAAAAACCTGGCCGCCTTCGGCGAGGTCAAGGGCCTGACCGTGGTCGGTTCCGGCGACTTCACCCACCCGGGCTGGCTGGCCGACCTGCGCCGCGACCTGGTGGAGGACGGGACCGGCCTTTTGCGCCTTGCCGACGCCTCCGGCCTCGGCCAGGAGATTCCCTGGCTGCCGGACGCCAAATTCACGGGCCGGGTCCGGTTCATGCTGTCGGCCGAGATCAGCTCCATCTACAAGCGCGGGGGCAAGGTCCGCAAAATCCACAACCTGGTCTTCGTCCCTTCCCTGGCCGTGGCCGAGAAGCTCAACGCCAGGCTGTCCAAGGTCGGGAACCTGTCCGCCGACGGCCGGCCGATCCTGGGCCTGGACAGCCGGGACCTGCTCGAAATCGTGCTCGAAGCCGACCCCCTGGCCTTTCTCGTGCCGGCCCACATCTGGACGCCCTGGTTTTCCCTGTTCGGCTCCAAGTCCGGCTTCGACTCCATCGAGGAGTGCTTCGGCAAGCTGTCCAAGGAGATCTTCGCCCTGGAGACGGGCCTGTCCTCGGATCCGGAAATGAACTGGACCCTTTCGGCCCTGGACCGGTTCCGGCTCATCTCCAACTCCGACGCCCACTCCGGGGAAAAGCTCGGCCGGGAGTGCAACCTCTTCTGCGGCGACCCGACCTACGAGGGGATCTACCGGTCCCTGCGCGGCCAGGGCGTGGGCCCGAAGTTTTGCGGCACCGTGGAATTTTTCCCGGAAGAGGGCAAATACCACCTGGACGGCCACCGGGACTGCGGCGTGGTCATGGAGCCGGCCGAGGCCAACGCCCGGGGCGGCATCTGCCCGGTCTGCGGCAAACCGCTGACCCTCGGCGTGCTGCACCGGGTCCTGGAGCTGGCCGATCGGACCGAGCCGGTCAGGCCGGAAGGCATGCCCGGGTTCACCTCGCTGATTCCCCTGGACGAACTGGCCGGCGAGGTCATGGGCGTGGGTCCCAAGACCGGCAAGGCCAGGCGGCTGACCGCCGCCCTCTACGCCCGCTTCGGCTCGGAACTGACCATCCTGCGCGAGACCCCGGTCGAGGACATCGCCAAGGTCAACACGGTCATGGCCGAGGCCATCCGCCGCATGCGCCGGGGCCGGGTCCTGCGCGCCGCCGGTTTCGACGGCCAGTACGGCCGGATCACGGTCTTTTCGCCGGACGAGAAACGCGACATCAAGGCCGGCCGGTTCCGGCCCGTGTCGGGCGAGCCTTCCGCCACGGCCACGCCGGGCGACGCCGCGTCCGACGGCGACGCGCCGTCCGAGCCTCCCCCCGCCCGCTCCGTGACCCTTCCCGAACCCCGGCGGCCGGCCCTCAACGCCGCCCAGCAGGCCGCCGTCCAGGCGTCCGGCCGCCACGTCCTGGTCGTGGCCGGGCCGGGCACCGGCAAGACCCACACCCTGCTGGCCAAGATCCGGTCCCTGCTCACGGACGGGGTCCCGGCCGCGAACATCCTGGCCGTGACCTTCACCCGCCGGGCCGCCGGCGAACTCCAGGAGCGGCTGGCCCGCGACCTCGGGCAGGCGGGCGACGCCGCCCTGCCCCGGGCCGACACCCTGCACGCCCTGGCCCTGTCGGCCTGGACCGCCTCGGGCGGCCAGGAGCCGGTGCTGTTGTCCGAGGAGGCCTCCCGCCGCCTGTACGCCACGGTCAATCCCGAGCTGGCCGGGGCCCGGCTCCGCGCGGCCTGGCGCGACCTGTCCCTGGCCCGGGAACGCCTGGAGCCGCCGACCCCGGACCTGGCCGCGCCGCTCAGCCCCGGCCTGTTCGCGGCCCGCTACGCCCGGCGCAAGCAGGAGTGGAACCTCCTGGATTTCACGGATCTGCTCGAATTCTGGCTGGAAAAGCTGGCCCAGGGCAGCGACCGGCCGGCCTGGACCCACGTGCTGGTGGACGAGGTCCAAGACCTGACGCCCCTGCAGCTGGCCGTGGTGGCCGCCCTGGTCGGCCGGGACCGGGCCTCGCTTTTCGCCATCGGCGATCCCGACCAGTCCATCTACGGCTTCCGGGGGGCCATAAGCGGCGTTCGGGCCCAGCTCCTCGCCCTGTGGCCGGATCTGGTCGTCGCGCCCCTGGCCGAGAACTACCGCTCCACCCAGGCTGTCCTCGACCTGGCGGCCGGGCTTTTCCCCGGCCGCGCGCCGCTGGCGTCGCGGCTCGGCCCGGACCGGCAGGCGGCCGGCGAGATCCAGCTGTTCGAGGCTCCGACCGCCGCCGGCGAGGCGGCCTGGATGAGCGAGCGGATCAGGACGCTTCTGGGCGGCACGTCCCTGACCCTGACCCGGGACTTTTCCGTAAACACCCTGTCGCCGGCCGACGTGGCCGTGCTGGTCCGGTTCTCCGGGCTGATCCCGCCCATCCGCAAGAGCCTGGAGCGGTGCGGCATCCCCTGTGCCGCGCCCGAGGCCGACGCCTTCTGGAACGAGCCGCGCGTGCGCCTGCTTCTGGCCGCGGCCGGCCGGCTGCTCGGGCTTCCGGCTCCGGAGGGGGACGAAAAGCTGCCCCTTTTGCCGGACCGGGTCCTGGCAAAAGGGGCAGCAGATCGGAAGAGCACACGTCTGAACTCCAGTCACCCGTGAAGATCGCGTA
>CAZIJE010000165.1:0-7015 GCA_964539435.1 uncultured Desulfovibrio sp.
CGGCCGGCCCGGGGGCGTCAGTCGCCGAGCAGGCGGAGCATGGCCTCGTGCAGGCGGCCGTTGGTGGCCAGGATACGCCGGGCCCCCAGGCCGTAGGGGGCGTGGGGCCGGTAGCCGCTGACCATCCCCCCGGCCTCGGTCACGAGCAGGACGCCGGCGGCCACGTCCCAGGCATTGAGCCCCAGTTCGTAAAAGGCGTCGAAATGTCCGGCCGCCACGAAGGCCAGGTCCAGGGCCGCCGATCCCGGCCGGCGGATGCCCTGGGTTTCGGACAGCACGGCGCGCAGGTCGCCCATGATCTCGTCCAGGTTTTCGCGGATGGCGTAGGGAAAGCCGGTGGCGACCAGGGCGTCAAGCGGCGCGTCGACCTGGGACACGGCGATCCGCTCCCCGTTGCACCAGGCCCCAAGCCCCTTGCCGGCCCAGAAGAACCGGTCGAGCATGGGCGCGCAAATGCAGCCCAGCAGCGGTTCGCGGCCGTCGTAGAGGGCGACCGAGACGCAGGCGAACGGAAAACCGTGGGCGAAATTGGTGGTGCCGTCCACCGGATCGATGATCCAGGTCAGCCCGGACACGGCGGTGGCCGAGGCGGTCTCTTCGGCCAGGAATCCGGCCCCGGGCAAAATGGCGGTCAGGCTTTCGGTCAACGCGGCCTCGACCGCCGTGTCCGTGGCGGTCACAAGATCGATGCGGCCCTTGCGGCGGAACTCCCGCGCCCCCCCGAAATCGGCCCGTATCCGTTCCCCGGCCCGGGCCACGGCCTCCCGGGTCCGGGCCAGGAGTTCCTGCAAGTCCTTGTCCATCCTGTCTCCCGCGTCACCCGGAGCGGACGCGTCAGTTGATGAAAACGTCCTTGTAACGCAGCCGGTCCTCCATGGACCGCCCGGTCCCCCGGACCACGGTGGTCAGCGGCGCCTCGTCGAGGTGGACCGACAGGTTGGTCTCCTGGCTGATCCGGGTGTCGAGTCCGGCCAGGAGCGCGCCGCCGCCGGCCAGGAGCAGGCCGTTGCGGGCGATGTCGGCCACCAGTTCCGGCGGGGTCTTCTCCAGGGCCTTCATGACCGCGTTGACAATGATGTTGACCGGCTCGCGGATGGCCTCCCGGACATGCCCGTCGGTCACGGTCACCATGGTCGGCGTGCCGTCGATCAACGACTTGCCGGCCACTTCCATGGACCGGGGTTCGGCCAGGGGCATGGCCGAACCGATCCGGATCTTTATCTCCTCGGCCATGTTCTCGCCGATAAGGATCTGGAACTCGTCCTGCACGTACCGCTGGATGGTCTCGTTGAGCTCGTCCCCGGCCACGCGCACGGATTCGGCGTAGGCGATGGCCGAAAGCGAGATGACCGCCACCTCGGTCGTGCCGCCGCCGATGTCCACCACCATGTTGCCGGACGGCTTCTCGATGGGCAGGCCCGCGCCGATGGCCGCGGCCATGGGCTCCTCGATCAGCTTCACGTCGCGGGCGCCGGCCATCTGCGCCGATTCGACCACGGCCCGCTTCTCGACCTGGGTGATGCCGGTCGGCACGCAGATGACGATCTTGGGCTTGGCGAAGCGAAATCCCGCCAGGACCTTGCGGATGAAAAAGGCGATCATGGCCCGGGTGACCTCGAAGTCGGCGATGACGCCGTCCTTCATGGGCCGGATGGCCCGGATCCGCTCGGGCGTGCGGCCGAGGAACTCCTTGGCCTCGGCCCCGACCGCGATCAGGTCCCCGCTTCGGGTGTCGATGGCCACCACCGAGGGCTCGTTGAGGACGATGCCGTCGCCCGCGGTATAGAGCAGGGTATTGGCCGTCCCCAGGTCCATGGCCAGGTCTTTGCCGAGGAATCGAAAAAAATTGCTGAAGAACATGCCCACGCTCGCATTGGAGTTCGATATGCAGGGACCCCGGCCCCACTGCGCCACAATTGCGGCATGGTAGAGGGCGAAACGGAAAAAGTCTACGCCGAAGGCCGGCCGAGCCGGGTGCGCAGGTGCAGATTTTCCAGGAAAAGGGCGAGGTTTTCCGCGACCATGGCCACAAAAGCCTTGAGTTCCTCGGTCACGGGCAGGGGGCGGCGGTCGGCCAGGGTCAGCACGCCCCGGGTCAGGCGGGAAAACCGGATCGGCAGGCAGATGACGCTTTTGAACTCCCCGGTGGCCACGTCCAGGCCGAAAAGCGGCAATCCCGTGGTCCCGGACTCGTCCTTTTCCCCGGAATAGACCGGAGCCTGGTTCTTGAACACCCACCCCACCAGCCCCTGGCCCACGGAAAACCGTTGGGGACCGTTGCGCCCGCCCGGAAACGGGCTCTCACTGGCCCCCTCCAGGTAATAGGACCGGCCGGACTCGTCCCGCACGGTCAGGAGGCAGTATTGGAAGCCCGTGGTCCGGGACAGGAGTCCGAGCAGCCCGTCCCGGAAGGCCGTCCACTTGGGATGGGTCTTGTGCAGCGTGGCGATCAGCCGCAGGCACTGGTAAAAGCCGTGCTCGACCAGGCTTGTCTCCACCTCGCGGCTGCGGGCCAGGTGGTTGCCGGCCAGTTCGGCGAACTGGGAGAGGATTTTCAGGTCCTTGTCGCCGAAGGTGTAGGTCTTGCGGCTGTCCAGGCAGAGCGCCCCGCCGGTGGCGGCCACGGGATAGCCCATGAAGGCCCGGATCCGCTCTTCCTCGCCGCCCCGGTAGTAGCCGAGCACGCCCCGGCGCTGGTCGAAATTGCTGATCAGAAGCGGCTTGCCCTCGCGGATGATCCAGCCGACCAGGCCCATGCCCGGCGCAATGGCCGCGTCCCGGTCCAGGGCGTCGCCGAGGCTGAAGGCGGCGGCGGCCCGGCAGGTCCCGCCCTCGGCGTCGGGCAGGAAGAGAACGGCCGAATAGGCGTCAAAGACGTTGCCGACAATGGCCAGCAGCTGCTCGTAAAAGGAAGGTTCGCGCATGGCGGCTCAGGCCCGGGCGGCCGGAAGAAGGCCTCTGCGGTGACGGGCAGCGCCCCTGCCCTGGCGCGGCGAGCGGACGTCGGCCATGTTGTCCTCCCTGGCCGAGGGATGCCCGGCGTGTGATGTCGGCCAATATACGAACGAGGCCCCCGGCCGTCAAACCGGTCCCCAGGGGAACGCCCCCGGGAGGAAAGACTTTATAAATATTTTCGCTTCGGCTATATGACTCTTTTCCCCAAAGGGAAACGGCCCCTGCCCCGGACGGCGGGCCGACCACGGGGACAAACCCACGACCACGCGGAACGGCCATGGCCTTTGACTGGACAAAAGCCTTTTCCAGAGTGCCCGAAGCGCCCTTCCTGCACGGCGAGCACCGTCCCAGGGAAGGCGAAATCCTGCGCGTCCAGTCCCTGGCCGACCTCAAGCGGTTCCTCGACTGGGTCCACATCAAGCAGTGCCTGCTCAAGCCCTACTTCGAGCACCCCAACTATCCGGTGGTGGATTTCCGCGAGCTTCTGCCCTCTTTCGAGGCCGACGCCTTCGAATACAAGGAACTGCCCGGATTCTCCATGGTGGCCCTGGCCAGGCCGCTCAAGTATTTCCAGGAAATCTTCCAGTACGACATCCTGCACTGCCTGCTCGACTACACCGACGAGACCTACCGGGACCAGTGCCCGCTGGAGTCCTCGATTTTCGGCCAGAACATGCGCACGTTCTGCGCCCGGCTCCCCAAGGCCATCCAGGACCAGTTCCGCCGCAACTTTTCCGAAACCGACGTCACGAGCCTGGAAAACTACGCCGCCCTCCTGCCGACCGTGCTCCAGATGGACCGGGCCCACGTCCTGTCCCTGGACAGCCAGCACGATTTCTACCTGTCCGGGGTCTATTGCTCCTTTCCGTCGTACCTCGACACGGAGCTCAAGCGGTTCGGGCTCAACATCAAGAAATTCGTGGTCGGCGACGACCGCCGCTACGAACGCCACCGGGGGTTCGTCTACCAGTTCCTCATGGAGCTCTACGGCTTTCCCATCGTGTCCGAGCGCCGGACCTCCTCGGCCCTGTTCGCCAGACGGCTTTTCCGCATGGGCGAGAAGTTCCTGGTCCGGGTCCTGGGCCAGACCGACCGGACCATCACCACCCTGTACGCCCACCCCGAGGCGAGGTTCTACCCGCGCGTGGAAAAGGTGGCCCTCATCACCGTGGACAAGTCCCAGACCGAGGCCCTCAAGGCCCTTGGCGAGGGCGGCTATTTCGTCGATCCCGAGCGCCGGGTGGTCATCACCCGGGTGGTCTACCGCCAGCACAAGTACGATCCCAACAACGTCCGCCAGGACCGGGCCCTGTCCGTGGCCAGCCAGGAAGTGCTCCACCCGGTCACGGGCCAGCCCTTCTCCCGGCTCAACCTGATCAAGGACACTTATAGCCTCTTTCTGCGCTTAAACGACATCGTGCGCGGCGAATACAACGGCCGCGTGGTCTACAAGCGCAACGAGATCGTGGAAAACACCGACACCCACGAGAAAAAGCTCAAGTTCCTCTATTCCTGGCTGTCCAAGCACCAGCGCCGGATCATCGGCTATTCCGACGAATTCTACTCCAATGTGGTCAAGGTCCTGGACAACTACCTCCTCTCCGCCGACCACTACGACGACTTCAGCGCCCAGCGCGAGGTCTACCAGGAAGTCTGGAGCAAATACAACTACATCCAGCAGGCCAGAAAGGTGAAGCTCCTGGAAGACCTCCAGGACCGCAACTACAAGGGGGAAAACCTCTCCTATCTGCGCATGCTGTCCCTTTTCACGGACATCCTCAACGACCTCAAGTTCGAGATCGTCAACTACTTCGACACCCTGGTCGAACGCGTCCTGTCCCTTGGCGACATGATCGTCAACGACCGGTATCTGCTGCGCCACTACATCCGGAAAAAGGATGCCGATCTTTCGGACTACGGCCTGGCCGTAAAAAAGACCTACCGCCGTCTCGTCGCCCTGCTCGACGAGTTCCGGTCGATCCGACAGGCCAAGCAGGAGCAGGGCATCGTCGTGCCCTTGGTTGCGGAAAACGAGCGCGGCGCGCTTTAAAACTGCGGAGCAACACGTGGAACAGCTTATCCAAACCCCCCTCTCGGACTGGAACAGAAGCCACGGCGCCAAGATGGTCCCGTTCGCCGGTTTCGACATGCCGGTGCAGTACACGTCCATCCTGGCCGAGCACGAGCAGACCCGCAAAAAGGCCGCGGTGTTCGACATCTGCCACATGGGCGAATTCTACCTGTCCGGCCAGGGCGCGGCCAAGGGCCTTTCGACCGCCATCACCCACGACCTCGAGACCCTGGCCCCGGGCAAGTGCCGCTACGGTTTCCTGCTCAATGCGGCCGGCGGCGTGGTCGACGACCTGATCGTCTACTGTCTGGCCGAGGACAACTACATGCTCGTGGTCAACGGCTCCCGCATCGCCGTGGACTTCGAAACCATCCAAAGCCGCCTGCCCGCCGGCCTGTCCTTTGTCGACGCCTCGCCCGAAACGGCCAAGATCGACCTTCAGGGCCCCCTGGCCTTTGACGTCCTCAAGGACCGGGTGCCCGGCGACTTCTCGAGCCTGAAGTACTTCAACTTCGCGTTCACGGAATTTGCCGGGGCCAGGCTCATGGTCAGCCGCACGGGCTACACCGGCGAACTCGGCTACGAACTCTTCCTGCCGGCCGGCCAGGCCGTGGCCCTGTGGGAGGCCCTGGTCGCGGACCCGCGCGTGGCTCCGGCCGGGCTTGGCGCGCGCGACACCCTGCGCCTGGAGATGGGCTATCCCCTCTACGGCCAGGACCTGGACGAGGACCACACCCCGGCCGAGGCCGGCTATGGCTGGCTTCTGACCTCCCCGGCCGAGTATGTCGGCAAGGGCAAGGCCGCCGCCGTGCGCCAGAAGCTCCTGGCCCTGGAGATTCCCGGCCGCCGCAGCGCCCGCCACGGTGACCTCGTGGCCGACAAGGCAGGCCAAGCCGTGGGCGTGGTCACCAGCGCCTCCTTCGCCCCGAGCCTCGGCCACGCCATTGCCCTGGCCTACGTGGACGCCCCGGCCGCCGAGGCCAAGGAGTTCCGCATCAAGGCCGCCCGCGCCGAACTGACCGCCATCAAGCAGGCCCTGCCGTTTTACAAGGACGCCACGGCCCGCAAGAGCGTGGCGGGGTAGAAAGAGACGCCTCCGGCGGCCGGGGGGATCATCCCCCCCCGGACCCCCCGGACGGGGGGAGTGGAGGACCGGAAGCGCATGGGCAGACCGGATGCTTTTTATCTGCCGCACGAGGCCTTTGCCGCGCCGTTCGTCCTGACCGGCGGCGAGGCCCGCCACTGCGCCAGGGTTCTGCGCAAGCGGCCGGGCGAGGAGGTCCGGGTCTTTGACGGGAAAGGCCGGGAGGGCCTTTTCGTCATCACCGACGTGGGCCGTGACCGGGTGAATCTGGAGCCCTTGTCCCTGGCCGAGGTCCCCCTGCCCGAAACCCGCCTCCACCTGGCGGCCGGATTTTCCCGGTCCGCCCGGCGCGATTTTTTCCTGGAAAAGGCCGTGGAACTCGGCGCTGCCGGCATCGTCTTCTGGCAGGCGGCGCGTTCCCAGGGCCGGATGCCGGACGCTCCCAAGGAGGCCTGGACCGCGGCGCTCGTGGCCGCGGCCAAGCAGTGCGGCGCGGCCTGGCTGCCGGAACTGACTGTCGTTCCCGGCGGCGCGCCGGCCCTGGCCGCGACAGGCGGCTACGACCGCCGGTTGCTCCTGTGGGAAGCCCCTGGCCTGCCCCGGCGGCTGGCCCTGGAGGACGTGTCCGCGCCCGGCGACGCCCTTTTTGTCCTCGGCCCCGAGGGCGGCCTCGCCGAGGCCGAGGCGCGGTTGTTCGTGGACGCCGGCTTTGTCGCCGTGAGCTGCGGCAGCCGGGTCCTGCGCTGGGAGACGGCCGGGCTCGCGGTCCTGGCCCTGGCCCTGGCCGCCGACGCCGGCTCGTGTGACGTCCCTGGAAAAATACGATAGTATTTTTTCAAAAAAACATAGATTCTAAAGCATGTTGTCCATGGGACACGCCTGCGCGTGTTTCGCGGACGTGACAC
>CAZIJE010000166.1:0-6999 GCA_964539435.1 uncultured Desulfovibrio sp.
CCGGGGGGCCGCTGTCGCCGGGGCCGGCGGCCCGCGCCAGGTCCAGCAGACGGGCGGCCCGGTGTTCGGGCAGGTGCCGCGCGTTGACCGCGGCATGGGCGGCCCGGCCCATCTTCTCGGTCAGGTCCGGGTGGGCCAGGGCGAAGCGGATCCGGTCGTCGAGTTCGAGCACGTCGTCGTAGTACAGGGCCTCCCGGTCCGGGACGAACAGCGCGGCCACGGCCTCGGGCCGGCGTTCGGACACGGGCAGGCAGCCGTTCGAGGCCGCCTCGAAGAGCCGCAGGTTGATCTCGCCGCCGATGCACTCGTTGGGGGCCAGGCGGGCGGCGGCGTAGACCGCGTGCATGGCTTCGCCCGGGGCGTCCTGCCGCGCCTCCAGGCCGAACCGGGCGAGGTGCTCGACGAACCACTGCCGGCGCGGCCGCTTGGAACCCAGGCGGCCGACGAAGGCCAGGGCGGCGGTGCGGCCGGAAAAGGGGGCCAGGGACCGGGCGGAGCCGTGCCAGGGGACCCAGGCGGCCCGGTCCGGGCCGGCAACGGCAAAGGCCTCGGCCAGGTGGGGCTGGGTGGTGGCGGTCAGGGAAAAAAGCCGGCCGTAGTGGCGCTGCCAGAAGAAATTGAGGTGCGGGTCCAGGGACCGGAAGACGGTCGGGCAGGGGGCGGCGTCGAGGCCCGTCAGGACCAGGCGGCGGCCCAGGTCCTCCTGGTGGACGACCAGGTCCGGCGGCTCGGGCAGCCCGGCCAGGAGTTCGGACAGGTCGGCCGTGCCCTGGGGCGGATCCAGGCAGACGGCCCGGACGCCGAGGCGCTCGAAGGCCGGTCCGAGGCCGGAGTGGATGAGACAGGCGGTGTGTATCCGGGCGGCCATGGCCAGGTCCGGGGAAGGGGCGCGGGGACGCGCTGGCGGCCCGCCTCGGCGGGATGCGCCGAAAACGTCCCCAAGGCGTCGGGCCGGCGGCCGTGGACGGCGAAGCAAGGCCCGGGCGGCCGGGCGCATCCCCTGCCTCCGGCCGTGTCGGCCCGGAAGGCGTTTCGCGGTCCGGGCGCGGCCGGCGCGTTCCTCAGACCGTGATCACGGAATTTTCGCAGTCGCCGAACGGGCTGAAGGCGTACTTGTCCGCCTCGGGGTCGCTGATCCAGATCTCCCCATCGATCAGATACCGGAACTGGTATTCGCGGCCGGTGGGAAGGTCAAGGGTGGCGGTGAAGGAGCCGTCTTTCTGCTTGCGCATGGCCGCGACGCCCACCTCCCAGTCGTTGAACTCGCCGACCAGGTGGACATTGGTGGCGTCCTTGGCCTGCTCCTTGGAGAGGACGAACGTCACTTTGCATATGGGCTTGCTTTTCAACGGCTTTTTCTTCAGCGACATGAGAAACCCTCCTTCGGGCTGGCTGCGGAAGTCATGAGGGGAGTGCCGGGTGGCGGCGCAACCTGAGAACATGGTCCATAGGCCAGGGGTATCCGCTCTTTGTGCCGATGTAAAACCCTTTTTCGAAAAAACAGGGAGGGAAAGCGAATCAGATCAGGCCCTCCTGGCGCAGTTCCGCGACCATGCGGCGCATGTCGATGGGTTTGGTGAAGTAGCAGGTCGCCTGGCCTCGGAAGAAGGAGGCGCTGACGTTTTTGATGTCGTCGAAGCAGGTGACCATCACGGCCTTGGCCTCCTGGCCCGGCGGGACCTTGCGCGCCCGTTCCAGGTCCCGGATGGCGGCCAGGGCCGTCTGCCCGTCCATGACCGGCATCTGGATGTCCATGAACACCAGATCAAAGGGCTCGCCCGCGTCCAGGGCCTGCTCGAACCGGGCCAGGCCGTCGCGGCCGTTGCTCTCGCAGGTGCAGGCGCCAAAGCGGGACATGGTGGCGGCCAGGGCGACCTGGGAAAGATGGTCGTCGTCAACGATCAGAATTTTCATGAACTTTCCTTGGCCCGTTCCGGATACGCCCCGGGCATGCAAACGGTGTTGCCAAAAAAGAAAAGTCCATGCAAGGCTGGCGGCAGGGGCCGGCAGGCCCGCAGGTCGGCCGCGAGGCTGGATTTTTTCCGTCGCCGCCACTACTATGCGAAACCGCCCGGTCGAGATTCCCCGGCCGGAGCATGGACGACACGGAAACCAAGCGCATGATCCGATCCCTGTTTTTCGCCCTGGCCGTGGTCCCGGTGACCCTTTTTTTCAGCTGCCTGTGCTGGCTCCTGGCCCCCGTGGGCGCGGACGGCCGCCTGGCCCACCGCTGCGAGTGCCTCTGGGCCAAAACGCTCCTGTGGTGCGCCGGCGTGCGGGTCGAGGCCGACCTTGCCGCCCTCGACCCGGACGGCGTCTACATCTTCATCGCCAATCACCAGAGCAACCTGGATATTCCGGTTCTCTTCGCCGCCCTTTCCGGGTACAACTTCCGGTTCCTGGCCAAGGAAAGCCTGTTCTCCATCCCGGTCTTCGGCCCGGCCATGCGCCGGATGGGGCATGTGGCCGTGGACCGCCAGAACCGGCGCAAGGCCATGGAATCCATTCAGGAGGCTTCGGATCTGGTCTCCCGGGGCATCGGCCTGCTGGTTTTCCCCGAGGGGACCAGGTCCCCGGACCTTTCCCGCCTGGGGGAATTCAAGACCGGCGGCATGATCGTGGCCCTCAAGTGCCAGGCCCTGGTCGCGCCGGTCGTGGTGTCCGGGTCCGCCGGCCTCCTGCCCAAGCACGGCCGGCGCATCCGGCCCGGGGTGGTGGCGGTGCGCGCCCTGCCCCCGTTCGATCCCCACGCCTCGTACACGCTCAAGGAGCGTGAAGCGTTTAAAAACGACCTTTGGGCCCGCATGGATGGGGCCTACCAGGAGATGCGACCATGAACGCGACACCCGCCGTGACCCTCTATCCCCTGGGAGGACTCGGCGAAATCGGCCTCAACTGCATGGCCCTGGTCTCGGGCGATTCCATGATCGTCGTGGACTGCGGCCTGATGTTTCCGGACGACTCCCTTTTCGGCATCGACGTGGTCATCCCGCGCTTCGACTTCATCCTGGCCAACAAGGACAAGCTCAAGGGCATCGTGCTGACCCACGGCCACGAGGACCACATCGGGGCCCTGCCCTGGCTCATGCGGTCCTGCGACGCGCCGCTTTTCGGCTCCAAGTTCACCCTGGCCCTGGCCGCCAAGAAGCTCGAGGAGCACAACCTCAAGGAATTCACCCGGCTCGAGCCGGTTGCCGCCGGCCAGACCCTGACGCTTGGCGATTTCAAGGTCACCTTTTTCCCGGTCTGCCACTCCATCGTCCATGGCTACGCCCTGGGCATCGAGACCCCGGCCGGCCGGATCGTCCACACCGGGGATTTCAAGATCGACCGCAACCCCATGGACGGCCACGCCACGGACCTGCCGGCCATCAAGGCCTTTTCCGAGCCCGGCGTCATGCTCCTCATGTCCGACTCCACCAACGCCGAGCGCGACGGCTTCGCCCTGACCGAGCGCGAGATAAAATCCGCCCTGTCCGACATCTTCAAGGACGCGCCGGGCCGGATCGTGGTCACGCTCTTTTCCAGCCACATCCAGCGGATGCAGGAGGTCTACGACCTGGCCCACGCCACGGGCAGGAAGGTCGCGGTCTCGGGCAAGAGCCTTTTTTCCAACATCGAGATCGCCCGCGAGCTCGGGCACCTGCGGGTGCCCGAGGGGGCCGAGGCCAGCCTCGACGACCTGCCCGGCCTGCCCGACCACCAGGTGGTCCTGCTCGTGACCGGCTCCCAGGGCGAACCGCTTTCGGCCCTCTCCCGCCTGGCCTACGGCGAGCACCGCCAGATCAAGGTCCACAAGGGCGACACCGTCATCCTGTCCTCGCGGTTCATCCCGGGCAACATCCGGGCCATCACCAGGCTCATCAACCGGCTCTACAAGCTCGGGGCCGAGGTCCTCTACGAACGGGTCCAGGCCATCCACGCCTCGGGCCACGCCCACGGCGACGAACTGCGGCTCATGCTCGAAACCGTCTCGCCCAAGTTCTTCATCCCCGTGCACGGCGAATACCGCCACCTGGTCAAGCACGCCCGCATCGCCGTGGAGTGCGGCGTGGCGTCCGAGCGGGCCCTGGTCATCGAGGACGGCCAGCCCGTCACCTTCCGGAACGGACTGATCCGCCTCGAGGACCCGATCCCGGTGGAGCACATCTACGTGGACGGCAAGGGCGTGGGCGACGTCGGCGTCACCGTGCTCAAGGAGCGCCAGCTTCTGGCCGGCGAGGGGCTGGTCATCGTGGTCATGGTGGTGGACGAGAAGTCCGGGGAACTGACGTTCGGCCCCAACATCCTGTCCAAGGGCTTCGTGTTCGAGCAGCACTACAGCCACGTGCTCGAGGACGCCAAGTGCATCGTGCTCGACATCTACGAAAACGTGCCGCCGGGCCAGTCCGACCTGCTCAAGGAGCGCATCCGCTCGGCCCTGCGCCGGTTTTTTCGCAAGGTCCTGGAACGCGACCCCGTGGTGGTGCCCCTGGTCATCACCCTCTGACCCCGCCGCCGGACGTCCGGCAAGGCGGCCGCGCCCGGCCCGGCCGTTTCGCCGGGAAATGTCCCAACCGTCGGCCAAGGAGGCCCGAGGCCATGAAAGTGCTGCGCGTGCGCCGGGGAAGCGTGACGTTTTACGGACAGCTCCTGCTGGAGGAGAGCGCGGTGCGGTGCCTGGACCAGGCCCTGGGCCTGGACGACCCCGTGCCCCTGACCGAGCTCCAGGTCCTGCCGCCGGTGTCGCCGTCCAAGGTGGTCTGCGCCGGGGGCAACTTCCGCAGCCGCCTGCTGGAGCTGGGGCGGGACCCGGCGGACGCGCCCATGCTGTTTTTCAAGCCCCCGTCCGCGGTCATCGGCAGCGGCCAGCCCATCGTGCTGCCCCGCCAGGCCCAGCGGGTGGAGGCCGGGGCGGCCCTGGCCGTGGTCATCGGCCGGGCCTGCCGCAACGTGCCTCCGGAGGAAGTGCCCCAGCGCCTGTTCGGCTACAGCTGCGCCAACGACGTCACCGCCCTGGGCCTGCCGGGACCGGACCCTTTCTGGGTCCGCTCCAAGGGATACGACACCTTCGCCCCCATCGGGCCGTGGATCGAAACCGCGGTGGCCGACCTGGCCGGCCTGACGCTGCGCCTGCGCGTCAACGACCGCCTCGTCCAGGAGGCCGGCGCGGCCGACATGGCCCTCGCGCCCCTGGAACTGGTCAGCCTGGTCTCGTCGATCATGACGCTCTTGCCGGGCGACGTGATCCTGGCCGGCTCCCCGGCCGGCGGCGGGGAGCTCGCGCCCGGGGACGAGGTCCGGGTGGAGATCGACGGGGTCGGGGTCCTGATCAACGCGGCCCAGGCCGAGCCCGGTTCCGGCCTCCTGCAGTAGTCTTTCCCCTCCGCACCGGCCCCGGCCGGTGCGGCCACGGACGGGCCTTGCCTTTTTTCGCGAACCGGACTACAAGCCGCTGTTCGTCAAACACGCACGCTTCGCCCCTGACTTGGGTGCCGGACGGTCCGGACGCTCCCGGCGAAGCGGAGGGAAAACCCAAGGAGACTCCCATGCCTTACGTGACCATGAAACAGCTTCTGGAAACCGGCGTCCACTTCGGGCACCAGACCCGCCGTTGGAACCCCAAGATGCGCCCGTTCATCTTCGGCGCCAGAAACGGCATCCACATCATCGACCTCCAGCAGACCGTCAAGCTCTACCAGAAGGCCCACGACTACGTGGCCGACATCGTGGCCGGCGGCGGCCGCGTGATCTTCGTCGGCACCAAGCGCCAGGCCCAGGAGTCGGTGAAAAAGGAAGCCGAGCGCGCCGGACAGTTTTTCGTCACCAACCGTTGGATGGGCGGCATGCTCACCAACTTCCAGACCATCAAGAAGAGCATCGACCGCCTGAAGACCCTGGAACGGATGTTCGAGGACGGCTCCATCAAGAAGTTTCCGAAAAAGGAAATCGTCATGATGGGCCGCGAGGTCGAAAAGCTCAACGCCACGCTTGGCGGCATCAAGAACATGGACCGCCTGCCCCAGGCCGCGTTCATCATCGATCCCAAGCGCGAGGAGATCGCGGTCCAGGAATGCCGCAAGCTCGGCATCCCCATCGTGGCCGTGGTCGACACCAACTGCGACCCCGACGTCATCGACCACGTGATCCCGGGCAACGACGACGCCATCCGGGCCATCAAGCTCTTCGCCACCAGCATTGCCGAGGCCTGCCTCGAGGGCGCGGCCCAGAACAAGGACGTGGAGCCGGCCATGGACAAGGACGAGAAGCCCGAACCGGTTGCCGCGGCCGAGGCCGAGGCCGTCGCCGACACCGAAACCACCGAAGAGTAGGAGGACCTCCCCATGGCCGATATTACCGCCAGCTCCGTGAAAGCCCTGCGCGACAAGACCGGCGCGGGCATGATGGATTGCAAGAAAGCCCTGGCCGAGTGCGGCTGCGACGAGGAAAAAGCCATTGCCTGGCTGCGCGAGAAGGGCCTGTCCAAGGCCCAGAAGCGGGCCGGCCGCGCCACCTCCGAGGGCGTGATCGGTTCCTACATCCACTCCAACGGCAAGATCGGCGTCATGGTCGAGATCAAGTGCGAGACCGACTTCGTGGCCCGGTCCGAGCGGTTCCAGGAGTTCGCCAAGAACGTGGCCATGCAGATCGCGGCCGCCAATCCGGTCTGCCTTTCCGCCGAGGACGTGCCCGCCGACCTCCTGGCCAAGGAGAAGGAGATCTTCAAGCACCAGGCCATGGAAGAGGGCAAGCCCGAAGCCATTGCCGAGAAGATCGTCGAGGGCCGCGTGAAAAAGTTCTACAAGGAAATCTGCCTCCTGGACCAGCCGTTCATCAAGGACGACAAGGTTTCGATCAAGGATCTCCTCAACGACCTGGTGGGCGTTCTCGGCGAGAACGTCCAGATCGGGCGCTTTACGCGCATGGCCCTGGGCGAGGACGCCTAGGCGCCGCGCACCGACACGGAACCGGGCCGCAAGGCCCGAATTTTTTGATAAGTTGCCTCCGGCGGCCAGGAGA
>CAZIJE010000167.1:0-6953 GCA_964539435.1 uncultured Desulfovibrio sp.
CGGCGGGGTCACGGTCACGCCCGTCTGGAGCCTGGCCTCGCCCTTTGCCGGCGCGCCCCGCCGCGCCGGCCTTGCCGACGCGCCGGTCCCGGTCTTCGCCTCGGGAGGCCAGGAGCTTTTCCAGGCCCAGGGCGGGGTCCGGCTCTACCGGGGCCCGTCCGGACTCGTGGTCGAGGGCCAGGGGCCGCGCCTGACCGTACCCGTGGACGCCGCCTTTGCTCCGGCCGCCGGCACGGCCTATTTTCTCCGCCTGGACATCGGCCACGCTCCGGGCCTGGCCGGCGTCTTCTGCGACGTCTTCGCCCCGGGCGCTGCCCAGCCGGCCGCGACCTACGCCCTGCGGCCCGGCCAGCCCACGCCCCTTCCCGGCCTGCCCGCGTCCGTGGCCCGGGCCGCGCTGCGCTTCGAATTTTCCGGCCGGGAATTCGCCCTGCCCTTTTCCCGGGCCGTGCTGGCGGCCGTGCCGGCCGGACGGCCCGGGGAGGGCCTCTACGCCGCCCGCCTGCCCTGGCCCGTGGCCACGGCCGCCACGGCCGTCCCGGTCCCGGATGACGGAACCGGGACCTTCCGGTTCGCCCCCACCACGCCTCTTGGCCGGTTCGACTGGCTGACGGCCCATTTCGCCCTGACCGGTGATCCCGTGGCCGTGTCCGTGGACCAAGGCGCCGCGGCCCTGCCCGACACCCGCTCCGGCATCCTGGCCGGCCGGTTGCGCAACCAAGGGGCGGCCACGCTGGCCGTGGCCGGCACGGACGGCAAGGCACCGGGCGCACTCGCCCTGTCCGATCCGGCCTTTTCCGGCCAGGCCCTGGCCGACTGGCGGACCCTGTTCGCCGCCGCCCCGGTCCTCGGCCTCGGCGACAGGCGCTTCACCCCGGGCCTGGTTTCCGAGGACACGGCCCGGCGGCTCCACGAGGCCGACGACTGGCTGGACCTCGGCCGGGCGGAGCTGCCGGCCAAGGCGGCCCAGGCCCGGTTTTTCGAGCACCCCTGGGAGACCGTGGCGGCCCTGTGCTTCGAGACCGGCCAGGCGATCGATCTGTCCCGGTTCGCGGCCCCGCCCCGGTCTCCGGGCGGTTCCGGCGGCCCCGGCACCCTGGGCCGGGTGGTCCTGGCCGCCATTGTTGTCCTGGCCGTCCTGGCCGGCCTGCGCCTGGCCGGCCACCAGCGGCTCGTCCGGCTGGCCCAGGGTCCGGCCCGGTGGCTGGCGGCCCGGCCGGACACCCCGGCCAAGGCCCGCCGGGAGCTGTGGCTCGGCCTCGGCGCGGCGGCAATGCTCGCGGCCTCGGGCCTGGTCCTGCCGGCCGCGGCCGGCCGGGCCGCCCTGGGCCTTGCGGCCGTGGCCCTGGTTCCGGTATGGCGGGTGCTCGCTCCGGCCGTGACGCAGCGCCTCGCCCGCCGCGCCGCCCCGCTCGGCGCGTGGCTGGCCGCCGATCCCGGGCGTCCGTATTTCCTGGGCTTCGCCCTGGCCCTGGCCCTGGCGGCCGGCCTGCGCTCCCTGGGGCTGGCCCGGCCGTCGGAGTTCGTGGTCCAGGCCGGACTCTCCTGTTTCCTGGCCGGCTGCTACGCGCTGCTCGCGCCGCGCCAGGACGATGCCGGCCCGGCTGGCGCAACCGACACCGTGCGTCCTTGAAACCCCGGCCACATGACCGACGCCCGAACCCACAGCCATAACGCCTCCGCCCCGGAAACGGCCGCGCCTCCGGCCCGGGGCATCTGTAAGGACGTGCCCGCGTGAAACGCTTTCTCAGGCAGAACATCGTCATCCTTTTCCTGCTCAACTCCGGCAACCTGTTCAACTACCTGTTCCAACTGGTGGTCGGCCGGTCCATGAGCCCGGCCGATTTCGGCGGCTTCAACGCGCTCAACTCCACCATGGTCATCTTTGCCGCGCCCCTGGCCATCGTGCCCCTGGTCATGGCCCGGTTCACGGCCCGGTTCGCCCTGTCCGACATGGGGCTCGTGCGGTCGCTCCTGACCCGGGCCGGGCTGTGCGCCGCGGGCCTGGCCGTGGCGGCCTACGGCCTCGGCGCGCTTTGCCTGCCGTATCTCCAGTCGTTTCTGCACATCGAGCAGGCCTCGCCGATCCTTTTGATGCTCGGGGTCATGGCCGGTTCGTTCGTCCTGCCCGTGCCCTGGGGCATGCTCCAGGGGCTCCAGCGGTTCACGGGCTACGGCGTGGCCGGGGCCTCCAACGCCCTGTTCAAGCTCCTGGCGGCCCTGGTCCTGGTCAAGTTCCTGGCCGGCGGCATCAACGGCGCGCTCCTTTCCAGCCTGACCGGCATCCTGGCCGCCCTGGCGGTCAACTGCCTGTTCCTGCGCGATGTCTTCTCCCTCCCGAAATCCCCCCTGCCCCAGGGGCTCCTCAAGGAGGTCGGGACCTATTCCGTGGGCATGCTCGTCTCCTCGGTCATCGTCATGATCCTCGGCAACCTGGACCTGGTCCTGGTGCGCCACTACTGCGACGCCGAGGGGGCCGGACTCTACGCCACGGCCGCCATCCTCGGCCGCATCGCCTTTTACCTGCCCTCGGTGCTGATGAGCGTCCTTTTTACCGAAGCGGCCTCGGCCAAGGAATCCGGCCGCAACGACCTGTCGTCTTTGTGGATGTCCATGGGCATGACCGCGCTCCTTGGCGGCGGCTTCGCCCTGTGCTGCCTGGTCGGTGCCAAGTACGTGGTGACCCTGCTCTTCGGGGCCCAGTACCAGGCCGCCGGCCCCCTGCTCGCGGTCATCAGCGGGGCCATGGCCCTGCTGGCCGTGGCCAACATCCTGTTTGTCTATTTCCAGGCCCGCTCGGAATTCGGCTTCGTCTGGTTCCAGGTGGCCGGCGTCGGGCTGTTTTTAGGGCTGGTCACGGTCTTCCACGACACGCCCATGACCGTGGCCTGGCTCCTTTTTTCCGGCATCGCCGTCATGCTCGCGGGCTCGCTCTGCTGGCTCCTGGTCCGGGTCCGCGCCCGCAAACGAAAGGAAGTGTCCCATGCAGGTTGAATTCTACCGTCACAGCCTTGAGGAAACCGATCTCCAAAACGTCCTCGGCGTCCTGCGCTCGGTCTTTCTGACCTCGGGTCCGGTCGGCGCGGCCTTTGAAGCCAAGTTCGCGGCCTATTCCGGCATTCCCCACGTGGTCGGCCTGGCCTCGTGTTCCGGAGCCATGCACCTGGCCCTTCTGGCGCTCGGCCTCAAGCCCGGGGACGAGGTCATCACCACGCCCATGACCTTTATCGCCACCTCCACGGTCATCATGCACTGCGGGGCCAAGCCCGTGTACGTGGACGTGGAGCCGGACACCGGCCTGCTCGACGCCGCCAGGGTGGAAGCGGCCGTGACCCCGCGCACCAGGGGCATCCTCCCGGTCCACCTCTACGGGGCCATGTGCGACATGCGGGCCCTGGCCGACATTGCCGCAGCCCGCGACCTCTTCATCGTCGAGGACTGCGCCCACGCCATCGAGTGCTCCCGCGACGGCGTGCGGCCGGGTGAGCTGTCCGCGGCCGCCTGCTACAGCTTCTACGCCACCAAGAACCTGACCTGCGGCGAGGGCGGGGCCATCGCCTCCCGGGACGAGACCATCGCCAGGCTCTCCCGCCAGCTGGCCAACCACGGCATGAGCAAGAACGCCTCGGGCCGCTACCACGGCAAGTACGAGCACTGGGACATGGTGGCCGAGGGCTGGAAGTACAATCTCGACGACATCCGGGCCGCCCTGCTGGTCGACCAGCTCGACCGCTTAAACGCCCTCCATGCCCGCCGCCAGGCGATCGTGGCCCGCTACGACGCCGGGTTCGCCGGCGCGCCGGGCATCACCCGCCACCGGGTCCCGGGCGTCTCGGCCCACCACCTCTACACCCTGTGGGTGGACCCGGACCGCCGGGACGCCATCCTCCACGAACTCAAGGAGCGGGGCGTGGGCGTGGCCGTCAACTACCGGGCCATCCACACCCTGACCCACCTGCGCGAGACCCTGGGCCACGCGCCCGAGGACTTTCCCGAGGCCTACCGCATCGGCCGGTCCACCATCACCCTGCCGCTGTACCCGAAACTGGCCGACGACCAGATCGACTACGTGATCGAAACCGTGCGCGACGTGGCCAAATAAGGGAGGAGGCTTCATGGGCGGCAACACCTTTGGCGCGGCCTTCCGGCTGACCACCTACGGCGAGTCCCACGGCCCGGCCCTGGGCGGCGTCATCGACGGCTGCCCGCCGGGCGTGGCCCTGACCGAGGCGCTCGTCCAGCGCGACCTGGACCGCCGCCGGCCCGGCGCCGGCGGCCTGACCGGCACGGCCCGCAAGGAGCCGGACGCGGTCCGCCTCCTGTCCGGCGTCTTCGAAGGGGAGACCACGGGCACGCCCATCGGCTTTGTCATCGAAAACACGGACCAGCGGTCCCGGGACTACGAGGCGGCCAAAACCCTGCTGCGGCCCGGCCACGCCGACGGGACCTACCTGGCCAAGTACGGCCGCCGCGACTACCGGGGCGGCGGCCGGGCCTCGGCCCGGGAGACGGCGGCCCGGGTGGCCGGCGGGGCCGTGGCCGGGGCCATGCTCGCCACGGCCGGCATCACGGTCTTCGCCTACACCGTGGAGTTCGGCGGCATCCCGGCCGAGCCATTGGACGCGGCCGGAGCGGCGGACCGGCCGTTTTACGCCCCGGACCCGGACGTGGTCGCGGCCTGGGAGGCCCGGGCCAGGGAGGCCATGGCCTCGGGCGACAGCCTGGGCGGCGTGGTGGAGGTGGTGGCGCTCGGCGTCCCGGCCGGCCTTGGCGAGCCGGTCTTCGACAAGCTCGACGCCCGGCTGGCCTATGCCTTGATGGGCGTCGGCGCGGTCAAGGGCGTGGAGATCGGCAACGGATTTGCGGCCGCGCGCCTCCTGGGGTCCCAAAACAACGACCCCATTGTCGCGCCGCCCGAGTCCAACAACGCCGGCGGCATCCTCGGCGGCATCTCAAGCGGCCAGCCCGTGGTGGTCCGGGCGGCCGTCAAGCCCATCCCGTCCATCGCCGTGCCCCAGCGGACCACGGACATCCACGGCGCGCCGGCCGACATCGTGGTCGGCGGCCGCCACGACCGCAGCGCCATCCCGCGCGTGGCCCCGGTGCTGCGGGCCATGGTCCTCTTGACCCTGGCCGACATGTGGCTGCTGCAAAAAACCGTACGCTGAGCCGGAAGCGGCGACGCCGGACGCGACGGGCCGGGACCGGCTCCGGGCTTCCCCCGTTCCGGCGGTGCCGCGGCCGGACGCCGCGCCACCGCCCCGGTGACCGCCCGGTGGCATGTTTTACGAAACTCTTTCAGTCAGGTTGCCTCTTTAGACAAATGTCAGTCCTGACACTGTTTATTTTTGACCCGTCCCGGCGTTTTTCTGCCCCAATTCTCTACATTTTCGGTATCCCTTTTGAATTACTGTTCATTCTGCATTTAGAGAAGGGGGCGGCGGCCACGACCTTGGAGCGGGCGCGCTGTTTTGTCTTGAACTTTTTCTCCACTTTCCGTAATCTATGGGTAACCCTTGGTATTCCTAGGAATTCTTGCGTGGTGCGATCCTTGCTGTTGCCGACGCATCTCCCGAAGATGTTTGAGAGCACCAAGACGTGACCCGGGCCGTGGCCTGCCGGGCTTCCATACCCGGAAACCAGGGCGAGGTTTTCCAATGAGCCAAGATCGAGCGGCCGCATAACGAAGGAGGCGAATATGGATGTACCCAGCAAGAGCAACAAAGCGTGGCAAGAGATTGTGACCGGAAAGAAGACCTATCAGCTCAAGTTCCTTGCCGCCAAAATCCTGCTTGGCCGCCTGACCCGGGCGGTCAAGGAAGATCCCTCGCCCGACAATATCAATGCCAGCGTCGATCAGCTCTACGCGATCTTCGCCAACAACGTGAATATGCCGAGTGTCCAGGACGATCTGAAAACTATCTTCGGCTAGGAGGTCGGATATGCGACAGACCATTTCCAGCGTGGCGGACGTCAAGCGGATGATCGAAGCGGGACGCAAGCTCCTCCTGGCCGGCGACGAGGACGCCCTGCGACAACTGCCCAAGGGCGATTGGATCGCCGGCACCATCCCCTACTTCATTTCCGCCGACCAGGGCGGCATGGTCAGCCGTGACATGATCTGCGCCACGGACATCACCGATATCGTCGCCTCCATCGAGATCGTGGCCTACGACCAGAACGGCCTGGCCCGGGTCTACGCCGAAGGTCCCAAGCACGGCTTCAGCTTCATCGTCATTCCGGCCGCCAGCAAGACCCACCTGTCCTTCGCCCTCAACGCCCCGAACTACAAGGATTTCGGCGTACGCCCCCTGATCGGCTGGATCGCCGGCGTGCACCTTTCCGACCTGGGCAAGAAGACGCCCAAGGTCTTAAACGGCCGCACCGGCGACGTCCTCGAGGAAGGGGCCCTGGTCCTGCAGGCCCAGCTTCCCGAGGGCAAGGTGGCCGAGATCGGCATCGTCAACCTGTTCGAGCAGGGCGACGGCGACATCCTGACCTTCAACGCCGACGGATTTGCGGCCAAGGACGTCATGGTCAACGGCGAAAAGCGCAACTTCGCCGCCTATATCGTGAAAAACAAGCTCGACACCAAGCTGCCGCTGGTGGCCGACTACTACGGGGCCCTAGTCAACATCAGCTTCCAGGACGTGGACGAGGTGGAAGGCCAGGTCAAGTTCTACGCCCCGGTCTTCTCCGGCATCCGCTACAAGCACGCCCGGCCCGTGACCGACTACGTCAAGGTGTTCAACGACCGGCTGTCCAAGGAGTGCGCCATCGATTCCAATCGCGTGGCCTTCTCCTGCAACTGCATCCTCAATTACCTGTATTCCGAACTCGAGGGCAAAAAGACCGACCCCTTCACCGGTCCGGTCACGTTCGGCGAAATCGCCTACCAGCTGCTCAACCAGACCCTGGTCTACCTCGAGATCATGGACGTGTAGGCACGCCTC
>CAZIJE010000168.1:0-6924 GCA_964539435.1 uncultured Desulfovibrio sp.
GGGGAACCCTTTTTTCAAAAAGGGTTCCCCCGGCCGCCGGAGGCGTTTTTCCTCTTCACATCCCGGCGATGACCGCGGCAAGGAGTCGGGTCAGGTCGGCCTCGGCCCGGGCGGCCGTGGCCAGGACCGCTTCCAGAGTGGTTTCGGCCATGCAGTCGGGCAGGTTCAGGTTGGTCAGGCAGGAGACGGCCAGGACCTCCATGCCCAGGTGCCTTGCCGCGATCACTTCGGCCACCGTGGACATGCCGACCGCGTCGGCCCCTAAAAGGCGCAGCATCCGCGTTTCGGCCGGGGTTTCCAGGGACGGCCCCAGGACCCCGGCGTAGACCCCGCGTTCCAGGCGCAGCCCGAGGGTCAGGGCGCAGGCGTCGGCGACGGCCCCCAGGCGTGGGGAGTAGGCCCGGCACATGTCCGGGAAACGCGGCCCGAGCCGCTCGTCGTTGGGGCCGACCAGGGGGTTGCGGCCGGTCAGGTTGATGTGGTCCGTGATGCGCATGAGCCCGCCCGGGGCGAAATGCGGGTCCAGGGCCCCGGCCGCGTTGGTCAGGATCAGCCGGGTGACGCCGAGGGCCGCCAGGAGCCGCACGCCGAAGGCCACGTCGGAAGCGGCGTGCCCTTCGTAGAGGTGGAGCCGGCCTGAGAGCAGGGCCACGGGCCGTCCGTCGCGGCCGGCATTTCCCCCCGCCCCCTGGCCGGAACCGTCCAGGCGGCCGAAGACCAGCCGGCCAGCGTGGCTCGGGGCCGTTGCGGCCGGAAATCCCGGGATCTCGCGGGTGGGCATGTCGCGCCGGCCGGCCAGCATTCCGGCCAGGCCGCCGAGGCCCGTGCCCGCCACCAGGCCGACGGTCCCGGCCGGCAGGGGGCCGCACGCCGCGGCCACGGCCGCGGCCGCACGCTTTACATCGTCGGGGAAGTGCATGTAAGCTCCTTTCGTTGCTCGCCGTTTAGCATGAGGCCGGCCGGCCGGAAAGGGGGAGGCCTTTTCCGCCAGCGCCGCGTTTCCACCGACGCGCCCGCAACAACGGAACCGATCCATGGATCTCGGAACGTTTCTCGGCCTGGCTTCCGGCATCGGCCTGGTGCTCGGCGCCATCTTCATGGGCGGCACGCTCATGGAATTCGTCAACGTGCCGAGCATCATGATCGTTGTCGGCGGCACGCTGGCCTCCATCTGCGTGGCCTATCCCCTGGAGGAGGTCTACCAGGCCTTCTCGGCCATGATGCAGATCTTTTCCTCGCGCAAGGTCAAGGACGCCGAAGTCGTCACCATGATGGTCCGCATCGCCGAGATCAGCCGCCGCGAGGGCCTGATCGCGCTGGAAAACATCCACACCGACAACGCCATCCTCAAGAAGGCCTGCCAGCTCATCGCGGACAATGCCGACGACGCCCTGATCCGCGAGACCGTGCGCATCGAGATCGGCTCCATGAAACGCCGCCACGCCGTGGGCGAGGCCGTGTTCAAGTCCCTGGCCGGCTACGCCCCGTCCTTCGGCATGATCGGCACCCTGATCGGCCTGGTCCAGATGCTGACCCGCCTCGACGACCCCAAGACCCTGGGCCCGGCCATGGCCGTGGCCATCATCACCACCTTCTACGGGTCTCTGCTCTCCACCATCCTGTTTTTGCCCGTGGCCGGCAAGCTCCGATCAAGGACCCTCAACGAGACCCTGCAGCTGGAAATCATCTTCGAAGGGGCCAAGTGCATCCTGGAGAACAACAACCCGCGCCTGGTCTACGAGAAGCTGTCCTCGTTCATCGCCCCCAAGGAGCGTCGCTATGAGCGGCGATGAAGATTCCGGTTTCGACGACGGCGACGAGGAGGTCGAAACCCCGAGCGAGTGGCTGACCACCCTGGCCGACATGTCCATGCTGCTCATGACCTTTTTCATCCTGCTGTTTTCCATGTCCACGCTGGACACCAAAAAGTTCTCCGACTCGTTCACCTCGGTCCAGAACGCCCTGGGCAGCAAGGGGAAAAGCCAGAAGGCCGCGCCCATTTCCTCCACCCAGGAGGTGTCCACCCTGGTCGAGCAGGCGCGGCTCAAGCAGCGGATCATCGGCGAGCAGCGCCGGGTGTTCGAGAACTTCCGGTCCTTTGTGTCCCAGAAGGGCCTGGACGGGGTGATCGGAGCCACCATGGAGTCGGGCAAGATCACCATCAGCCTCCCCTCGGGCGTGTTGTTCGCCAAGGACAGCGTGGACCTGACCGAGGAGGGCAAGGCCAGGCTGCGCACGCTCCATGATTTTCTCGTCAAGACCGCGGGCGAGCGGATCAACATCCGGGGATTCACCGACGACCAGCCGCCGGCGCCGGGGAGCCGCTTTCGGGACAACTGGGAAGTCTCGTCCTTGCGGGCGGTTGCCGTCCTTCGCTACATGCTGTCCCTGGGCATGTCCCCCAACCGATTGACAGCCACGGGATTAGCTGATTTAGAACCCCTCTACCCCAACACCACCCCGGAACACCGGGCCAGAAACCAGCGCGTGGAGTTTGTGCTCGAACGTTGGGTCGGCGAGTAGGGAGACGGCATGGACTTCACGTTCAGGCTGGAAGGGGAGACCGGACGGCGCGCCGCCCACCGCGAGCGGGTGCGCGGTCTGATGGCGTTTCTGGACGCGGGCGGCGACAGGCATTATGTGGTCCATGACATCAGCGCAGCGGGGCTGTCCCTTGTCGATCCCGAGGCCTCGTTGCCCATCGGCCGCGCCGGCCGCCTGTCCCTGGTCCACGGCCCCCGGACCCTGATGTCCGGACTGCCGGTGGCGGTGGTGCGCGTGACGCAAGACGGCCTGGCCGGCCTGGCCTTCGGGGAGTTGTCCCTGCGCCAGGAGGCCTGGCTCGACAAGCTGGTCCTGGAGATACAAAAACGGCGCATCAACCTGCGCAAGGCGCGGGAAGACGTCGAAAACCTTGAGGATAAGAAGACGGATCGTGCCGACTAACAAACATAAAGTCCTGGTGGCCAACCGGGGCGAGATCGCCATGCGCATCATCCAGGCCTGCGTGTCGCTCGGCCTGGATTTTGTTTGCGTCCATACCAAGGCGGACGCGGCCTCGGGCCACCTGGCCCTGGCCCGCTCCATCGGCGGCCCGGACTGCGCCTACCGGGTCAGCTCCTACCACGACGCCAACGAGATCCTGGCCGTGGCCGACCACGCCGGGGCCACGGCCATCCATCCGGGCTACGGCTTTTTCGCCGAGGACTTCCGCTTCGCCCGCCGCGTGGCCGAGCGGTCCCGAAGCCTGATCTTCATCGGCCCCTCCTGGCGCATCATCCGGTCGCTCGGCGACAAGATCAACACCAAGCGCCTGGCCCGGAGCCTGTCCATCCCCACCGTGCCCGGCTCGGACCGGCCGGTCTACGACGAGCTCGAGGCCGAGGAGATCGCCGAGACCCTGTTCGCCTTCCAGGCCGAGCAGGGCATCGCCAACTCCGTGGTCCTGGTCAAGGCCTCAGCCGGCGGCGGCGGCATGGGCATCGAGGAAATCTACGACATCGACCAGTTCAAGACCGTCTACCGCCGCATCCGCAACTACGCCAAGCGCCAGTTCCACGACGAGGGCGTGCTGATCGAGCAGCGGATCTTCGATTTCAACCACCTGGAAGTCCAGATCGTGGCCGACCGCACGGGCAAGGGCATCGTGCACTTCGGCACGCGCAACTGCACCATCCAGTCCACGGGCCGCCAGAAGCGCGTGGAGGTGGCCCCGGGCTTCCGGCCCGGCGAGGTCGACTACGCCTTTGACGCCCAAAAGCTCCTGGACGACATCGTGGGCTACTCCCTGGCCATGGCCCGGGAGGTCGGCTACGACAACGTCGGCACCTGGGAGTGGATCGTCTCGCCCACGGGACAGCCCTTCCTCATGGAGGTCAACACCCGCATCCAGGTGGAAAACGGCGTGTCCGCCGCCATCTCGCGGATCAAGGGCAAGGGCGGGGTCAACCTGATCGCCGAGCAGATTCGCCTTGGCCTGGGCGAGCCCATGGGCTATGATCAGTCCGACGTCACGTTCGAGGGCGTGGGCGTCGAATACCGGATCATCGCCGAGGACCCCGCCAACCGCTTCACCCCCTGGGTCGGCCGCATCGACCAGTTCCTCGCTCCGACGCTGCCGTGGGCCAAGCTCCATACCCACATCCCCATGGACGCCCCCTACGAGATCCCCACGGAATACGATCCCAACCTGGCCCTGGCCATCATCTGGGGCGCGGACCTGGCCGAAGCCAAAAAGCGCGGCGTGGCCTACCTGGACGAACTGACCCTGTCCGGCGCGGACGGCGCGGGCACGGAGCTCAAGTCCAACGTCCGGTTCCTGCGGGACAAGACGGCCACGATCCTGCAATTCTAACGTCCCGGTCCGCGCACGCGCCGGCGCTGCGGCGCCCGGCCGGGGCGCGGGGGGGGGCCCGGCCCCAACGGGCAAGCCCCAGGGGAAAAGCAAAGCGCCGCCGGCCGGCGGCGCGTGCGCGGACCGGTCCTCTCGGGAAAAGCCCTATGGAAATCGAAAAGCGCATCGTCGAATTGACCGATCGCTTGAGCTACATAAAAGACGTCTTCGGCGGCCGGGAAAACGCCAACATCGCCCTGATGCAGGCCCGGCTCGACGAGTTCGCCGCCCGGACCGAGTCCGCTCCCGGGGAAAAGGCCCAGATGCTGCGGCAGATCGAGGACCTTTTCGCCTTTCTGGAGAAAAAGCTCGACGACGAGCTCATCCCCATGGACATGGTGCGCATCGTGCGCCATCCCGCCCGGGTCAGCCTGAAGGACATCCTCGAAAACGTCTACGACAACTACACCGAGATCGGCGGCCAGGACGAATACTCCATCGATCCGAGCATGCTGATCGCCCGGGCCTACATCACCCGCCGCCGGGGCGACAAGGTCATCAACCAGCCGGTCATGGTCATCGGCCAGGAAAAGGGGCACGGCCAGGAGTTCCGCAACGGCGGCTCGGTCAAGCCCTGGGGCAACGCCAAGGCCCTGCAGTACATGAAGGTCGCCGAGACCGAGCGGATTCCCATCCACACCTACGTCTTCACCCCCGGCGCCTATCCGGTGGAGGACTTCCCGGGCGCGGCCCAGCAGATCGCCCGAAACCTCTACGAGATGGCCGGGCTGCGGGTGCCGGTGGTTTCCGTCATCTCCGAGGGCGGCTCGGGCGGGGCCGAGGCCATCGGCCTGTCCGACGTGCGCCTCATGCTCTCGCGCGGCTACTATTCGGTCATCTCCCCGGAGGGCGCGGCCGCCATCGAGGCCGGCATCCGCCAGGGCCAGCGCGTGGCCCCGGAACTGATCGAGGAGTGCGCCAGGCGGCTCAACATCACCGCCGCCGACAACCTGCGCATGGGCTACGTCGACAAGGTGGTGGAAGAGCCGGCCCTTGGCGCGCGGCCGCACCACTACGACTTTTTCAAGGACCTGCGCCAGGAGGTCATCCGGGCCACGGACCAGGTCTTTCTCGGCACCGCCGGGTTCAAGCTCTTCCGGGCCATGGTCGCCTCCAAGCGCAAGGACGCCGACGCCGAAAGCATGTTCGTGCGCTGGACCCTCGACGAGGCTGCGGCCGACCGCCTGGTCTGGCGGCGCTACCGCAAGTACCGGCGCATGGCCGAGACCGCCTTCCGCGACGAGCGCCCCTCGGGCGCGCGCATCGCCTCCCGGGCCCAGAGCCTGGTCTGGTCCGGCTATTCCTTCATCCGCTACGACTTCCTCGGCAAGCACGCCAAGAAGCTGGCCAAGACCATCGGCGACCTCGAGGCCGAGGCCCGGCTCGTGGCCAACCGCCTGGCCGCGCCCCTGCGCAAGGGCCGCGACAGGAACGCCCCCGTGGTCTGCGATCCGGAAAAAAGCCGCATGCTGGTGGAGCTGTCCCAGCCCGAGCAGGGGGCCTGCCTGGAGGACTTCGGCTGGCGCTACGTCAGCCCCAAGGCCGCCGAGGACAAGGCCGTCACCTGCCCGGAGTCCAAGACCTACGGCTGCCCCGACCTGTGGGCCCCGGACCTCTACGGCGACTTCGCCGGCGTGTGCGTCCACTGCGGCCACCACTTTCCCATGGAATACCAGTGGGTGCTCGGCAACGTCTTCGATCCGGAATCGGTGGTGGAATACGACGCCGACATCGAGGCCGGGAACCCGCTCGACTATCCCGGCTTCGAGGACAAGCTCGACGCGGCCAAGCAAAAGACCGGCCGCAAGTCCGGGTGCGTGTCCATCGACGCCAAGATCGACGGCATCAAGCTCGTCTCCGCCGTCCTCTATTCCGCCTTTCGGGGCGGCTCGGTCGGCGCGGCCGAGGGCGAGAAGTTCATCCGCGCCCTGGCCCGGGCCCGCCGCCGCCACTACCCGTTTCTGGCCTACGTCCACGGCACGGCCGGCATCCGCATCCAGGAGAGCCTAAACGGCCTCATCCAGATGCCCCGGGTCACCATGGCTGTGCGGCGCTACATCGAGGCCGGCGGCCTGTACGTGGTCCTCTACGACACCAATTCCTACGCCGGGCCGGTGGCCAGTTTCCTCGGCTGCTCGCCCTACCAGTTCTCGGTCCGCTCGGCCAACATCGGCTTCGCCGGGCCGGGCGTGATCAAGGAAACCACCGGCATCGACATCCCGCCCGACTACCACCGGGCCCACAACGCCCTGGCCCGGGGTCACATCCAGGGCATCTGGGACCGCCGCGAGATCCGCAAGAACCTCAAGCAGGTCCTTTTGACGATCGGTGGCCGTAATTTGTACTATCGATAAGAGAGAAAGATGCCTCCGGCGGCCGGGAAAACCTTTTTTGGAAAAAAGGTTTTCCCGGACCCTTTCCAAAAAACTTTTATCTGGCTTCGCGGGGAGCGCGAGGGGCCATCTTTCCGCCCACGGGCAGATGGATGGCGACAGGCCTTGCCGAATCCAATCGCTTTGGGGCCGCGAGTG
>CAZIJE010000169.1:0-6873 GCA_964539435.1 uncultured Desulfovibrio sp.
CCCCCCCCCCCGCCGGAGGCGGTCCCCCCTCCTTCCTCCTCCCGCTACCGCTTGCCGCGCGCTTCGAAGCGGGCCACGAGCCGGTCCTGGTACAGGGACATGGCGTAGGACAGCGGCAGGCTGACCAGTCCCAGCAGGCACATGGCAACAAACGGGTGCAGATGGCCGCGCAGCAGGTCCGCGCCGTAGCCCAGGATGGGCTGGTGGAGCAGGTAGAAGCTGTACGAGGCGGCGGCCGCGGCGGCGACGGCGGGCATCGCCCCGAGCCGGGCCATGGCCGGGGAGGCGAACAGGCTGCCGGCGACGCCGATGCAGGTCATGGTGAGCAGGATGTGGGCCAGGGGCATGGGCAGGCTGGTCTTCAACAGGATGGACAGGGGCAGGCCGAAGTAGGCCAGGGCCAGGAATCCGAGCCGCCAGGCGGGCGGAACGCCCGTGGCCGGGTCGGCGGCGGGGTCCTGGCTGGACCGGGCCTTCCAGAGCAGGGCAAAGGCCATGCCCAGGGCGAATTCCGGCAGACGGTAGGGCAGGTTGAAGTAGAGCATGTAGTCGAGGAGCGCGGCGGTGGGGCTGCCCTTGGCCAGCAGGGCCAGGACGGTCCACAGGCCCCAGCCGAAAAGCAGGCAGACGCCGGCGGCCCGGCAGGGGCCGTACTTCTTGAAAAGCCGCAGCAGGAGCGGGAAAGTGAGGTAGAACTGGGCCAAAAGCCCCATCCACCACAGGGCCGGTTCCAGGCAGAAGAACCGGGCCGGGTCGAAGGTCTGGATGAAAAAGACCTTCTCGGCCACGCAGGCGGCCAGGGCGGACAGGGGCATGGCCCCGGCGGCCAGGGCGACCACGCTCCACAGGGCCAGGGACAGGTAGTATTGGGGCACGATGCGGCCGAAGCGGCGCCGGAAGAAATCGAGAAAGCCCAGCGGCGGCTTGCCGCCCGGATCGGCGTGGGGCAGGGTGAGGACGAAGCCGGTGATGGCGTTGAAGACCACGACGCCGAGGTAGCCCTGGCTCAGAATGTCGCCGAGGATGGGGCCGAGCGGGTTTTGCGCGCCGCCGTCCGGCAGCACGGTCCAGAGGTGGTAGAGGAAGATGCCGGCCATGGCCAGGACCCGGATGCTTTCGATCTGGGTGACGCGCCGCTGCATGGAAACTCCTTTCGGGGTCGGAATGCGCCGCCGCCGGCCGCCACGGTCGCACGGGCCGTGGGCGCGGAAAGGGCAGGCGGTCGGGAAAGCATGGAGCGTGGCGAAATTCTTCTCAATGTGCAAGTCGCGGGAGGTGGGGCCATGCGGGTGACCTTTGTCGGCGTGGGCGAGGCGTTTGACGAAGCCCTGCCCAACACGAGCCTGTGGGTCGGGGCGACAGTGGCGGGCCGGCAACGGACGGCGCTTCTGGACTGCGGCTTCACGGCCGCGGCAGCCTGTTTCGCCTGTCCGGTCCTGGGCCGCAAGGACCGGGAAACCGGGCCCGAGGCGATTTGGATTTCGCACTTCCACGGCGACCATTTTTTCGGCCTGCCGTATCTCCTGGCCCGGTGGCAGGAGGCCGGCCGCACCGCGCCCCTGACGGTGGCCGGCGGCGAGGGCGTGGCGGCCCGGGTGGCGGACGTGGTGGATCTGGCCTATCCGAACCTGCGCGGAAAGCTCGGCTTTGCGGTGGAGACCGTGGAGGTGGGGCCGGGGCGGGCCTTTTCCCTGGCCGGCATGGCGGCCATGGCAGCCAGGACCGGCCACGGCGCGCCGTGCCTGGCCCTGCGCCTGGAGACAGAGGCGGGAGGCCTCTATTACAGCGGCGATGGCCCGCCCACGGACGCGTGTCGGGAGCTCATGGCCGGCTGCGACCTGCTGGTCCAGGAGGCCTACGGCCTGGAAGCCGGCATCCCCGGCCACGGCTCGGTCGAGGAGGCGGTGGACGCGGCCCGGACGGCCGGGGCGGGGAGCCTGGCCCTGGTCCATGTCCGACGGGACGTCCGGCGGGAGCGGCGGGAGGAAATAGGCCGGATCCTGGCCCACAGCGGGGTCCGGGCCTTTCTGCCCGAACCCGGGACGGTGTTTGAAAAGGGAGGAGCCGGCTAGCGCGAGTCGCTTGCCGCGGACGAGTCGCCGACCACGAGGTAGCTGCCGGGATGGCTCACGGGCTGCCGGTCGCTGCGCAAGAGCCACATGTCCCGTTCCTTGTCCGTGGTGGCGATCTGCTCGTAGTGACGGTCGAGGATGGAATGGCGGTCGAAAAAGGCGTTGGCCGCGGCCGACACTCGCACGCACCCCTTGGAGTCCGGGCCGCCCAGGCGCGGCTCGCCCTGGTCCGGATCGGTGGCGTGCATGAGTAACCGCATCTGGCTGTCGTAGACGCCCTGGGGAAACAGGCGTGGGGCCTGCTGGTAGCCGAAGTCCCAGACCCGGCTGCCCTTGGCGCCAAGGCCGCGCCAGCCCTTGGTGTTTTTCGTGCCCTCGGCCCGATAGCCCCAGTTCTCGGGCAGGTTCTCGAAGACCCCGACCGGGGTGATGAACGAGTCGTCTTTTGGCCGCAGCTTGCCGGACGAGATGAAGTCCGCGCCGAGCAGGCGCACGGTCTGGCCGGCGGCGTCGTAAAAGGCCAGGAAGACGAGTTGGGTGGAGGGGTTGCGGTCCGCGTACAGGAAGAACTGGCTGGCGGACAGGTCCGCGCCGGCGGTCCGCAGCCGGGTCAGGGCGTCGGTGCGGATTTGGTCGCGGTACTGCCGGGACGGCGCGGCCAGGAGGTCCAGGCGACGGTGGCCGTTGCGCTTGCCGAAGCGGGCCAGGGTCCTGGCCGTGACCGAGGCGGCGAACTCGTCGGCGATGCGGGTCAGTTCCGCGCGCAGCGCCGGGTCGGCCGCCTCGGCCGCCTCGGCCGCGCCGAAGCCCGGACGGACCGTGGCCGACCGGGACGGGCCGCCATGGGAGGCGCTCGCGGTCCCGGGGGCGATTAGGCCCCACAGCAGGGTCAGGACGCCGACCAGGGCGACGGCCAGCACCGCTTGCACGGGGCAACGACGAAAAAGCGGGCCTCCCGTCCGAGGGAAACCCGCTTGCGTGTCCTGTCGGCGAAGAGCGCTGCGGACAGCGCTAGAAGACCCGGCGGCCTCCGGCATAATGCGTTCTCCAGTAATCCTCGTCGAGGTGACTGATGGTCACGGTCTTGCCGTTGCTGGCGCTGTGGATGAACTTGCCGTTTTCCAGGTAGATCCCGACGTGGTTCACGCCGCGCTTGGAGCGGAAAAAGACCAGATCGCCCTTGCGCAGGCTGTTTTTGGCCACCGTGGTTCCCACCTGGTACTGCTCCCTGGAGGAGCGGGGCAGGTGGATGCCGTACCGGTTGAAGACCCAGGTGGTGAAACCCGAGCAGTCGAAGCCGGTGTTGGGATCGCAGCCGCCCGAGCGGTAGGGCGTGCCGAGCTGGGTGTGGGCGGTGCGCAGCATGCGGTCGTAGACGCCGCCTTTGCGCTGCACCGAGGCCAGCTCGAAAAGATTTCCGCTGATGACTTTTTCGGACGAAGCGGTGCGCTTGGGAGCGGCTCCCTGGTCGAACAGGTTGCCGGAGAGGAGGCTTTGTTCGGCGTCGGCCTTGAAACGTTCTTCGGAGTCGCCGTGGGTGAGGAAGTCGTTCCTTGCGGTAAAACCCTGGTATTCTTCGAACTTGTAGGAGTAGGTCTTGCTTTTCGAGGTGCAGCCGGCCGTCAGGAGGGCCAGCAGGGTCAAGAGTACGACAGGTTTGAGCTTGTGTAGGGCGTGTGCGTGCGCGTCGGTCAAAACTGTTCCTCCTTGCTGGAGTTGCTGGCCGGGGCCGCTTCCACGTGTCCATCCAGATCTTTCGCGGACGTGGGGCCGGAGTTTATCACCGCAACCGCATCGCGCTGACAAACGCGAATCAGGTGCTAAATCGCCAGATTGGGTGCGAAAGATAGGCCCTTAAATAAAAGGAGTGAATTTTTAAGTCAAGTTCATTTTGACATTTTAATAAATTGAAATAATAAGCACGGGTTGCGGGTCCGTTGCCCTGGCTCGGATTTTCAAGGATAGTCCCAGCCCATGACGCTTGCATTCGTGGTCCACCAGGCCGGAGCGGGCCATGCCGGACCGGGACGCGTGGTCCGGGCGGTCCCGGGCGACAGCCTGGCCCGGGCCCTCTTCCGGGCCGGCTTTTTCGTCGGCGCGCCGCTGTGCGCCGGCCTCGGCCGGTGCGGCCGCTGCCGGGTCAGGTACCTGGCCGGCGCGCCCGAACCGCTTCCCGCCGAAACCCGTCGGCTCGCCGCCGAGGAAGTGGCCGGGGGCTGGAGGCTGGCCTGCCTCCACGGCGTGGTCGGCGGCGAACGGCTGGCCCTGGACGATCCGGGCCCCTCCCCGGCCTACGACCCGGCGGAGGGGACGGCCGCGGCCGTGGCCGAGCCGCTCGGGCTGGCCGTGGACCTCGGCACCACGGGCCTGGCCTGGCGGATCGTGGGCCTTCCGGGCGGCCGGATCGCGGCCGAGGGGCGGGGCGTCAACCCCCAGCTCGGGGCGGGCAGCGAAGTGATCTCGCGCCTGGCTTTTGCCCTGGAGCCGGGCGGGGCGGCCTATCTGCGCGACCTGGTCCTGGACGTCCTGGTCGCCAGGGCCGGGCTCGCCGGCCCGGCCCTGGCCGCTGTGTGCGTGGCCGGCAATCCGGCCATGGTTTCCATCCTCTGCGGCCGGCCCCTCGAGGGTCTGGCCCGCGCCCCCTACGGCCTGGCCTGGCGGGCCGGGGAGTCCGTGGACCTGGGCCGGGGCCTGCCGCCGGCCTACATACCGCCGCTTCTGGGGCCCTTTGTCGGGGCCGACATCAGCGCCGGCCTGACCGCGATCCTGCGGCAGCGGCCGGAGTACCCTTTTTTGCTCGCCGATTGCGGCACCAACGCGGAAATGGTCCTGGCCCTGGGGCCGGACCGGTTTCTGGCCGCCAGCGCGCCGCTGGGACCGGCCCTGGAGGGCGTGGGCCTGTCCCAGGGCGCTCTGGCCGGACCCGGGGTGGCGGTTTCCTTCGAGCTGGACCCGGCCGGGCTGCGGCCGGTCCTTTTCGACGACGCGGCAACGGCCGGGCCGGCGCGTGGCATTGCCGGCCCCGGCTATCTCTCGTTGGCGGCGCGGCTTGTGGAGCAGGGCGTGCTTGACAGGGACGGCCGATTCGCCCACACCCCTGCCCCGACCCCGCTTGGGGAGAAGCTGCGCCGGCTGGTCGGCCAGGACCGGGGCGAAGCCGTGTTCCAGGCCGCCTGGTGCCGGCTGTACGCCTCGGACGTGGAGGAGCTCCTCAAGGTCAAGGCTGCGGCCAACCTGGCCGTTGCGACCCTGCTCGGCCGGGCCGGCCTGACCACGTCGCGGCTGGCGGCCGTGCACCTGGCCGGAGCCTTCGGCGCCCGGGTCAGGCCGGGCGATCTCGAGACCCTGGGTTTTTTCCCGCCCGGCCTGGCCGCCCGGACCCGCGTGGCCGGCAACCTGTCCCTGGAGGGCGCGACCCTTTTTCTGACCGATCCGTCGGCACGGGCCGAGGGCGCCGGCCAGGGCCGCCGGGCGGACAACGTGACCCAGGCCGAAGGGGAAGCCCCGTTCGATTACTATAAAAGCCGGATGGTGTTCGCCTATGTCCCCTGACGCCGGAAAACCGGCTTCCCGAACCGTGTCGCGGCTTTTTCCGCCGCTGGCCCCGGAAACGACCGCGGCCCTGGCCGCCTATCCCACCCTCCTGCGCCGGGCCCTGGCCCTGCGCCCGGGCATGGAGCGGGAACTGCCGCGCCGCATCCGCGACCTGTCCCTGTCGCTGACGGCCGAGCGGGAAGGAGGGCCCAAGCCCGGCTACCTGAGCGATCCCCGGATCCTGGCCGCCTACGCCTGGTATTTTCTGCCCTGGAACCTGCTGCGCCTCTCGCGGCTCCTGCCGTCCCTGGATCTCGACCTGCCCGAAGGCGGCCTGGTCTGCGACCTCGGCTCCGGTCCCCTGACGTTTGTCCAGGCCCTGTGGCTCTCCCGGCCGGACCTGCGCCGCAAAAAGCTCCGGTTTCTGTGTGTGGACCGGTCCCGCCGGGCCCTGGACCTGGGGCTGGCCCTGTTCGCCGGCCTGGCCGGGTTCGATCCGGCGTCCGCGGACGCTCCCTGGCGGATCAAGGTCCTTCGCGGCGAATACTGGCAGGGCCTGGCCGACGGCGCGGCCCTGGTGGCCATGGTCAACGTGGCCAACGAGCTGGCCGAGTCGGGCCGGGAGCCGCTTGATTCCCGCATGGGCCGGCTGGCCGCCCAACTGGCCGAGTCCCTGGCCCCGGGCGGCCGGGTCCTGGCCATCGAACCGGGCACCCGCCTGGGCTGGCGGTGCCTGCTCGGCATGCGCGAGGCCTTCGTGGAAATGGGCCTGGGCCTTGGCGCCCCCTGTCCCCACGGCCGGGACTGTCCCCTGACCGAGGGCCGGACCCGGGCCTGGTGCCACTTCAACATGTCGCTCTCCGGCGCGCCGGCCTGGCTGTCGAAACTTTCCGAACGGGCCGAACTGTCCAAGGAGCGGCTGAGCCTGGCCTTTCTCCTGGCCCAAAAGGCCCCGCCGATCCCGGCCGGACAGGCGGTCCGGGTGGTGTCCGGCGCGTTCTCCCTGGCCGACCAGCCGGGGAGCGCGGTTTACGGCTGTTCCGAAGCGGGGCTGGTGGTGCTCGTGGCCCCGGACGGCCGTCCGCCCCGGCCCGGGGACCTGATCGAGGCGGCCGTGCCGCCGGACGCCCCCCGCGACCCCAAATCCGGCGCGCCCCGGGTCCGGCTGGCAGGCCACGAAGGGCCGTCGGCCACGCCCGGCCAGGAGGCCAAGACCGCCGGAAAGGGGGCCAGGCCCAGGCGTCCCGATTGTCCCCCCGAACCGGAC
>CAZIJE010000170.1:0-6796 GCA_964539435.1 uncultured Desulfovibrio sp.
GATGCCCCCCGGACCCCCTCGATAGTGGGGAGAGGGAGAGTGAAGTGGCGGGCGTGAACCCTGTGGTCGATCTGACGGACTGCAATTCCTTTCGCGTGAAGGCCACGGCCGCCTGCTGCCTGTTTCCCCGCGACGTGGCGGAATTGGCCGAGGCCCTGCGGCCCGAGGCCGGACAGGCCGTGCACCTGCTCGGCCACGGCTGCAACGTCATCCTGTCCCGGCCCCACTACGACGCCGGGCACCGGTTCGTGTGCACCCGGTTCCTGGAGCCGTCGGTCACGGTGGCGGGGACCGTGGTCCGGGCCGGGGCCGGGGCGCGGCTGCGCGACCTGTGCCGGGTGGCGGCCCGGGCCGGGCTGGCCGGGCTGGAGCGGCTGTGGGACATTCCGGGCAGCGTGGGCGGCGCGGCCTTCATGAACGCCGGGGCCTACGGCGCGTCGTTCTACGACGGCGTCTCCGAGGTGGAAGCCTTTTTTCCCGGGGAAAACGCGGTCCGCCGCCTGACCCGCGAAGCCTGCCGGCCGGCCTACCGGACCACGACCTTCCAGGACCTGGACGCGGTGATCGTGGCCGCCAACCTCAGGCTGACGCCGGACGATCCGGACAGGGTCCTCAAGGAGATGGGACGGGTGGGCAAGGTCCGGCGCGGCCGGCTGCCCTACGATCTGCCGAGCGCGGGCAGCGTCTTTCGCCGGCCCGAGGGCGCGCCGCCGGTGGGCATGATCATGGAAGAGGCGGGGCTCAAGGGGTTTCAGATCGGCGGGGCGCGCATCTCCCGCCGCCACGGCGGGTTCATCGTCAACGCCGGCAATGCCACCGGGGCCGAAATCCTGGCCGTGGCGGAGGCCATGCGCCAGGCGGCGCGGCGGCTCTACGGCGTGGAACTGGTCCTGGAGCAGGTGGTCGTCTAATGCGACGTCCCTGAAAAAATACGATAGTATTTTTTCAAAAAAACAGAGATTCTAAAGTATGTTGTCCATGGGACACGCCTGCGCGTGTTTCGCGGACGTGACACCAGGGGCGGTTCGGGCCGGTCATTGCAGCACCACCCAGGCGTCCTGGACCTTTTTGAGGCGCAGCGTCATCTGTTTCGCCCCGCCCATGGACAGCGGCCCGAGCTGGGCCGACAGGACCGCCGTGACCTCGGCCTGGTAGACGCCGTTTTCCTTCTTCTCCACCCGGTCCACCTGGAACTTGTCGATCCGCATGGTGTTGGCCACAAAGCCCATGACGTCGTTTCGCTGCAGGGTCTCCCGAAAGGCCTGCTCCACTTCCGCGTCGCTCGGCCCCCGGGCGCAGCCGGCAGCCAGGAAAAGCATCAGGACAAGGCCGATCAGGGCGGGAATCTTCATGGCGCGCTCCATGGCGACTGTCTTCTCTTCCCGACCTTTGGCCCGCCCGGTCCGCTAAAGTCAAGACAGCGGCCGCGCAAAGGGGCATCCCCCTTTCGGGGTGGTCCAGGAGGGGGGTGACCCCCTCCTGGCCGCCGGAGGCAGCTTCCCCTCCCGCTACTCCACCCACTCGTCGTCTTCCTCAATGGGCGTGAACCCTCTGCGGATCGTATTCTCCGTGACCACGCGCGGGTCCATGAACTGGAGCAAATAATCCGGGCCGCCGGCCTTGGACCCGACGCCGGACATTTTCGAGCCGCCGAAGGGCTGGCGGCCGACCATGGCGCCGACGCAGTTGCGGTTCAGGTACAGGTTTCCGACCCGGAACTCCCGGCGGGCCTTTTCCAGGTGCTTGGGGCTTCTCGAATAGACGCCGCCGGTCAGGGCGAACTTGGAGTCGTTGGCGAAGCGCAGGGCCTCGTCGAAGCTCGCCGCCTTCATGACCGCCAGGATCGGGCCGAAGACCTCCTCCTGGGCCAGCCGGTGCTCCGGCCGGATGCCCGCGACCACCGCCAGGGGCGCGTAGAACCCCTGGCCCGCGGCCCGGCGCTCGACCAGGACCGTGCCTTCCCGGCGGGCGATCTCCAGGTACTCCTCGACCTTTTTGCGCTGGGAGTCGTCGACCACCGGCCCCATGGCGTTTTCCGGGTCCTCGGCCGGGCCGATCTTGAGCGAGCCGCAGGCCTCGGCCAGGCGGGCGATGAACTTGTCGTAGATGGAATCGACCACAATGGCCCGGGAGCAGGCCGAGCACTTCTGGCCCTGGAAGCCGAAGGCCGAGTAGACCACGCCGAGGATGGCCTCGTCGAGGTCCGCGTCGTCGTCGATGATGATGGCGTTTTTCCCGCCCATCTCGGCGATGACCCGCTTGCAGTAGGCCTGGCCCGGCTGGACCCGGGCCGCCTTCTCCTGGATGCGAAGCCCGGTCTCCATGGAGCCGGTGAAGGCGATGGTGGCCACGTCCGGGTGCTCGACCAGCCGGTCGCCCATGACCGAGCCGCGTCCGGGGCAGAAGTTGAAGACCCCGTCCGGAAGCCCGGCCTCCTTGAACAGGGCGGCCAGGCCGTGGCCGACCAGCGAAGCCAGGCTGGAGGGCTTGAACACCACGGTGTTGCCGGCCACGATGGCGGCTGCGGACATGCCGCAGGCAATGGCCAGGGGGAAGTTCCAGGGCGCGATCACGGCGCACACGCCGCGCGGCTCGTAGAAGAGGTGGTTTTTCTCGCCCGGCTCCCGGCCCATGCGCCGGGGCGCGCCGAACCGCACGGCCTCGCGGGCGTAGTATTCCAGAAAATCGATGGCCTCGCCCACGTCGTTGTAGGCCTGGTCCCACTGCTTGCCGACCTCCAGGACCTGGACGGCCGACAGGGCCACGATCTCGCGCCTGGCGATGGCTGCGGCCTTCATGAGCACCTCGGCCCGCTCCCGGGGCGTCTTGTCGCGCCAGGCGGCAAAGGCGGCCTGGGCCGCGGCGATGGCCTGTTCGGTTTCGGGCAGGCCGGCCTGGCAGACCGTGGCCAGGACCTCGGTCGGATCGGCCGGGTTGACCGTGGGAATCCGGTCGTCGGTAAGCATCTCCCGGCCGCCGATCACCAGGGGCAGGACCTGTCCGGCCTTGGCCCGCACGGTCTTGACTGCCTCGGGAAAGGCACGGCGCAGCTCGGCCACGGTGAAATCGGCCAGGGGCTCGCCCCGGAAGCCGGTCAGGCCGTCGAGGTGGGCCGGCCCGGCCACGGGCCCGGCCTCGCGGGGCGGATGTTGCTCCAGGTCCCGGGCCAGGGTGGTTTCCGGATTCTCCAGGAGCCGGTCCTCGGCCGCGCCGTCGGCGAAGCTCTGGCGCAGAAACGACTCGTTGGCCGTGTTTTCCAGGAGCCGGCGGACCAGGTAGGCCATGCCCGGCAGCAGTTCGCCGTAGGGGCAGTAGAGCCGCACCCGGCCGGCCACGTTGAGCAGGCCCTTGCGGACCGGCTCGGCCATGCCGTAGAGGGCCTGGAATTCGTAGCGGTCCTCGGCCACGCCCAGGGCCGCGGCGTTTTCCATGACCGCCGCGATGGTCCGGATGTTGTGCGAGGCGCACTGGTAATAGATGAGGTCGCTGTTTTCCAGGATCAGGCGGGACAGCTTTTCGTGGGCGATGTCCGACTCGGGCTTGCGGGTCCAGACCGGCACGGGCCAGCCCATCTGCTTGGCCACCACGGTCTCGTGGTCCCAGTACGCGCCCTTGACCAGGCGGATGCCGAAGGGCAGGCCCTCGGCCCGGCCCCAGTCGATCAGCTCGCGCAGGTCGTGCTCGGTGTCGCGCAGATAGGCCTGGAGCACAATGGACAGGTGCGGGTAGTCCCGAAATTCCGGCTCGGCGCGCAGGCGCTTGAAGAGCTCGATGGTGATGTCCTTGTACTTCACCTGCTCCATGTCGATGCAAAGCGCCCCGCCCATGGCCTTGATCTTCCGGTAGACCGGCCGCATGCGCGACAGGATGCCGCCCACCGAGCCTTCGAAATCCATGGGCCGGGCCTGGGAAAAAAGGGCCGACGGCTTGATGGAGGCGTTGACCCTGGGCGCGCTGCCCCAGTCCAGGCCGTCCCGGCCCGAACCCAGGGGCTTCCAGGCGGCCTGCTCGGCCTCGATGGCCGCCAGGACCTCAAGATAGCCGTCGCGGTAGGCGTCGGATTCCACTTCCGACACCGTGGCCTCGCCCAGGAGGTCCACCGTGAAGGCGAAGCCGTCCTTGCGGATGCGGGACAGGTTTTTCACCGCCTCCTTGGTCTTCTCGCCCACGATGAACTGGCGGGCCATGCCCTCGATGTTGGAGCGGATGGCCTTGCCCATGAGCTTGGCCGCCACGCCGCCGAAAAGCCCCGATTTTTCCGCGCCCCACTTGAGCACCGCCGGAATCTCGCCCGCGTCGCCGCCGGCGAAATACTCCTCGATGTGGCGCGACAGGTTGTCCGACGTGTTGAGGTAGGGCAGCACGTCCACGAACCGGAACAGCTGGACCTTGAAGGCCTCGTTCTGCATGGCCCAGTCCATGACCTTGCCGGTCCAGAACCCCTTGTTGAAAATCGAGGGCGACTCGCCCCGGATGCTGGCGAAAAAGGCCTTGCCACGGGCAAGGATGGCGGCGTCGAGCGGCTGATTCACGGTTGCTCTCCGGTTTCCGGTTTCGGGCCAAGGGGCAGGGCCCCGGTTTCCTTGACGGTTTGCAGCACCACCGTGGTATTGGTGTCCCGCACGGTGGGCAGGCGGCCGATGACCTTCAACAGGTCGGCCAGGGACCGGGTGTCGGGCACCCGGACCTTGATCAGGTAGGCGGCCGACCCGGCCACGTAGTGGACCTCCTGGACCCCGGGCACGCCGGCCAGCTGCTGGCCCGTGTCGATGGCCCCGACCGGCTCTTCGGTCTTGACGAAGGTGAAGGCCGTGAGGTCAAGTTCCACGGCCGACGGGTCGATGCGGGCCTCGTAGCCGGTGATGACGCCCTTGCGCTCGAGCTTGCGGACCCGCTCCAGCACGGCCGACGGGGCCATGGACACGGCCCGGGCGATGTCGGCATTGGAGGTCCTGGCGTTCTCCTGAAGGATCATCAAAATACGACGGTCGATTTCGTCGATCATTCTTAGTTTCTCCTGATGGCAAGTTAAAAATTCGAAACGACCCCGCTTGTCAAGGGGTTTCTTCTGTCCCGGCCCGTTGCAGGGCCGGCACGGCGAGAGGAAAAAACATGAAGGCATTGCGACGCGTCGGCGCGCTCCTGGCGGTCCTGGTCCTGTTGGCCGCGCCGGCCCTGGCCGGCGGCGATTTCCACCTGACCATCCTCCACACCAACGACATCCACGCGCACCTGGCCGCCTTCGACGAGTGGGGGGCGTTTTGCTCCAAGGACAAGGACGCGGCCGGCAAGTGCCAGGGCGGCGCGGCCCGGCTGGCCACGGCCGTGGCCCGGGAACGGGCCACGGGCGGCAACGCCCTGCTCCTCGACGCAGGGGACCAGTTTCAGGGCACGCTCTTTTTCACCAGGTACAAGGGCGAGGCCAACGCGTTTTTCATGAACGCCCTGGCCTACGACGCCATGACCCTGGGGAACCACGAGTTCGACGACGGCCCCGGGACTTTGGCGAATTTTATTCGGTTGCTCAAGTTCCCGGTGGTTGCGGCCAACATCGACCTCACGGCCTCGCCGGACCTGCGCGGCCTGATCGCGCCGTACGTCGTGCGGGAGATCGGCGGCCGCAAGGTCGGCATCGTGGGCGCGACCCAGCCCAAGACGGCGCGCATGTCGAGCCCGGGGCCGGACGTCGCCTTTCCGGACATCGTGCCGTCCGTGCAACGGGCCGTGGCCGCGCTGACGGCCCAGGGCGTCGACATCGTCATCGTCCTGTCCCACGCCGGCCTGGCCAGCGACAAAAAACTGGCCGCGTCCGTGGCCGGCATCGACGTCATCGTCGGCGGCCACAGCCATGTGCTGCTGGGCAACGGCTACCCCGAGGCCGTGGGGCCGTCGCCCCTGGTGGTGGACGGCCCCGACGGCGGCAAGACGCGCATCGTCACGGCCGGCTCCTGGGGCCGCTACCTCGGCGTGCTCCGCGCCGATTTCGACGCCGCCGGCCGCATCCTCCAAACCGAGGGCAACCCGGTGCGCCTCGACGCCGCCGTGCCCGAGGACCCGGCCACCCTGGCCGCTGTCGACCGGTTCGCCGAGCCCTTGCAGGCCTTCCGCAGGACCGTGCTCGGCCGGGCCGACGGCCCCCTCGGCGCGGCCATGTGCCGGCAGGAGGAATGCGCCGCCGGCGACCTCCTGGCCGAGGCCATGCTGGACGGCGGCCGACGGCACGGGGCCGTGGCCGCCCTGGCCAACGGCGGCGGCGTCCGGGCCGGCATTGCGCCGGGCGAGGTGAGCCTCGGCGACGTCCTGACCGCCTTCCCCTTTCCCAACACCCTGGTCGTCCTGACGCTTTCAGGCGCGGACCTGCGGGCCGCCCTCGAACATGGCGTGTCGGCCGTGGGCCTCCACGATGGCAGCGGCCGGTTCCCCCAGGTGGCCGGCATCCGCTACGTCTACGACCTGTCCCGGCCGGCGGGACAGCGGATCCGGTCCGTGGAAATCGCCGACGCCTCGGGCGTCTTCGCTCCCCTTAACCCCAAGGCCGACTACCGGCTGGCCATCAGCGACTTCTTCCACCGGGGCGGGGACGGCTACACGGTCTTCCGCGAAAAGGGCCGGGACGTCGAAGCCGACGGCGAGACCATCGCCGATCTGGTCAGCGAGAGGATCAAGGCCAAAAGCCCCCTCTCCCCGGCCCTCGACGGCCGCGTCAGGGCTGCGGAGGCCGGACAGTAGCGGGGAAAAGACGCCTCCGGCGGCCGGGGGGCATGATGCCCCCCGGACCCCCTCGACGGGAGCGCGG
>CAZIJE010000171.1:0-2159 GCA_964539435.1 uncultured Desulfovibrio sp.
GGCCGGGGCCGTCCGACCTGGACCGCCCCGCAGGACGGGGAAGGCGGGGAGGACGCGGACCGGTTCGCCGCCGTGCCCAAGGTGCGGGCCAGGCTGTCGGCCGGCGGCGGCTCCTTCGAGACGGCCGCCGCGGTGGAGGCGGTCTATCCCTTCCGCCGCGACTGGCTGCGGCGCAAGGGCAACCCGTCGTCCATGGTGCTCATGGACGTGGTCGGCAACAGCATGGAGCCGGAGATCCGCCACGGCGACACCGTGCTGATCGACCAGGGCCAGACGGCCGTGGTGGCCCACGCGGTGTACGCGGTCGGGGTCGAGGACACGGTCCTGGTCAAGCGGGTGGAGAAACGGCCCGGCGCGCTGGTGCTGTTGAGCGACAACCGGGACTACGCCCCCATCGTGCTTTCCGGCGACGAGCTGGAGGCGCTGCGGGTCATCGGCCGGGTGCTGTGGGTGGGGCGCGAACTGTAGGCCTCTTTTTTTTGCCCCGTCTGTTTATTAAAGTGAACTCGCGTTGCGCGCTGGCGCAACACCCGACAAGGAGGCGCATCATGCAACGACGCTATTGCCGCTGCGGCAGGTCCATCCTCGTGGAATTCCAGCCGGCCGGCCCGACTTGGCGGGCGGTGTTTTTCAAGGCCAGGCTCCTGTTTCGCGCCCGGGTGTCGCGGTGTCCCGGCTGCGGCGCGACCCTGGACATCGACTGCCTGTCCTGACGGCCGCGCCGCCGGTCGCGTCGCCCCGCCGTTCTCCGGCCCCGTCCCCTCCGGCCTCCCCCGGAACCGGACCGGCCAGGCGCTCGGGCCGCGCCAACGGCGGGAACGCTTGGCCGGCGCAAGGTCCCCGGCGGCCGTCCCCCGAACGGCCGCCGGGCCGCCTTCCCGCCCGGCCGGCGGGCCGTGCCCGGCCTTGGGCGTCGCCTCCCCTCCCGCGACGCCCGAGGCCTTTTTTCGGCGCTGCCGGCGGTTTTTTCCTTTTCTCCCGCCAGGATCGGGCGTAGGGAAACCGACGCAGGGCCACGCCGGGGGACAGTCGCATGGGAAGGTGGACGTTTCTGGTGCTTTTTGCCGCAACGGTCTGCGGCATCTCCTCGATCTACGCGCCCCAGCCCCTGCTGCCCCTTCTGGCCGCCACCTTCGGCGTCACCCGGGCCACGGCCTCCCTGGCCCTGACCGCCACCATGCTGCCCCTGGGCCTGGCTCCCCTTGTCTACGGCTTCTTTCTGGACGCCGTGCCGTCCAAGCCGCTGATCGCCGGATCCCTCGGCCTTCTGGCCCTTGCGACCGGCGGCCTGTGCCTGTGCCCGGACTTCGGCTGGTTCCTGGGCCTGCGCGCGGTCCAGGGCCTCCTGGCCCCGGCCCTGCTCACGGCGCTCATGACCTACCTGGCCACGGCCGCGCCGCCCGACCGATTGCGCCGGGTCATGGCCGCCTACATCGCGGTCACGGTCCTCGGCGGCTTTTTCGGCCGCTTTTTTTCCGGCCTGGCCGCCGAAGCCCTGGGCTGGCGGCTGCCGTTCGCCGCCCTGGCCGCCGCCCTGGCCCTGTGCGCCGGGGCCTGCCTGACCCTGCCCAGGGACGCCAGGACCGCCTTTTCCCCGGTCCGGTTCCGCCATGCGCCGCAGGTGCTGCAACGGCCGGGGTTTCTGGCCGCCTACACGGTCATTGCCCTGCTGTTCTTCGTCTTTTCCGGCATGCTGAACCTCCTGCCCTTCCGGCTCGGGGAACTGGAGGGCGGTTACAGCCCGCTGCGGGCCGGAGTCATGTACGCCGGCTACCTCATGGGCATCCTCGCCTGCCTGACCTCCCACCGGCTGGCCGGGGTCTGCGGCGGCCCGGCCCGGGCCATGGCGGCCGGCGCGGCCGTGGTCGTCGCGGCGGCCGCGGTCTTTGCCCTGCCGTCCCAGGCCGCCCTGTGCGGCAGCGTCTTCGTGCTGTGCGCCGGCATGTTCGCGGCCCATTCCGTGGCCCCGGGGGTGCTCAACGGCGCGGAACGGGAGCACAAGGGACTTGTCAACGGCCTGTATATTTCTTTTTACTATTCCGGCGGGGCGCTCGGCTCCTTTCTGCCGGGCCTGGCCCTTGGCCGGTTCGGGTTCGGCGCGGCGGCCGGCATGCTGGTCGCGGCCGCGGTGACTGCCACGGCCGTGTCCGTTTTGCTCG
>CAZIJE010000171.1:2169-6780 GCA_964539435.1 uncultured Desulfovibrio sp.
GGGACCCCCGGCCCGGCAGCCAGACGCCACGGGGGAGGAGAGAGGTGACGCCGTGACCGGAGACGTTGCGCGGGGCCTGCTCGGGCCCTGGATTCTGGCCGTGTTCCTGGCCGCCGTCGGCTGGCCCCTGTCCTGCCCGGCCCAGTCCGACACCGTGGTCCGGGGCGGGGTGGTGGTCTTTCCCGGCCTGGACGTCAACATCGCCGACGGCGACCGTCTGGCCCGGCTCCGCATCGGGTTCGAGGCGCACTGCGTGGACGCCGAATCGGCCCAACTGGCGGCCGCCCCCCAGGTCCGGGAGGCCGTGATCCTGTTTCTGCGGGACAAGACCGTTGCCGCCCTGGCCACGCCCCTTGGCAAGCGCAGGCTCAAGGAGGAGCTGGTGACGGTCATGAACCGGGCCATCGGCGGCCCCAGGGTCGTGCGCCTCTATTTCCTGCAGTTCGTGGTCATCTGAAGGTCCCCATGCCCGTCATCCGCCTGATCCGCCACGGCCAGAGCATTTCCAACGCCGGCGAGGTGACGGAATCCGCCGACGCCAGCCCGCTGACGGCGCTCGGCCATGCCCAGGCGGCGGCCGTGGCCGCCTGGTTTTCACGCCCGCCGCGCCTGATCGCCTGTTCCGCCTTCGAACGGTCGGCCCAGACGGCCAGGCCCCTGTGCGAGCGGTTTCCGGACGCGCCCACGGCGGTGTGGCCGGTGGAGGAATTCACCTACCTGGCCGCCAGCCGCTACTGCGGCACGACCAATCTGGACCGGCAAAAGCCCGTGGACGAGTACTGGCTGCGCCTCGACCCCGAGAGCCGCGACGGGGACGCGGCCGAAACCTTCGCCGCCTTCTGGGGCAGGGTGGAGGCGTTTCTGGCCGCCTGCCTGTCCGTGACCGGGCATGTGGCGGTCTTTTCCCACGGCCAGTTCATCCGGGGCGTCATGTTGCGCGCCCTGTCGGGGCCCTTGCCGCCCGTGGAGGCCATGGTCCGGTTTCGGGCCTTCCGCCAGGCCGTGGCCCTGCCGAACGCCGCCATGGTGGTCCTCGCCCTGTCGTCGCGCGGCCCGATGCTCGGTCCGGTCACGACCGACCATCTGCCAAGAGGGCTTCTTTCTTCATGAAAGCGCGCCCTGTATTTCTCAAACCCGTTGCTGGGGCCGTGCACTTGCCCTACAAGGGACGGGAAACGCATGGGGTTGGCCCGTGGGCCAAGGGGAGCGAAACGATGGCGGCAGGGCGAAGGCAGGGGCCGGGGAGGGTGGCGGCCATGGTCGCGACGCTGGCGGTCGCGGCGGTGCTGCTGTGGCCGGACCCGGGCGAGGCGGTTTCCAGGGCCGGGGCCTATTGGTCCAAGCTGTCGCGGGACCAGAAGACCGATCTCGTGCTCGGGATCTTCGACGGCTTCAACCTCAACGAGAACATCCTCGGCATCACCCTGAAAAACGAGTACACCATCTGCTCCGACATCATGGAGAGCATCATGCGCCAGTCGGACGCCTTTTTCGCCGACATGCCGGCCGGGAAGATCGTCACCGCCCTGGACGCCTTTTACACGGACAGGAAAAATCGAAACATCCCGGTGTCCTGGGGCGTGTGGGTGGTGGTGCGCAAGAACCGGAAGGATTCCACGGTGGGCGAATTCCTCAATGAATTGCGAACGCTCTATCCGTAATGGAAGCCGCCTTGCTTTTTTGGGCGGCGCGATTAAAAGAGCAGGCGCCGGTTGCCCGGCAGTGCAGTCTGGGGAGGCGAAGCGTGCAGGCTCCGGTGGATACCTATTATGCCAAGCGCCTGGAAGAGGTGGCCGCGGCCCTGCGGGCCAACCACTTCGAGGCCCATGTCGCGGCCGACGCGGCCGCCGCCCGGGATCTGGTCCTGGACCGGATCCTGCCCGAATCCGTCCCCGCCACCGTGTCTTTCGGCGGCTCGGAAACCCTGGCCGCCACGGGCCTGCCCCAGGCCCTGCGGAAGCGGCCGGACCTCGCCGTCATCGATACCTTTGACAAAACCATCCCGCCCGAGGCCGTGTACGAACGCCGCCGCCAGGCCCTGCTGGCCGACCTTTTCCTGACCGGCACCAACGCCGTCACCGAGGAGGGGGTCCTGGTCAACCTGGACATGATCGGGAACCGGGCCTGCGCCATCAATTTCGGACCCCGCCGGGTCGTGGTCCTGGTCGGCCGCAACAAGATCGTGCCGGACTTGACATCCGCCTTTTCGCGCATAAAGGAATTCGCTGCGCCGGCGAATGCCATGCGCCTGTCCAAAAAGACGCCGTGCGTCGTGTCCTCCCATTGCGAGGACTGCGGCTGCCCGGAACGGATATGCAACGTGTGGACCATCACCGAAAAGTCCTTTCCCAGGGGACGCATCGCGGTGATCTGCATCAATCAGGATTTGGGACTGTAACAGGGCTTTTAGGGCCAGACGAGGTTCCGGCATTGGCTTGGAAGAAGATACCCCCCGAAGCGGATTATTTTCACTGCGAACCCGGCACGGATTACTACATCTGCGAGGAAGGGTTCGTGGTCGAAGGCCGTTACCTGCAAGAGGACCAGGCCAATCTGGACAAGGCCATCTGGCCCACGGTGCAGGGCAACAGGGCCTACATCCGGGTGCGGCGCAAGGGCGTGGACAAGAAGTTCCAGCTGGTGCGCATCTTTGCCGAGCTCTTCCCCGACCTGCTTGACGGCGAGGTCCTGGTCCGGACCCGCAAGGGACCGTTTCGGCTGCGCATCGAGGCCGAGCCCCGGGAGGACGAAACCCCGGTCCGGACCGCGGCCGCGCCCAAGCCGCGCAAGGAAAAGGCCGTCCGCCGCGAGCGCGAGGAGGTCGAGGAGGCCCTGCCCGACCTCGACGACGAGCCCCTGGTGGAGGAGGAAGAAGACGAGGAGGCCGCGGCCCCGGTCTCCGACGCCCGCATCTGCAAGGTCTGCAACCTGCGCAAGCGGGCCTCGGAATTCAGCGCCCGGGACGACATGTGCCTGGACTGCTACATGGGGCGCGACGAGCTGCTCAAGGAGATCATCGCCCGCCGCCGCCGCAAGACCAAGGCGGCCGCGCCGCGGGTGGTCGAGGAAAACGCCGAGGGCAGCGGCATGGAAGACGGCCTGGATTCGTTTGGCCGCATGGATTTCGGCATCACCCTGCCTGATTAGACAACGGTTCCACGTGTTTCCGGCCGGACCTCCGGACCGCGCGGCGGCCGGTCCGGCCGGGACGCCCCGGACGGCGCGCCGGCGAGGTTTTCATGGACCATCCGCCTTCCGACCCGGCCTCTCCTCCGTCCCACGCCGCCCCGCAACAGCCGGGCCTGCGCGAAGTCGACCTGATCCTGCCCCTGGCCGCGGCCATCTGCATCGCCCTGGGATGGCACGTCTTCCTGGACTACGAACGGTCCGTGTCCCTCTGCGCGGCCGTCGCGCCGGACGTGGCGGCCCGGATTCCGTTCATGCGCCTGATGATGGCGCTCTTGAGCGTCGGCGTCCTGGGCCTGGCCGTCCTGGCCGCCCGGGACGCCAGGCGCCGCCGCCGGGCCGAGGCCGAACTGCTCGTGGCCCACGCCGCCCTGGGCCGGCGCATGGCCCGGCGCACCGACGCCCTGAAAAACCGGACCAAGGCCCTGCGCGAGTCCCGGCTGCGCGAGCAGCTGGCCGAGCGCGAGGCCGAGGCGGCGTTTGCCGCCGGCCAGGTCGAGGCGGCCGGGGCCTATCTGCACCACGTGGGCAACGCCCTGTCCTCCTTCGAACTGGAACTCCTGCGCCTTGGCCGGGCCCTGGACGGGACGGGCCGGCTGGAGGCGGCCTTCGACGCCCTGGCCGTGGCGGCCGCATCCGGGGCGGCGGCCGACGCCGCCAAAAGCGTCGCCGTCCTCCGCGAGGCGGTCCTCGACCGGACCCTGCCGCGCCTGGCCGCCTGCGCCGCCGCCCTGGGCGAGATCAAGGAGCGGATGCACGGCGAGCTCGAACGCCACCGGGGGGAATTCGAACGGCGCGCGCCGGCCCGGCCGTATCTCCAGGCCGTGCGCCTGGACGAGGAGCTGGCCGCCATCCTGGACCGCATGCCCCGGTCGGCCGGCAGCGATCCCGTGGTCCGGGACCTGGCGCCGGGCGTGGTGGTGACCGCGCGCAAGCAGCCGTTTCTGGCCGGCCTGGCCGCGCTGTTGCGCCAGGTCCTGGACGCGGCCACGGAGCCCGTGACCGTGCGCCTGGGCCAGGGGCCGGACAAGCGGGCGGTGCTGACCCTCTACGGCGTGCCCGAGCCCGCGGCCGGGGAGCCGGGCGTGGCCGCGTGCATCAATTTCCTCAACGAAAACGGCGGCAGGTTCCGCTACGAGCCCGGCGTTCCGGGACGGCCGCCGCGCCTGGTGGTGGAGATCCCGGACCGGCCCTGACGGCGGCGGGGATCGGTCGGGAGCCTTTCTTGACAGCCCTGTCCAATCACTTATGATCGCGGACTTGCCGGATCAAGCGCCTGAATCGCGCGCCTGGCGCGGGCTGCGGGGAGTATGGTCAGACGCAACGTAAACGAGCTGCAGGCGGGCATGGTGCTGGCCGAGGACGTCCTGACGCCCGGCGGCCGTTTCCTCATGCCCAAGGGCACCACCCTCGACCACGGGCACC
>CAZIJE010000172.1:0-6701 GCA_964539435.1 uncultured Desulfovibrio sp.
ATCGCCGCCCGATTCCGGCCACACCGACGCACTCCCGCCCCCGACCACCGTCCCCCCCCGCTTCCCCATTCCCCACTCGCCCCCGTCCAGGGGGTCCGGGGGGGATGATCCCCCCCGGCCGCCGGAGGCGTCTTCAGTCTTCCTCTCGCTACAGCCGGACGAACGTCAGTTCGTGCTTGTTGTGGGAAAGGTGCAGGAGCCGACTGCCGGGGATGGCCCGAAACCGGTCGAGGAGCGCGAAGTCGGTGGCGCCTTGCAGTTTGACCGTCAGCACGAACCGGCGGCACTGGCCGAGTTCCAGCCACCGCAGGAGCCATTCGAGGAGCCGGTCGGGATAGCAGATCACGTCGGAAAAGAGCCAGTCCACGGCCCCGGCGTGGCGGGGGTCCAGGCCGAAGGCGCTGCCCGGGCACCAGGACACGAGCGGGTTTTTGTCCACGTTTTCGGCCAGCGGGGCCTTGTCGATGCAAAAGACCCGGGCCCCGAGGCTCGCCAGAACAAAGGCCCAGCCGCCCGGACTGCCGCCCATGTCGAGGCACAACTCCCCGGGTTGCGGGTGGACGCCGAGGCGCGTGAAAAGTTCCCACAGCTTGAGGTAGGCCCGGCTCGGCGGCCCGGCCTTGTCCTCGGCGAACCGGTATTCCCCGCCGGGCACGGGTTCGCTGGTCGTGGGCGAGGCCAGAAGCAGGTTTTCCTCCCAGAGCGTGAACGCCCCGAGCGGCGCGGTCGGCAGCGGCTCTCCGAAGACCAGGGGCCGGGCCGTCACCTTGGGCAGCTTCTCCGCCACCAGGGCGGCCCGGCGGAAGTGGCCGGACGGGACGAGGGCCCAGTTGCGCTGGATGGCCTTGAGTTGTTTGGCCGCGTCGCCGATGGACGCGACCGGCAGAAACGCCGGGGCCGTCCAGACGTTGGCGGCAAAGGCGGCGGCCACGGCCGGGCCGTCGGCCACGACCAGGGGGTCGCGTACGGCCGTGACGGTTTGGCCCAGTTCGGCGACCAGTTCGGACAAGAGGCCGGGAGCGGCCTGGTAGACGGTGAAATCCATGGCGGTTCGTGGGTGGGACGTTGGGGGGAAGGCCCGGCGCGCGGCCGGACGGGCCGGATCAGGCCTTGGGGCGCAAGAACTCCACGCCGAGCAGGCTGACGTCGTCGCGGGGCGGGGTGCCGGCGCAAAAGACCTGGGCCGCGCGCCGCAGAGCGGCCAGGACCTCGGCCACGGGCCGGCCGGCCTGGCGGCGCAGGACCTCCAGGGTCCGCTCCTCGCCGAAAAACACGCCGTCCGGATCCAGGGTGTCGGCCAGGCCGTCGCTGACCAGGATCAGCTTGTCCCCGGGGGCGAGGGTCAGGCCGCCGGCGCAAAAGGGCTGAAAACCGCCGAGGCCCACGATGGTGCCCCGGCAGGGCAGCGCGGCGACGGCCCCGTCGGGCGTGACCCGCAGGGGCGGCGGGTGTCCGGCGTTGCAGTAGCGGGCGTGGCCGGTCCGCAGGTCCAGGGCCATGTAGAACATGGTGAAAAATTTCGAGAACTTCTGAAAGGGGAACTCCTCGTCCAGCCGGGCCAGCACGGTCTCGGGCGGCACCACGTCGATGCGGCCGCCAGACCGGTCGACCAGGGTCGAGCGCTGGTAGTGCATGAAGTTGTAGACCGACAGCGCCACCAGGGACGAGGCCACGCCGTGGCCGGACACGTCGAGCATGTACAGGCCCACATGGTCCGGACCGAGGGGAAAGACGTTGAAGATGTCGCCGCCGATGGACTCGCAGGGCATGAACTCCCAGGCGAACTTGAGGGAATCGGACATGGAGAAGCGCCTGGGCAAAAGGCTCTGCTGGATCTCGGCCGCCGCCTCCAGGTCCTTCTGGTGGCGGCTCTGCTTTTTCTGCAGGTCTTCCTTCTGCTTGGTGAAAAGGGTCACGTCCTCGATGTTGCAGATGAGGTCCCCGCCCGGCATGGTGGAAAAGTGGATCTGGCAGGTCCGGCGCTGGCCGTTTCTGTCGGCAAAGGGGTAGAGCCGCTGCCAGACGTGGCCCGGGGCCGGCCGGGAGGCCACGATGTCGGCCAGGTCGGCCCGGGTGTCGCGGTCCGGGAACACGATGTCGAACCACCGGTCGGCCGTGGTGTAGGTGTCGGCCGGCAGGCCGAAGATCCGCTCCATGCCCGGGGAGACGAAGGAGAACCGGCCGTCGCGGCCGACCACGGCGATGCCGTCGTGGGAATATTCGAGGATGGCGGCGATGCAGTCCTTTTCGGCTTGCAACTCGCGTTCCCGGGCCTTGCGCTCGTCAATGGCCTGCTTGAGACGCAGGGCCGAGGCCACCCGGGCCAGGAGCTCCGGACGCCGGGGGGGCTTGCGGATGTAGTCCATGGCCCCGGCCGCGAAGGCTTCGGCCAGGTTCGCGTCGTCGTCGCTGACCGTGACCATGATGACCGGAATGTCGGCCAGGGCCGGGTCGGCCTTGATGCGCCGGGTGCCGCCGAGGCCGCCCATGCCGGGCATGATGCAGTCCATGAGGATCAGGTCCGGCAGCCGGGTCCGCCGGTCGTGGCAGGCCTCCAGGCAGGCTTCGGCCGAGGGAAGGGAGAGGATGTCCTCGTGCCCGGCCTGGCGCAGCAGGCTTTCGAGGTAGGTGCGGAAGCTGTCGGAGTCGTCGACGATGCAAAGGCGCATGGGCTGGCCGGTCAGGCGGAGGGCGCCGGGACGGACGGTTCGGGCGCGGCGAAGTAGGCGGTCAGGCGCAGCATGTCGAACAGCTTGCGGATGGGCGGCGCGGGGTTGACCACGGAAAAGGTTTTGCCCCTGTCCTGGCAGACCCGGCGCAACCCGATGAGCAGGCCCACGCCCGAGCTGTCCATGAACGTCACCCCGGCCAGGTCGAGGACCACGGCCGGCCGGGACGAGCCGTCGATGCGTTCGGTGATCTCCGCCTTCATCTCGCTCACCACGTCCATGATGATCTCGTCGGCGAGGGCGATGACCAGGGCCGCGTCCGTTTCCTGGTGAGACACGCGTTCCATGGGGAGGCTCCCTTCAGCGGGACCGGACAACGCTCCCGTGATGCGACAGGCTAGCAGGCTTGCCCGCAAAAACCAACTCCCGGGGAGGGGGAATTCCCTCGGCCGTTGCCGGGTCGTGTCCGTTTTTATTGGTAACTATGGCAATCATCTGCTCCTGGCAACGGGTTGCGCCTTGCCTCACCGCCCCGGACGGCCGGACGCGCCCGAGGCCTGCGCCTTGGCCAGCCGGCCCAAGGTGGCGAGCGCCTCTTCCACGGCCGGGGTCCAGGCGTTGCCGTAGCTCAGGCGCAGGAAGTGGTCGAACTGGTCGGAGCTGGAGAAGATGTTGCCCGGCGCGACGCTGATGCCCCGGGCCTTGGCCTCGTAGAAAAGCGTAATGGAGTCGACGGTCTCGGGCAGCTGCACCCACAGGACCGTGCCGCCCGAGGGGTGGGTCACGCGGGTGCCGGCCGGGAAGTGGGTCAGGATGCGCTCCTCGGTCATCCGGGCCTGGCGTTCGAGCACGGGCCGGACCTTGCGCAAATGGCGCTCGAATCCGCCCTGGCCCAGATAGGCGGCCACGGCCATCTGGGTCGGGGTGGCGCAGCAGACGCTGGTGGTGGCCTTGATCTCGAAGGCCTTGGCCGCGAACCGGCCGGGCAGCAGGTAGCCGATGCGGAATCCCGGGGCCAGGGTCTTGGAAAAAGAGGAGCAGTGCATCACGTGGCCGGAGGCGTCGTAGGAGGCCAGGCACCGGGGCCGGCGGCCGTCGAAGTGGAGGTCCCCGTAGACGTCGTCCTCGATGGCCGGCACGCCGCGCGCGGCCAGGAGCCGGGCCATCTCGGCCTTGGCCTCGTCCGGGATGCGCGAGCCGTCGGGGTTGTTGAAGTTCGGCGTCAGGATCACGGCCCGGATGTCGAACCGGTCGAGGATCGCGGCCAGGTCGGCCGGCCGGAACCCGCCGTCCGGGTGCGAGGGCAGTTCCACGGCCCGCAGGCCGAAGTTCTCGAGCAGCTGCAGGAAACAGTAGTACGACGGGGCGGCGATGGCCACGTTGTCGCCCGGCCGGGTGACCGAGCGCAGGGCGATGTACAGGGCCTCCATGGCCCCGGAGGTGACCATGACGTCGTCGGGCCGGGCCTCGATGCCGGCCTCGGCCAGGCGGCCGGCGATCTGGCGGCGCAGGGCCGGGTTGCCGCAGACCCCCTCGTAGGCCACCACGCTCTCGCCTTCGGCCGCCACCTTGCCGAGCAGCCGGGTCAGCTGGCGGGTCGGCAGGAAGGACTCGTCCGTGCGGGCCACGCCGAGGGGCACGATGTCGCGCCGGCCCATGGCGTCCAGGACCTCGCGGATGAGCGCCCCCCGGTTGACGGTCGTGGGCGGCTTGGCCGGCAGGTCGGGCGGCCGTGGCGCGGGGGTGCGGCCGGGCCTTGCCCGCACGAAAAAACCGGACTTGGGCCGGGCCTCCACCACCCCGCGTCGCTCCAGGGCCACATAGGCCTGGCTGACCGTGGACACGCTGACCCCGAGCCGGTTGCCGAGAGCCCGCAGCGACGGGATCCGCTCCCCGGGCGCGAGGTCCCCGGCCTCGATCAGGCCCAGGATGTGCTTTTCCACGCTGACGTACCGGAACACCCCTTCATCCGCGGCTGGCAGGCCCATGGCGTCACCTCGGTCTGGATCTGTTATGCACGTTTTTTTTGCGAACTGTATCTGTCATGGTAACAGACATTGTGGTCCAAGGGAAGCGCGTCGCCGGACGGTTCCGGCGGCCAAAGCCGAGGAGGACGCCATGTTTGCGGATCGGATCAAGGAAGACAGGGTGCTCGGGGCGGCGAAGCCCGGGATTCTCGACGCGTGGATCGCCCAGTGGCGCGACAGCCGGATGCTGCGGGTCATGGCCGAGGCCGGAAGCAGGCTGTTCGCTCCGGGCAAGCGGCTGACGTTTCGGCTCGGCCACGGCAAGTACCTCTCCCTGGACGGGGTCCGCTACTGCCGGGTGGAGTGCGCCAAGGGCGCGGTCTGGGTGACGGCCACGGGCGACGGCCGGGACCGGGTCCTGACGCCCGGCCAGAGCCTGACCGTGTCGCGGGGGGGCAAGGTGGTCATCTCCGGCCGGGGCGATTCGTCGGAAGTGCGGGTGCGGTGGGACTAGGCGGGACGCCGGGCGACCCGTCCGGCGGCCGGTCCGTGTTGCTGGGGCAGGCAGAAGCTGGTAACGGCAGGGCATCCAAGGAGCCCGCCATGATGGAAGACCGTTGCGAGAGAGCGCCCATCGACACCGCCATTCCGGTCCTGGGGCCGGCCAAGATCCCTTCGCCGCTGCCCTACTGCCGGTTCGCGGACGACGCCCGGGCGCGCCTGGAACTGGACGCCAGCGAGTTCGGCTCGGGCGAGGGAGCCTGCTTCGCCGACTTCGAACTGGCCGGGCCGCGCAGCCGCATCTATTACGACTCCTCCAAGGTCAAGGCGGCCATCGTCACCTGCGGCGGCCTGTGCCCGGGCTTAAACGACGTCATCCGGGCCATTGTCATGGAGTGCCACCACAACTACCATGTGGCCGGGGTGCTCGGCATCCGCTTCGGCCTGCAAGGGTTCATCGAGTCCTACGGCTACGCGCCCGTGGAACTGACCCCCCGGTCCGTGGCCGACATCCACCAGTTCGGCGGCACCATGCTCGGCTCCAGCCGGGGGCCCCAGCGGCCCGAGGACATCGCCGACGCCCTGGAGCGCTTAAACGTCGCCATGCTCTTCGTCATCGGCGGGGACGGCACCATGAAGGCGGCCCGCCGCATCCAGGAGGAGATCGCCCGGCGCGGCTCCAAGATCAGCATCATCGGCGTGCCCAAGACCATTGACAACGACATCAACCTGGTCACCCAGTCCTTCGGCTTCGACACGGCCGTGGAAAAGGCCACCAAGGCCATCCGCTGCGCCCACACCGAAGCCATCGGGGCCTTAAACGGCGTGGGCCTGGTCAAGGTCATGGGCCGGGAGTCCGGGTTCATCGCGGCCCAGGCCACGCTGGCCCTCAAGGAAGTCAACTACGTCCTGGTGCCGGAATACCCGTTTGCCCTGACCGGCGAGCACGGGCTGCTCCCGTCCCTGGAAAAGCGGCTGGCCGAGCGCGGCCACGCCGTGATCGTGGCGGCCGAGGGCGCGGGCCAGGACCTGCTGCCCGACACCGGGGCCAGGGACGCCTCGGGCAACCCGGTCCTCGGCGACATCGCGGAATTTCTGACCGCGGCCATTGAAGGCCATTTCCAGGAGCGGGGCATCCCCATCACCCTCAAGTTCATCGATCCGAGCTACATCATCCGCTCGGTGCCGGCCAACGCCAACGACCGGGTCTACTGCGGCTTTCTCGGCCAGCACGCGGTCCACGCCGCCATGGCCGGCAAGACCGGCATGGTGGTCTCCAAGCTCTACGGCCGCTACGTCCACCTGCCGCTCGACCTGGTCACCCTGCGGCGCAAAAAGCTCAACATCACGTCCGACTACTGGCGCTCGGTCCTCGAATCCACGGGCCAGCACAGCGTGACCCCCTTCACCGACGACCCGGCCGTGTTCTGTTCGAGATAGGGGGAGAACGCCTCCGGCGGGGGGGGGGGGGGGGGGGGCCCCCCCCCCCCCCCCCCGCCCGGCGCCCCCCCCGCGCCCGGGGGCCGCGGGCGGGCGGGGGGCGGCCCGCCCCCCCCCCCCCACC
>CAZIJE010000173.1:0-6680 GCA_964539435.1 uncultured Desulfovibrio sp.
GGCCCTTTTTGCACAAAGGGCCTCCCTCCCCGTCTCGTCCCGCCTCCGCCCCCCACGGCCATGCTCGACAACCTGACCATCGTCCTTTTCCGGCCCAAGTTTTCGGAAAACGTGGGCGCAACGGCCCGCGCCTGCGCCAACATGGGCGTCTCCCGCCTGGTGCTGGTCGATCCGCCGGCCTTCAACCCGGATCGGGCCCGGCCCATGGCCACCAGCAAGGGCGGCCTGCTCCTGGAGCGGCTCGAGATCGTCCCCACCCTGGCCGCGGCCGTGGCCGGGGCCGAGGCGGTCTACGGCACCACGGCCCGGCTCGGCGGCTGGCGCAAGGGCGTGATCACCCCGGCCCAGGCGGCCGGCGACGTCTGCCGGACCCTCGGGGCGGGCGGCGGCGTGGCCGTGGTCTTCGGCCCCGAGGACGCCGGGCTCTCCAACCAGGAGACGCAGCTGTGCGGCCGGCTCCTCAACATCCCCACGGCCGACGAAGCCACGTCGCTGAACCTGGCCCAGGCCGTGCTGGTCGTGTGTTACGAGATCTTCAAGGCCGCCGCCGGCCTGGCCGGCGAGGATGCCGGCCCGACCCCGTCCCGGGCCGCCACCCACGCCGAGCGGGAGTCGCTTTTCGCGGTCCTGCGCGAGACCCTGCTGGCCATCGACTTCTTGAAACCCGACAACCCGGACTACTGGATGCTGCCGGTGCGCCGCTTCATCGACCGGGTCGGGCTCAAGCGCCAGGAATTCAACCTGCTCATGGGCGTGTGCCGCCAGATCAAGTGGGCCCTGGGCCCGGGCGGCAGAAAGCCCTCCTGACCCCGGCCGGGGCATGGACAGCCGCCTCCCAAGCCCGTAACAAGCGGTCCATGACGCAAGGCCGCGCCCTCCTGCTCGCAAGCTGCCTGGCCCTGGCCATGCCGCTTTTCGGCTTCCCGTCGCTTTGGGCCGCAAAGGACAGCGACTGGAGCATGGTCCTCGACGCCCTGCGCCGCCAGGACCAGGTCGTCCACGCCCGGCTGGAGGAGTTCAAGACCCGCCACGCCGCCGAGGCCGTGGCCCAGGCCGACGAACTGGAGCGGCTCTTGCGCGAGCGGGCCAGGCTCGCCCTGTGGCAGGCCACGGTCTCCGACCCGTGGGAGATCCGCGACGTCATGGCCGGATTCGCGCGCCTGCGGCGCGACGTCGAAGGCCTGTCCCAGCGGCCCCAGCAGCTCTGGGCCACCTTCGACCAGGGCGCTCTGGCCCTGGAAAACTACGTCGACCGCCTCGACGAGATCACCCGCCAGGAAGTGCCCGAGCGGTTCCGCCAGGACATCGCGCCCTTCCAGCAAGCCATCCTCGCCCTCAAGAACAGCGTGGCCGCCGAACGCGACGCCATTGCCGAGGAAACCTCCAGCCTGCGCGAGCTCGGAAACCAGGTCCGCGATGCCGAGGGCATGCTGCAGGCCCGCCTCGCCCCGGTCTGGAAGGCCTACTACGCCGAGGTGTTTGTCTCGCCCTTTTCCGAGAACTACCTCCGGTCCCTGCGCTACGACATCGAGGATTGGGGCATGTGGACCGACCTCGGCCTGGAGCTCCTGCGGACCGGCCACAACCAGCGGGTGCTGCTGCTCGGCGTGGCCGCCGGCGGCGTCGCCGCCCTGCTCGCCCTGCTGCTCACCTTCGCCGTGGTCTTTCTGCTCCGGCGCAAAGGGCTGACCCCGGCGAACCGGCAGACCGTCCTCAAGGCCGGGGGCTGCGTGGCGGCCGGCCTCTTTTTCCTGGTCCTGGCCCGGCGCGCGCCGTTTTTTCTCTTCACGCCCCTGACCACCTGCGGCGAGATCCTGCTGACCGCCTCCCTGGTCCACCTATCGCGGCTGCGCCGCCGGGACGACGCCACGCCGCCCCGCCCGCCCGTGCTCTGGCCCACCTGGCGTCTTTTCGCCCTCGGCCTCCTGTTCGAGGCCGGACGCGTCCCGGAAATCCTCATGGCCCCGGTCCTGGCCGTGGTCCTGCTCGTGGCCGCGGCGGCCTTTTTCAGGCGGCACCGGGTCACGCCGCCCCAGCAGCGCCTGGACCGGGCCATCACCCGGACCCTGACCCTCCTGCTCCCGGCCCTGGCCGTCACCGCCCTGTGCGGCCTGCCCCAGACCGCCATCCTCGGCGCGTCCTTCCTCTTCTACGTCACCCTGGCCCTGCGCTACGCCGCCCTGACCACCCGCTACCTGGACCGCCACGAAACGGACCGCCGGACCGGCAAGCCCCACATCCTGGTCACCGTCGCCGCCGCGGCCGGGTATCCCTTCTATTTCCTGTCCTACCTGTTCCTGGTCCTGTGGCTCCTCTCCACCCAGTTCGGCGGGGAAAACGTCTTCCTGGAAGTCCTGACCACCGAAACCCAGATCGAGTCCGTGGGCATCAGCCTCAAAAAGATCGTCACCCTGCTCGCCGGCTACTACGGGGTCCGGGCCGCCATGGCCCTGGCCGCCGCCTTTATCGGCAACGGGCTCGGTCGTCGCCGGACCGTGGAGCGCGGGGCCAAGGCGTCGCTTTTGACCATCAACACCTACGTCTGGTGGGGCCTGTACCTGCTGTTCGTCATGTCCGTGCTCGGCCTGTCCCTGACCAGCATCGCGGTGGTGGCCGGCGGCCTGTCGGTCGGCATCGGATTTGGCCTGCAGACCATGGTCAACAACTTCATCAGCGGCCTGATCCTGCTCTTCGGCCGGTCCGTCCAGGCCGGCGACACCCTCCAGCTCGGCGACATGATGGGCGTGGTCAAGGAGGTCAACATCCGCAACACCGAGGTGCTGACCAAGGAAAACGCCACCGTGTTCGTGCCCAATTCCGAACTGATTTCCGGCAAGATCGTCAACTGGAGCCACCGGGATACGAGCGTGCGCCGGGACGTGGCCGTGGGCGTGGCCTACGGTTCGGACACGGGGCAAGTGCGCGAGCTGCTCCTGGCCGCTGCCGCGTCCTGCCCGGACGTCCTGCCGGACCCGCCTCCGGCGGTCCTGCACTGGGACTTCGGCCCGCACTCCCTCGATTTCCGGCTGCGAGTCTGGCTGGCCGACGTGGACGGCGCCGTGACCGCCATGTGCTGCATCCGCGAGGCCATCGACCGGCTGTTCCGCCAGGCCGGCATCGAGATCGCCTTTCCCCAGGCCGACCTCCACCTGCGCACGGCCCCGGCCCTGGAACGGCTCCTGGACCGCCATCTCAACGAAACCCGGGAGCGCCTGACCGAGCACCAGGACAGGCTTGAAGCCCTGGAACGCAACAACAGCCCGGAGGGCGCTGCCGCCGGGCCGCAACAAGAGGACGCGCCCCATGCCCCAGAACCAAGAAACGCCCCGTGAGCCGGCCAAGGTCTTTTTCGCCGACCTGCGCGCCCGGGCGGCCAACAAGAACCGCACGGCAAAGCTGAAAAAACTGTTCGAGGCCGCCGGCTTCGACAACGCCATCGCCAAGGGCGACCTGACGGCCGTCAAGGTCCACTTCGGCGAACGCGGCTGCGACACGCACATAAGCCCCACCCACGTCCGGGCCGTGGTGGACCGGATCAAGGCCAGGGGCGGCCGGCCCTTTGTCACGGACACCAACACCCTCTATTCCGGCAGCCGCCACAACGCCGTGGACCACATCGGCACGGCCGTGGAGCACGGCTTCGACTACGCCGTGCTCGGCGCGCCCGTGGTCATCGCCGACGGCCTGGACAGCACCAACGTCCTGGAGGTCGCAATCGCGGGCAAGCACTTCACCAAGGTGAAAATCGCCGGCGACATCGTCCGGGCGAACAGCCTGGTCGTGCTCTCCCACTTCAAGGGCCACGAGCTGGCCGGCTTCGGCGGGGCCGTGAAAAACCTGGCCATGGGCTGCGCGCCCCGGGCCGGCAAGCAGGACCAGCACTGCATCCGGTTCGCCGTGGACCCGAAAAAGTGCATCGGCTGCGGCGAATGCGTGACCGTCTGCCCGGTCGGCGCGGCCACCGTGGCCGACAAGAAGGCCTCCATCGAAAAGTCCCTGTGCATCGGCTGCGGCGAGTGCCTGACCGTGTGCCCCAAAAAGGCCATGGCCATCGACTGGCACACCGAGATCGGCCCGTTCATGGAGCGGATGGTCGAATACGCCTACGGCGCGGTGGCCGGAAAGGCCGGCAAGGCCGCCTACTTCAACTTCCTCACCAACGTCACCCCGGACTGCGACTGCGTGCCCTGGTCCGACGCGCCCATCGTGCCGGACATCGGCTTCCTGGCCTCCACCGATCCGGTGGCCCTGGACAAGGCCTGCGTCGACCTGGTCAACGAGCAGACGGCCTGCCCGGACTGCAAGCTCGAACACGGCCTGGCCTCGGGCGAGGACAAGTTCACGGCCCTGTGGAAGTGGACGCGCGGCGACCTGACCTTCTCCCACGGCGAGGCCATCGGCCTTGGCACGTCGCAGTACGAATTGATCAGAATCGGATAGAGGGGGATGAAGATGCCTCCGGCGGCCGGGAGGGGGTCACCCCCTCCCGGACCCACCCGGGCGGGTTGAGGGGTCAGTCGTCGGAAAGGTCGGCGGTGGCGGCGGCGTCGAGGAGAGGCATGGCGGCCGTGGCCGCGGTCCGGTCGGACAGGATGTCCAGGCGGGGGCCGGCCTCGCGGCCGGGACGCAGGATGAAGACGCGGCGGGCCATGTCCGCGAACAGGTCCACCGGATGGTGGCTGATGTAGAGGACCTGCAGGCCGAGCCGGTCGGCGATGGCCGCGATCAGGCGCACGAATCCCGGCACCAGGTCGGGCCGCAGCCAGCAGTCCTGCTCGTCCAGGACCAGAAACGGCCGGTGCTTGCCCGGATCGAGCTGGGACAGGGCGATCAGGCGCAGGCCCACGGACAGGATGTTGCAGACCGAGCCGCCCTGGCCGACCAGGATGTCCTCGGTCCGGCCCCCCTGCTCCATGTCGAATTCAATGAAAAGCCGGTTGCCCTTGACCTCGCGCCGGGAAACCACGGTGCGGTCCTGGCCCAGGATCTCGCGCACCGCGTGGCTGAGGTCGGCCTCGATCTCGTCCAGTACCCCGCCGAAGAGCTCTCGGGTCAAGGCCTCCAGCCGGGCCGACACCCGGGGCGACATGTCCAGAAACGCCTCGGCCCTGGCCAGGGCGGCCTTGGCGGCACCGTAATCCCGAACCTTGCCCTCGGCCGCGCCGGAAAGCCGGTAGAGCCGCTGCTCCAGCTCCCGCCGCTCCTCGGCCAACCCCGCCCACCCGTGCATCGTCCCCTGCTCCATCCCTCTTCCCTCTCCCCTGCAGGGGGTCCGGGGGGGATGAGCCCCCCCCCCGGCCGCCAGAGGCTCTTTTCTTCCCTTATCCCTCGAACGCCTGTTCCACGGCCTCAAGCTCCTTTTTCACGTTTTCGATGTGCTCGCGGTATTCGGCCACGAGCCGGGCGTTGTCCTGGCGTTTCTGTTCCAGGAGCTGGCGCAGGGCTTCGGGGTCGGACGTGCCGTATTCGGCCTGGGCCTTGGCTTCCAGTTCGGCCAGCTGGTGTTGCAGGTGGGAAAGGTCCTGCTCGGTGCGGACCTTGTCGTCGCGCAGGCGTTCGTACTGGGCCTTGAGGCCGGCCAGTTCGCGCTCCAGGCGGGCGTCGGCGTCGGTTGCGGCCGGATTATTCGTCGGCATGGGTGACCTCGCGGTAGAGTTCCCAGATCAGTTCGCTTTCCGGGCTTTCGGGGTTGAGGTTGGCGCTCAAGAATTCTCGCAGCCCGGCCCCTTCCTGGGTACGGCGCCAGGCCAGGCGGGCCAGGCCTTCCAGGAACCGGGACTCGGCCGCCGGCCCGGCCGTCTCCTCGGGCGGCAGTTCCTGGTCAGGAAAGACCTCGTGAAAGGGCCGGTGCGGGATGGGCCATTTTTCCAGGTCCTCGGCCCCGGGCCGCCAGACCGCCGCCGCCGGCGCGCGGGCCATGGAACGGCGGCTGAAATGGAGCCGGGTGATGTTGCCCGGGTTGGCCCAGCGGGTCGCCCCGGCCGCAACCGTGGGCTGGGGCCGGTGGATGTGGCCGTTAATGACCCAGTCCAGGCCCGCGATCTCGCGGATCCTGATCCGCTGGTCCAGGAAGTCCGGGAATCCGATCCCGTGGTGGGTGAGCCAGACGCTGGCCTCGTCCGCCGCCTTCTCGACCGAGGCCGGCAGCGGCGCGCCGTCCGGGGACGCGCCGACCACGGCCGGGCCGGTGGGGGTCGAAAGCCGCAGGAAGAGCCCGGGCTCGGCCAGGACCTCGACCGCGCCGGCCGCCTGGAGCACGGCCAGGGAGGTGTCCGGCGTGAACCGGGCCTGGTATTTGTCGTGGTTGCCGACCAGCACAAAGGGCCGGTGGGGCCGGAAGAGCTCGATCAGGGCCACGATCAGGGCGTTGGGGTTCTCGCGCGGCCAGTGGAAGAGGTCGCCGAGGACCACGGGCACCAGGTCCTGGCCGGCGGCCTGGTCCAGGCAGGCGGCGATCTTGGCCAGGACGTCGTCCATGAAGGAGTCGAGCCGCTGCATGGGCGGCGTACCGGCCACGTGCGGGTCGGGGATCAGGAGGAGGCCGGCGGCCTCTCGGATGGGCAGGGTCATACGGCCTTTGGCACAGGTTTGGCGTGGATGTGGCCGGGGCCGAGAAAATCGTCGGCCGTCAGCTTGCCGCCGCACAGGGGGCAGGCCTCCAGTTCGGCCAGCCGGGCCTC
>CAZIJE010000174.1:0-6664 GCA_964539435.1 uncultured Desulfovibrio sp.
GCTTTGCAGCCTGGCCAAAGCCGCCCCCCAGGCCGGGAGGGTCCGGGAGGGGGTGACCCCCTCCCGGCCGCCGGAGGCATCAAACCGCATTCGATTCCATCACGAGGTAGCGACGGTGCGACGACGCGAGGTGTTGGGGGTTCTGGCCGGAGTGGGCCTTGCCAGCCTGCTGGGGCCGGCCGGGGCGTGGGCCGCTCGCGGGAAGAAGGGGGCCAGGGCGCCGGAGGCCGTGACCAAGGGCAAGGAGGAGGGCAAGCCGTTCTGGCGGGCCGGAAAACAGCTCGTGGTGGTCCTGCTTCAGGGCGGGCCGGACGGCCTGTCCATGGCCGCGCCGGTCGCCGATCCCCTCTACCGCTTTTTGCGGCCGACCACGGCCCTGTCGCCGGACTGCGGCGGCCTGGACCTGGGCCAGGGCCTGGTCCTGCATCCGGCCATGGCCCCGCTGGCGCCGTACTACGCGAAAAAGAGCCTGGCCGTGCTCCCGGCCTGCGGCATGGCGGGCGTTCCGGCCGTCCACGCCGGGGCGATGGCCGATTTCTGCCGGGCCGCCGCCGGGCAGGCCAAGGGCGGCAAAGGCGGCTGGCTCGGCCGGCTGTCCCTGGCTCTTGGCGGCGGCAGCGGGCAGATGCTTGTGGCCAGCCAGTCCGACGCCTACGCCGGCGCGCCCCACTACAACATGATCGCCCCGGGACGCGGTCCGTCCCTGCCGGCCCTGCCGGTGGAGGATCAGGCGGTGTTCGAGGCGGCGGGACGGCTTTTTTCCGGCAAGGAGCCACTGGCCAAGGCCTTTCGGGCCGGCCGGGAGGCCCGGCAGGACCTGCTGGCCAAGCTGCTCGAGGAATCGCGCCGGGCGGCGGCCGGGGCCATTCCCGCGCCGACCTTCCCGGAATTCGCCGAGCGTTTCGGCCGGGAGCTGGCCAAACGCCGCGACGCGGCCCTGGCCTTCCTGGCTGTGGGCGGTTTCGACACCCATTCCGGCCAGGGCGGGGCCAAGGGCTACCTGGCCGACCGGCTGGCCGACGTGGCCCAGGGCCTGGCCAATCTGGCGGTGGGCCTGGGCAAGGCCTTTGACGACACGGTCGTTGTCGCCCTCGGGGAATTCGGCCGGTCGGCCCGGGAAAACGGCTTCGGCGGCACGGACAACGGCCAAGCCGGGGTCATGCTGGTCCTTGGCGGGCCGGTGGCCGGCGGACGGGTCCATGGCGAATGGCCGGCGCTGGCTCCCCACCGCCTGGCCGGGGGCAAGGACATCGCCGTAGCCACGGACTGGCGCGACGTGGCGGCCCGGATCGCGGTCCGGCACCTGGGCCTGCCGGACAGGCGGGTCGGCGAGGTGTTTCCGGGATTTTCGCCCGCGCCCGCGCCGCCGCCCGTGGTGGGGTAGGCCGGGCGTGGCGGCCGCGGGCCGCAACCGAAGCGCCCGCCTGGCCTTGGAGGGGCCAGGCGGGCGCTTCGGGGCGTCGATGCCGGGACGGGGCGCGGCGAGGCCGGTTCGCGGAAGTCCTTGTGGCTTGGGGTCCGTGAAGGAGGCCGGCGGGTTCGCGTCCGCGTGTGGCTTTGGCTTGAGGCGAACCGTTTCGGGGAGCGTGGTTGGCGTCACGCGCCCCGGGTCGCCTCGCCGCGCCTCGTCCGGGCATGACATGCAGGAAGCGGCTTTCCTGGACGTTCTGTCCCCTTGCTGCCGTGCCTTGCGCTTTTTTTCACATAATCATGTTCCTGGCAAGCGGCAAGGGCTCCGTAACCCTTTGAATTTGCGCTGTGGCAAGAAAAATTTTTCAAAAATGGGAAAAATCTTTTCCCAGGCCGCAACCGTTGGAAATCGCGCCAAGGGATACGATTCCGGGGGAAGTCGCCTCCGGCCGGTGCGGCCCCGTGCCGGGAGCCGGCAGGGGCCGCGTCGTCCGTGTGGCGGTATCCGGACAGCAGACGGATCGTGCAGTCGGGATCACGGGGGCGGGGCGATGGTCACCAGGACCCGCATCTCGGTGGTGGCCTTGATGCCGTGGGGCGTGGCAATGGGGCAGACCAGGACGTCCCCGGCCTTGGCCGGCAGGGACGCGCCCTCGGCCCCCAGGAACTCGCCTTCGCCTTCCAGGACCACGATGGACAGCTCGCCGTCCACCTCGTGGGCGTGCACCGGCAGGGTCTGGCCGGCCCGGAAGTTGAAGTTGACGATCCGGAAGTTGGCCGAGTCGTGGACCCAGAGCATGCCGTAGCCGGTGTCCTTGAACGGTCCTTCCTCGAAGAGGTTCATTTTCTTCATGCGCTTTACCTCGTGGTTCCGTCATGGGCCGGCAGACAAGCGGCCTGCCGGCGGCGGGATGCGGAAGCGCCCGGGGTCGGTGCGGACGGACTATTTGCCGATGCCGAACGGGATCTTGCGGGTATCGAGGACATTGACGCTGACGATCTCGCCCCGACGGCCGACCACCACCTGGGTCACGGGCACGTCCTTGCCCGAGGCGGCCACGGCCTGGACCGCCAGGCGCGACATGCCGGCGCAGCACGGCACCTCCATCTGGAGCACGGTCACGTCCTTGATGTCGTTGGTGGTCACGATGGCGGTCAGCTTGTCGCGGTAGCCGTCCACGTCGTCGAACTTGGGGCAGCCGAGCAGGGCCACGCGGCCCGGCAGAAAGGCCGAGTGGAAGGCCGGGAAGGCCGGGGGCACGCAGTCCGAGGTCACAAGCAGGCGCGCGCCCTGCAGAAACGGGGCGTTCGGCGGCACCAGCCGCAGCTTGATTGGCCAGGAGGACAGGGCCGAGGAGCCGGTCGGGGTCTGGATGCCCGGCAGGTTGGCCTGCTGGCAGGGGGACAGCCCGGCCTGGGGCGCTTGGGGAGCCTCGCCGCCGGCGGGGGCCATGGGCGAAAGGCGCATGGCCGCGCTGCCCGGGCAGCCGCGGGGCTTGTGGGGCTCCTTTTTCAGCTCCGCCAGCCGCTCTTCCACGGCCTCCTCGTCGAACTCCGGGGCCTCGCGCTCGATGATCTGGAGCGCCCCGGTCGGGCAGTGGCCGATGCAGGCCCCCAGGCCGTCGCAGAAGTGGTCGGCCACGATCTTGGCCACGCCTTCCCGGATCTCCAGCGCCCCTTCGGCGCAGCCCGTGACGCACTGGCCGCAGCCGTTGCACAGCGATTCGTCGATTTCAATGATCTTGCGTTTCATGTCTCGATTCCCTTGGCGGCCCCGGTCTCGGCTTCGGGCCCGGAGCCGCCCGCAAAACGGCCTTCCGCTTAGCCGAGGATGGCCTTGAGGTCTGCATCAGGCGTGCTGATGGGTTTGATGTCGTAGTTGGCGACCAGGAAGTTCAGGACGTTGGGCGTCAGGAAGGCCGGCAGGGTCGGCCCCAGGCGCATGTTCTTGATGCCCAGGTGCAGGAGCGTCAGCAGGATGGCCACGGCCTTCTGTTCGTACCAGGACAGGATCAGCGACAGCGGCAGGTCGTTGACCCCGCAGTCGAAGGCCTTGGCCAGGGCCACGGCCACCTGGATGGCCGAGTAGGCGTCGTTGCACTGGCCCATGTCCAGGAGCCTGGGGATGCCGCCGATGTCGCCGAGCTTCTTGTCGAAGAACCGGAACTTGCCGCAGGCCAGGGTCAGGACGACGGTGTCGGCCGGGGCCTTTTCCACGAACTCGGTGTAGTAGTTGCGGCCGGGCTTGGCCCCGTCGCAGCCGGCGACCAGGAAGAAGTGGCGGATCTTGCCGTCCTTGACCGCGTCGATGACCGCGCCGGCCACGCTCATGACCGCGTTGCGGGCGAATCCGGTCATGACCGCGCCCTGGTCGGCGTCGGCCGCGAAGCCGGGCATGGCCAGGGCCTTTTCGATGACCGGGCCGAACTCGCCGTTTTTGACGTGGGTCGCGCCGGGCCAGCCGACCAGGCCGGTGGTGAAGATGTTGCCGAGGTAGCTTTCGGCCGGCTTTTGGATGCAGTTGGTGGTCATGAGGATCGCGCCCGGGAAGGCCGCGAACTCCTTGTGCTGGTTCTGCCAGGCCGTGCCGTAGTGGCCGTGGAAGTGCGGGTGCTTTTTGAGTTCCGGATAGCCGTGGGCCGGCAGCATCTCGCCGTGGGTGTAGATGTTGATGCCGCGTCCGGCCGTCTGCTCGAGCAGGGTCTTGAGGTCCTTGAGGTCGTGGCCCGAAACCAGGATGGCCTTGCCGGCCTTGGGTCCGAGCGGCACCTCGGTCGGGACCGGATGGCCGTAGGCCCCGGTGTTGGCCGCGTCCAGGAGCTCCATGGCCCGCAGGTTCACTTCGCCGCACTTGAGGCAAAGGCCGACCCAGGCCCCGAGGTCCTTGTCCGTGGAAAAGGTGTCGGCCAGGCCCTGGTAGAGGAATTCGTACACGGCCGGGTCTTCCTGGCCGAGGATGGCGGCATGGTCGGCGTAGGCGGCCACGCCCTTGAGCCCGTAGAGAAGCGTGTGCTTGAGCGACAGGATGTCCGCGTCCTGGGCCGGGATGTTTTTCACGCCGTGCTCGCCGCCCTGGCGGACCAGGCCGGCCAGGTCCAGGGCCGGACGGTAGGTGGCCGGACCCTCGGGCAGCTTGTTCTGGAGCAGGCCGGCCAGCTGGTCGCGCCGGGCCACGGCCTCCTCGACGATGGGCTTGAAGTCGGCGGCATCGAAATTCACGTTGGTGAGGGTGGAGAACAGGGCCTTGGCGAAAAAGCGGCCGGTCTCCAGGGGAACGGCCTTGCCCTCGGCCTTGGCGGCCGCGGCGGCCTGGCCGAGCCCGGTCAGGGCGTAGACGACCAGGTCCTGCAGATCGGACACCTCGGGCTGCTTGCCGCACACGCCCAGCTTGTCGCATCCCGTGCCCTTGGCCGCCTGTTCACACTGGTAGCAAAACATATGTCGTCCTCCGTTTGGGTTGCAGATCGATTTCCCGTTTGCGTGAGTCCAGGTCTACGCGGGCCGGGGCAACGGCGGTTTGACCTAAGTCAAAAACGCGTTTTTTTTCCGGAGCAACTCCCCTCAGCGGCGCAAACGCCGAAAACGAACGGGAAACCGAAGCCGGCTTCGCCTGCCCGAACGGGACAACAATCGATCGGACAGGCGGCAGCGAAAGGCCGGCCTTTCACGAGCCTGTCAGAATAAAGCGTGATGCGGGAAAAAGGTCAAGGCCCGGGGCGGTCCCTGGCGGCCTGGACGGGGCGGCGTCAGATGCGGGCCACGCCCAGGAACACGGCGTGCAGGGCCACGACCAGGGTCAGAAAGGCGGTGCGGGCCGTGGCCGGAGAAAGCCCCGGGAACCGGAAGCCGATGCGGCCGCCCGGGCACGAGCCGACGCAGTCGCCGCACAGGGTGCACGACAGGCCCGGCCGGCCCCTGGCCAGGTCGTCCGGCGACAGGGCCAGATAGCGGCAGGCCCGGGAGCACCGGCCGCAGCCGTCGCAGCCCGGACCGATGCGGATGCGCCAGGGGCTGATTTTCCCCAGGACGTTGCCGACAAGCCCGATGGGGCAGTAGGCGGCGCAGTGGACCATGACCCCGGCCCGGCGCGACACCACGGCCATGATCCCGAGTCCGGCCAGGCCGAAGAGCCCGGCCGCCCAGGCCGCCACGGCCGTGTCCATGCCCAGGGAGCGGAAAAGGACCGCCAGTCCGACCGCCAGGGCCAGGGTGGCGATCCGCCAGAAGACCAGCCGGCCGGGCAGGCGTTTGGGCGTCTTGCGGCCGAAGCGGGCGCAGGCGTCGTCGGCCGCGCCGATGTAGCACAGGTGCGAGCACCAGCCCGGGCCCACCAGCAGGATCGTGGACAGGTAGAGGATGGGCATGAAGTACCCGCCGCCCCGGTAGATCGGCCCGGCCACGATCAGCGCCGGCACGGGCAGGTGGAGCGCGCCGGTCATGAGAAACGCGCCGAACCCGGCCAGGCCGAGGAGGAGCTGGCCGAAAAAGACCAGGGAAAAGGCGGCCCAGTAGCGGGAGCGGAGAGGGCCGGTGCGCGGCGCGGCGACCATCTTGCCGGCCAGCCAGGCGGCGTAGAGGCCAAGGGCCAGGATCTCCAACACCCCCCAGCCCGGTAGGAACCGGTCGGCCAGGAGCACGGGAAACGGGGCCTTGGCCCGGGCCAGGGCCAGCAGTCCGGCCGTCAGCCAGAAGGCCGCGCCCTGGTGCCAGGGGATTTTTCCGCCGTTCCGGGTCCGGCCGGCCAGGGCCGTCAGTCCCCCGGCCAGGCACGCGGCCACGACCCCGGCCATGATGGCGGCCAGGCGGCCGTAGGGCAGGCCCGTTGCCATCCGGAACAGGACCATGTCCCGTCCCGAGGCCGCGAAAACGAGGGCCGCCAGCACCAGGGCCGGGCCCACGACCGGGGGCGCGAGACGCGGCCGGCCGACCGCCACTCCGGCCAGAACCACGGCCGACACGGCCAGGCCGAGGTCGCCAGCGCGCAGGGCGTGGGCCGCGAAAAGGAGAAGCCCCAGGAGCTGGAGCGCGATGGTGGCGATGGTCATGGCAGGATCCAGGCCGGAAGCCCGGGCAGGCCGTCCGGGCACACGATGTCCCCGAAGCGCCGGCCCGGCCGCATTTCTTTTCCATAAGCATCCAAACACCGCTCGGCCAGGGCCAGGGCCGCGTCCGGCGTGAAACGGCCGGCCGGCTCCCGGCCCAGGCGCGGCCGCCGGCCGAGCCGGCCGCCGCAAAGGGCCCGCAGGGCCGTGGG
>CAZIJE010000175.1:0-6642 GCA_964539435.1 uncultured Desulfovibrio sp.
AAGTGTTCTGTCGCGCCTTCCGCTCGTGCGGATCGGGCCTCAGACGATCTTGACCTTGCGCACGAACTCCAGGCCGGCCAGGTCGCGGACCCAGGCCACGGTGTCCAGGCAGGCCCGGTCGCACCGGAGGGTGAACCGGTAGGTGGCCAGGCCCTCCCGCACCTTGGCCAGGCCCAGGTTCTCGATGCGCAGCGTCCGGGCCGTGAAAAAGGCCAGCAGATGGTTGAAGGATTCCGTCGTCTCCTGGCAGGTGACGCTCACGACCCGGTAGGATTCGCGGCGGATGTGTTTCTGCATGTGCTTGAGCACGGTCAGGGAAACCAGGCCGACGACGGTGCAGAACACCGGAATGACGACCATCCCGGCCCCGATGGCCATGCCCACGCCGGCGTTGAACCACAGGGTCGCGGCCGTGGTCAGGCCCCGGATCGCGCCCTTGTCCTTGAGAATGACGCCCGCGCCGAGAAAGCCGACCCCGGTGACAATCTGGGCCGCGATGCGCGTGGGGTCGATGCCCAGGGCCACGCTGCCCAGGGGTTCGCCGTTGGTGTAGTAGAAGAACTTGGAGATGACCATGATGAGCGCCGAACCGAGGCAGACCAGCAGATTGGTCCGCAGGCCGGCGCTGATGCCGTGCCGCTCCCGCTCGTAGCCAAGGACCGAACCGCAGACGAGCGCAAGCACCATGCGCAGCAAGAGCTGCGTCTCATAGGGATACTCGTTCATGAAGCCCTCCGGGCAGGGCCGCCGCAGTCCGGGCCGGACCCGCCGGTTGGGCAACGGCCTTCCCTCCCTTCCTGCCTACGCCCCGGAACCGTCCTTCGCCACTGAAAATATGCGCTCCGGCCGGGAGGGGGTGACCCCCCACCCGGCCCCCCCGTCCTGCTCCCGCCAGCCTATTCCCCGTCCAGGGGGTCCGGGGGGGATGATCCCCCCCGGCCGCCGGAGGCTCTTCCCCCCACCACGGCCACGGCCCCGCGCCGGCCGAGCTGGCGCAGGAACTCGGCCACGGCCAGTTCGGCCTCGCGCGGGTCCAGGCCGTAGCGCCCGGCCAGGGCCGCGGCAATGGCCCCCACCGACCGCTTGCCGTCGATGAGCCGCCAGACCGTGGAGCCCATTGCGTCGAGCTCCACGGTCTTTCGCAGCGCCTTGCCGTCCCACAGGCCGAACCGCCGGGCCAAGCCGGCCAGGGCCGGACGCACGGCCACGGGCAGGGACAGGCGCACCTGGCCCGACGGAGTCTCGTCGGCCACGACGTCGCGGCTGGCCACCGGGGCCAGGGCCATGGCTTCGCGCCGGCTGAGGACCGGCTCCGGAGCCGGTTTTTTCCTTTTAAAGGGAAACACAGGCCGTTGCCGCCTCTTCCAGCCAGGGCCGGTCCACGGGGTCCGGGGAGGTCAGGGCCGCGCCCAAGAGCTTGTTGGCCTCCCGGTCGTGGCGCAGGACCGCGAGCCGTCCCTGCCGGCCGACGAACCGGGCCAGGGCATCGGCCAGGCCCGGGCCCTGCCGCCTGGCCAGCCACACGGCCGGACAGCCGGCCACCGCGCCCGGCTCGGCCGCGGCCCCGTCCTCCATCCCGAAGGTCCGGGCGGCCAGGGAATGCAGATCGGCCTGGGCCAGGAGCACGTCGGCCGGGGCCAGCCGAACCACGTCCAGGCGCTGCCGGCCAGCGGCAAAGGTCAGGGAGAACCGGCCGGGCACGACTTCGGGTCCGGACAGGACGAATCCCGGCGGCGGCGCAAAGGACAGGCCGACGAGCCGGAAGGCCGGCGGGCCGGGATCGTGGTGCCGCAGCGACGCCAGGACCCGGGCCACGGTCCTGGCCCTGTCCGCGTCCGGGCCGTCCGGCCCGCCGAACGCCTGGAACACCGCGGCCAGGCCGCAGTCCGGGCAATAAAGGGCCGCGCCAAGGCCGGCCCGGCCGGCCTGACGCCAGGACAGGGGCATAAGCTCGAATCCGGCCAGGGCGGCCAGCCAGGACTCGGGCAGGCCGCCGCCGGCCCTGGCCCGGCCCTTGGGGGTCAGGGCCCGAAGCGCCGCCTCCATGCCGGCCCGGCCGGCCCCGCGCCGCCACTTGAGCTCGAAGGCCGGACCGTCGGCGTCTTCCAGGAAGAGATACCCGAGCCCGAGCCGGGCCGGCCGCCAGGACTCGGGCACGGACAGGCTGACGCCGTTCCAGGCCAGGGGGACAAGGGTGTCGCCATTGCGCGGCAGGGTCATGGAGGCAGTGTAGGCCACGAGGGCCGGGCCGGCAATGGCGGCCGGGCCGCGACAAAAGCCGGGACGGCCTGACGGCCGCCCCGGCTTGCCTGTCGGAACCGACGGGGAAACGGGTTCTAACCGAGGACGCCGTTGCCGGTCTCGCCGGTGCGGATGCGGCGGGCGTCGTGGATGTCGACGACGAAGATCATGCCGTCGCCTTCCTTGCCGGTTTGAGCGCCGGCGGCGATGGCGTCCATGACTTCGTTGACCTTGTCGTCCTTGATGGCCACTTCCAGACGCACCTTTTTGAGCAGGTTCACTTCGATGACCACGCCGCGGTACTGTTCGGTGTAGCCTTTCTGGCGGCCGGAGCCGGCGATGTTGGTGACGGACATGCCGTGCACGTCCAGGGCGTACAGGGCCTGCTTGACAGCGTTGAGCTGCTCGGGCCGAAAGTAGGCGATGATGAGTTTCATGTCCCTCTCCCAGCGGATCGTTACTCGGTGATGAAGATCTGGAAGCCGCTGTAGGCTTCGGAGCCGTGCTCGGTGATGTCCAGGCCCTTGATTTCCTCTTCCTCGCTGACCCGGATGCCGACCGTCGCCTTGAGCAGGGAGAAGACGACCAGGCCGGAGCCGAAGGCCCAGATGAAGACCGAGCCCACGCCAAGGGCCTGCGAAATGAACTGGGTCAGGCCGCCGCCGTAGAACAGGCCGGCGGTGCCGCCGAAATCGGGATGGGCCAGCAGGCCGACCATGAGCGTGCCAAAGGCTCCGCACACGCCGTGGACCGAGATGGCGCCGACCGGGTCGTCGATCTTGAGGACCTTGTCCACGAACTCCACGGACAGGACCACCAGGATGCCGGCCCCGAGCCCGATGATCATGGAGCCCATGGGCGAAACGTTGGCGCAGCCGGCGGTGATGGCCACCAGTCCGGCCAGGACGCCGTTTAAGGCCATGGACACGTCGGGCTTGCCGTAGCGCATCCAGGTGGCGACCATGGCCGCCAGGCCGGCCACGCAGCCGGCCAGGTTGGTGGTGACGGCGATGAGGCCGATGTTGCCGGTGGCGGCGGTGGTGGAGCCGGGGTTGAAGCCGAACCAGCCGAACCAGAGGATGAAGACGCCAAGGGCCACCAGGGGCAGGTTATGGCCCGGAATGGCCCGGGAGACGCCGTCCGGGGTGTACTTGCCGATGCGCGGCCCCATGAGCAGGGCTCCGGCCAGGGCGATCCAGCCGCCCACGGAGTGGACCACGGTGGAGCCGGCGAAGTCGATCATGGGCGCGTCAAGCTTGGACAGCCAGCCGCCGCCCCAGATCCAGTGGCCGGAAATGGGGTAGATCAGGCCGGTGACCACGACGCTCAGGATCAGATAGGAAGTGAACTTGGTGCGTTCGGCAATGGCCCCGGAGACGATGGTCACGGCCGTGGCGGCGAAGACGCACTGGAAAAACCAATAGGTGTACTTCCAGAGCATGTCGGGATCGGCGGTGCCGGCCTCGGACAGGCCGAAGTTGGAAGCGCCGATGAACCCGCCCACGTCGTCGCCGAACATCAGGGCGAAGCCCACAAGAAAGAAGGCCGGACAGCCGGCGGCAAAATCGAACATGTTCTTCATGAGGATGTTGCCGGCGTTTTTCGCCCGGGTCAGGCCGCACTCGACCATGGCGAAGCCGGCCTGCATGAACATGACCAGGATTGCGGCGATCAGGGTCCAGACCGTGTTGCCGTTCATGACCGTCATGAGTTCGGGCGCCTTCTCGGCGGCCTCCTGGGCCAGGGCCGACGCCGGCAGGGCCAGAAGAAACCCCACGACGCCAAGCGTCGCGGCCGTGCCAATTTTGGGAAAATCCCGTCGTGCAGCCATCATCCCACCTCCTTGAACTGTGTTGCGCGTTGACCGGCCTGAAGCCGAAAGCCGCCGCCCGCCACGAACCGGCCTGTGGCGCGTGTCCGGACACGGGTTGATTAGCAAGGACCGAGCCATTCCATAAGACCCTTCAATTACAAACTATAACTAAAAGGACTCCCTGCCGTGCGACATTTTTGTCGGCAAGGCGTCCCTTTTCCTACAACTTTGCAATACAGGGAGGGCCTAACGGAAAACCGCGTCCCCTGACAAGATAAAAATGACAAGATTGAAAATTGACTTTGAAGAAACGAAAACAGGATGATGCGAACCGTCACATTGGTTCGGCCGGACTTGTCATGCTATTCTTTGGTCTTTTGATCAGGTCGCCTTTTTCGACGCTCCGCCGACCAGGGAAAATCGGCAACGGCGTTTCAGATGAACACTTTTGACACGTTCGATTCCTCCTCGGACGTGGCCGGAAACCGGAGAGGAAGTATGCAACGGACCCTCGCGTGCACCCTGCTGGCCCTGGTTCTCAGCTTCGCGGCCCTGCCCCTGGCGGCCTCGGCCGAAGACGCCGTCCCGCCGGCTCCTGATCCCACCGGCGCCTCCATCGGCACGGCCGCCGACATCGTGGGCATGTCCGCCAACGCCCCCACCAAGGAAGACCTGGAAACCCTGGCCGAAAAGGAGCCCCTGGCCGCCAAGGTGGCCGACGCCGTGGGCAAGGCCCGCATCTCCATCAACATGGTCTGGACGCTCATCTGCGGCTTTCTGGTCATGTTCATGCAGGCCGGCTTCGCCCTGGCCGAAACCGGCTTCACCCGGGCGAAAAACGCCGGCCACACCATGGCCATGAACATGATGGTCTACGGCGTCGGCATGCTCGGCTACTGGATCTGCGGCTTCGCCCTCCAGATGGGCGGCGTCGGCGGCGTGGCGAGCCTCGGCGGGGCCCAGGTCCTGGCCAACGAATTCACCGTCTCCATCGGCGGCAACGACTTCGGCCTCTTCGGCACCACCGGCTTTTTCCTGTCCGGCGTGTCCTACGACGCGGTCGTCTTCTCGGTGTTCCTGTTCCAGATGGTCTTCATGGACACCACCGCCACCATCCCCACCGGCACCATGGCCGAACGCTGGACCTTCAAGTCCTTCGTGCCCTACGCCTTCTTCATCTCCATGTTCGTCTACCCGCTCTACGCCAACTGGGTCTGGGGCGGCGGCTGGCTGTCCACGCTGGGCAAGTACTTCGCCCTGGGCCACGGCGTGGTCGACTTCGCCGGCTCCTCGGTGGTGCACATGACCGGCGGCGTGGCCGCCCTGGCCGGCGGCATCGTGCTCGGCCCCCGGCTCGGCAAGTTCCGCGCCGACGGCACCCCGGTCGCCATCCCCGGCCACCACATCCCCATGGCCGTGGCCGGCTGCTTCATCCTGGCCTTCGGCTGGTTCGGCTTCAACGCCGGCTCCACCCTGGCCGGCACGGACCTGCGCATCGGCGTGGTGGCCGTCAACACCATGCTGGCCTCGGCCTCGGGCGCGTTCTGCTCCATGCTCTACATGTGGCTCTTCTACGGCAAGCCCGACATCTCCATGTCCGCCAACGGCCTGCTGGCCGGCCTGGTCGCCATCACCGCGCCCTGCGCCTTCGTCAACTCGGTTTCGGCCGTGGTCATCGGCGCCATCGCCGGCGTGCTCCTGTGCATCAGCGTCTTCTTCGTCGAACGCACGCTCAAGATCGACGACCCGGTCGGCGCCATCTCGGTCCACGGCGTGTGCGGGGCCTTCGGCGTCCTCTCGGTCGGCCTCTTCGCCGACGGCACCTACGGCGACGGCCTCAACGCCGTGGACGGCACGGTCAAGGGCCTGTTCTACGGCGACGGCGGCCAGCTCATGGCCCAGATCATGGGCATCTGCACCAACTTCGTGTTCGTCTTCCTCGTCATGTACGTCTTCTTCAAGGTCCTGGACCTCGTCATCCCGCTTCGTGTACAGCCCGAACACGAACTGGAAGGCCTGGACCAGCACGAAGTGGCGGTGACCGCCTATCCGGAATTCGTCCTGCAGAAAACCCACAGGTAAGGTGCGGAGAACCCCATGAAAAAAATCGAAGCCATCATCAAGCCCTTCAAGCTCGACGAGGTCAAAGACGCCCTGGACAAGATCGGCATCCACGGCCTGACCATCACCGAAGTCCGGGGCTACGGACGCCAGAAAGGCCACGTGGAAGCCTACCGCGGCATCGAATACCAGGTGCAGTTCAACGCCAAGGTCAAACTCGAGGTCGTGGTCTCGGACAACCTGGCCGAGAAAGCGGTGACCGCCATCCGCGACACGGCCAACACCGGCAACATCGGCGACGGCAAGATCTTCATCTATCCGCTCGAAGGCGTGGTCCGCATCCGCACCGGCGAATCCGGCGACGCGGCCATTTAAGAGAGGAGAAGACGTGGGAGGAAACGCTTTTGAAAAGCGTTTCCTCCCACACCCTCCTTCGAAACGAGGCGGGGGCCGGACACCTGTCCGTCCCCCGCCGCTTTTTGCTTGCGAAGCCGGCCAAAAGTTTTTGGGAAGGGGTCCGGGGGAAC
>CAZIJE010000176.1:0-4853 GCA_964539435.1 uncultured Desulfovibrio sp.
AGGCCTCTTTTCCCCTCACTTCCCCTCACTTCACTTCGGCGGCACCGGTTTGATGCCCCAGATGTCGCGGGCGTATTCCCGGATGGTCCTGTCGGACGAGAAGGGGCCCATGCGGGCGGTGTTGAGGATGGCCTTTTTCGCCCAGACGTCCGGCCGCGAGTACTCCATGGCCACGCGCTGGTGGGTTTCGAGATAGGACATGAAGTCGGCCAGGTGCATGTAGCGCTCGTTTTTGGCCAGCAGTTTCTCGAAAATCCAGTGGAAGGCGGCGGGGTCCTCGGGGGTGAAGCGGCCGGCCGAGAGGGCGTCGAGGACGCGGCGGATTTCCGGGTGCTTGCCGTAGAATTCCCAGGGGTCGTATGCTCCGGCGTGGAGCTGGCGTTCCACTTCCGGGGTGGTCAGGCCAAAGAGGTAGAAATTCTCCTCGCCCACGGCGTCGCGGATTTCGATGTTCGCTCCGTCCAGGGTGCCGATGGTCAGCGCGCCGTTGAGGGAGAATTTCATGTTGCCGGTGCCCGAGGCCTCGGTGCCGGCGGTGGAGATCTGTTCGCTGATGTCGGCGGCCGGAATGAGCTTTTCGGCCAGGGACACCCGGTAATCGGCGGCGAAGACCACCTTCATGTGGTCCGCGGCCAGTTTGTCGGCGTTGATGACCCGGGCCACGCAGCAGATGAGGTGGATGATCTCCTTGGCCTCGAAGTAGCCGGGCGCGGCCTTGCCGGCGAAGACGTAGACGCGCGGCACGGGCGGGGCATAGCCGTCCTCGATCAGGCGCAGGTAGTCGTGGATGATGTGCATGACGTTTAACAGCTGCCGCTTGTACTCGTGGATCCGCTTGGCCTGCATGTCGAAGGCGGCGTGGGGCGGCAGGACCACGCCCGTGGTCTTGGCCAGAAACGCGGCCAGGCGCTCCTTGTTGGCCCGCTTGACGGCCATGAATTTTTCCTGGAAGGCCGCGTCGTCGGCCAGGGGCACGAGCTTTTCCAGCTGGTCGAGGTCCATGATCCAGCCATCGCCGATGGCCTCGGTAATGAGCCCCGACAGGCCCGGGTTGGCCTTGTAGAGCCAGCGGCGGGGGGTGATGCCATTGGTCTTGTTGTTGAATTTGCCGGGCCACAGGGCGGCGTAGTCCGGGAACAGGACCTTCTTGACCAGCTCGGAGTGGAGCTTGGACACGCCGTTGACCGAATGGGACCCGACCACGGCCAGGTTGGCCATGCGGACCTGCTTGCCGCCGTTCTCCTCGATCAGGGACATGCGGCGCAGCCTGGCCTCGTCGGGCCCGGAGACGAGGCGGATCTCGTCCAGGAAGCGGCGGTTGATCTCGTAGATGATCTGCAGGTGGCGCGGCAGGACCTTCTGCATCAGGTCCACGGGCCACATCTCCAGGGACTCGGGCATGAGGGTGTGGTTGGTGAAGGCCAGGGTGCGGTTGGTGACGTTCCAGGCCCGGTCCCAGGGGATGCGGCGCTCGTCCACCAGCAGGCGCATGAGCTCGGCCACGGCCAGGGCCGGGTGGGTGTCGTTGAGCTGGATGGCCGTAAATTCGGGCAACTCTTCGATGTTGCGATTCTGCTTGAGGAAGCGGCGGGTAATGTCCCGGACGGCGCAGAAGACCAGAAAGTACTCCTGAACCAGGCGCAGCTCCTTGCCGAAGGAGATGGATTCGCTGGGGTAGAGGATCTTGGAGATCAGTTCCGAATAGACCTTCTGCTGGATGGCCTTGATGTAGTCGCCCTGGTCGAAGATCTCCATGTTGAAGTTGTCCGTGGCCTGGGCGGCGAACAGGCGCAGGTAGTTGACGGTCCTGTCCCCGAACCCGACGATGGGGATGTCGTAGGGCACGCCCATGAAATCCTGCCAGTCGACCCACAGCGGCAGGTACTTGCCGTCCGGCCCCACATGGTCCTCCACCCGGCCGTAGACCGGCACGATGATGGCCTGGTCGCGGCGCTCCAGCTGCAGGGGCATGCCTTCGGCCATCCAGTAGTCCGGCCGCTCGACCTGGCGGTCGTTCTCAATGCTCTGTTTGAACAGGCCATACTCGTAGTGGATGCCGTAGCCGCAGCCCGGCATGTCGAGGGTGGCCAGGGAATCGAGAAAGCAGGCGGCCAAGCGCCCGAGGCCGCCGTTGCCGAGCGACGGGTCGCGCTCGAACTCGCGTATCTCCTCCAGGTCGAACCCCCACTCCTTGACCATGGCCCGGCACACGTCGTCGATCTTCATGTTGAAAAGGTTGTTCCCCAGGCACCGGCCGAGGAGGTACTCGATGGACAGGTAGTACATCCGTTTGGCCCGGGCGTCCCGGTAGCGCAGGCGCGTCTCCAGCATACGGTCCACGAGGCGGTCGCGCAGGGTCATGGAAAGGGCCATGGCCACGTCGCGGTTGCCGGCCTCGGCGCAGGGCTTGCCCAGGGAGTGGGTGATGTGGTCGCGGATGGAGCAGGACAGGGAGTCGGCGTCGAGGGTCTCAACGGTGCAGTTGGCGACGGGCATGGGGACCTCCAGGGGGATCGGGGCCTTTGGCTATTGTTTCCATAGCAAAGGGCCGCCTCCATTGTCCAACATCCCCGGCCTAAAGCGCGACGCTGCCGCGTCCGATACGTTACGGAGAAGCGGTTTTTTATCTCCCACGGAGGATGCCATGGACGGGATAGGCAAATCCTGCTGCGGCGCCGGGGCCTCGGCCCTGGACCAGCAGACCCTCGGCGCGCGGGTGGTCACCGAGACCATCCAAAAGCTGAACACCAACGCGGACGGCACGGTCAATCCGGACCACGATTTCCAGACCAAGGTCCTGGCGGGCGCGGGCATCGGGAAACACCTCAACACCACGGCCTGACCGGAGCCGGTCACCCACCGCCAGGGGCGCGGCCGGACACATTCCCGGCCGCGCCCCTTGCCTTTCCCGCCCGGCCGTCGCACCCTCTCCCATGGCCTGCATCCTCCACCTGGACATGGACGCCTTTTTCGCCTCGGTCGAGCAGCTCGACGACCCGTCCCTTCGCGGCAAGCCGGTGATCATCGGCCACGACCCGCGCGGCGTGGTCTCGGCCGCCTCCTACGAGGCCCGGGTCTTCGGCGTCCGCTCGGCCATGCCCGTGGTCGAGGCCAGGCGGCGCTGCCCCCACGGCGTGTTCCTGCCCGGCAACCGCCGCCGCTACAGCGAGGTCTCGCGCGTCGTCATGGCCACCCTGGGCGACATCTCCCCGCTGGTGGAGCCGGCCTCCATCGACGAAGCCTATGTGGACGTGACCGGCACCGAGACCCTGTTCGGCCCGCCCGAGGCCCTGGGCCGGCGCGTCAAGCGGATGATCCGCGAGGCCACGGGCCTGCCCTGCTCGGTGGGCATCGCGCCGGTCAAATTCATCGCCAAGATCGCCTCGGACTACGACAAGCCGGACGGCCTGACGGTCGTGTCCGAGGCCGAGGTGGCGGCCTTTCTGGCCGACCTGCCCGTGGGCAAGATTCCGGGCGTGGGCAAGCGGGCCGAGCAGACCCTGGCCCGCCTCGGCATCCGGGTCGTGGGCGACATCCTGCGCTATCCGCCGGAATTTCTCGAACGCCACTGCGGCAAGTGGGGCCTGTCCCTCTACGCCAAGGCCCACGGCCGGGGCAGCGCCACCGTGGCCGCCGCCCGGGAGGCCAAGTCGGTGAGCGCCGAGAACACCTTCGACGTTGACACCGCCGACCGCGAGCGCCTGACCGCCTGGCTCCTGCACCAGGCCGAACGCGTGGGCCGGGAGCTGCGCCAGGAGGGCCTGGCCGGCCGCACCGTGACCCTCAAGCTCAAGTTCAACGACTTCCGCCAGATCACCCGCAGCCGGACCCTGCCCGAACCCACGGACGCGGACGCCGTGCTGTTCGCCGCCGCCGCGGCCCTCCTCGACGCCGAACCCCTGCCCCGGCCCGTGCGCCTGATCGGCCTTGGCATCGCCAATTTCGGCCGCGAACCCCGACAGCTCGCCCTGCTGGACGACCCCGACCAGGAGCGCCGCGCCCAAGGCCGCAAGATCGACACGGCCCTGGACGCCATCCGCGACAAGTTCGGCCGCGCCGCCATCGTCCGGGGCCGGTTGTTCGATTTCAGGAAAAAGGGGAAGTGAGGGAAGAGACAGGGAAAGAGGCGGATGCCTCCGGCGGCCGGGAGGGGTGACCCCTCCCGGACCCACCCGACGGGGGGACCGGGAATCATTCCCCCCGGCCGCCGGAGGCGTTCTCCCCGCGCAGGTTGCCGGCGTAGCGGGTCAGCCGGGCCACGTCGAGGATCAGGGAAATGGTCCCGTCGCCGTTGACCGTGGTGCCGGAGACGCATTCCACCTGGCGGTAGACGTCGCTGAGCTTTTTAATCACCGCTTGGCGCTGTCCCACGACCACGTCCACGGCCAGGCCGATCTCGGCGTCGCCCACGGCCACCATGATCACCCGCTCGTAGCGCGGCTGGGGTCCGTCCACGCCGAACAGCCGGCGCAGGCTCAGGCACGGGGTCATCTTCTCCCGCCAGGTGATGACGCCGACGGCCGGCGGCTCGTTGTCCACGAACCGCTCCAGGCAGGCCCGGGCCGCAACCAGAGGGATGATGTAGTCCTCGGTCCCGACCCGGACCTGCAGGCCGTCGATGATGGCCAGGGTCAGGGGCAGGCGCACGGTGAGGGTGGTGCCGGCCCCGAAGCGGCTCTCCAGGGTGACCAGGCCGCCGAGCTCCTCGATGTTGCGCTTGACCACGTCCATGCCCACGCCCCGGCCGGACACGCTGCTGATGGCCTTGGCCGTGGAAAAGCCGGGCGCGAACAGGCAATTGAGAATGGTGCGGGCGTCGGAGATCGGAAGAGCACACGTCTGAATTCCAGTCA
>CAZIJE010000176.1:4863-6555 GCA_964539435.1 uncultured Desulfovibrio sp.
CGGCCTCCTCGCCCGGCGCGAGCAGGCCTTTTTCAATGGCCTTTTGCCGGACCCGCTCCAGGTCCACCCCGGCCCCGTCGTCGGTGATGACGATGCGGACCTCGCCGCCGGCATGGTCGGCCCGCAGCCGCACCGTGCCCTGGGCCGGCTTGCCGGCGGCCAGGCGCTTCTCCGGCGTCGCGATGCCGTGGTCCAGGGACGTGCGCAGGATGTGGACCAGCGGGTCCTTGAGCTGGTCCATGACCTGCTTGTCCACCTCGGTGTCGCCGCCCTCGCCGACAAAGACCACGTCCTTGCCGAGCTCCCCGGCCAGATCGCGGACCAGCCGGCGGAAGGTGCCGTACAGGCCGCCGATGGGCACCATGCGCAGCCCCAGGGTCTCGTCGCGCAGCCTGGCCGCAACCCGCTCCAGCTCCTCGGCTATGGCCCGGGCGGCCGGATCCTGGGTGCCGGCGGTCTGCTCGGACAGCCGGGACTGGATGATGGCCAGTTCCCCGACCAGGTCCACCAGCCGGTCGAGGCGCGTCGCCTCCACCCGGATGCTGGCCGCGCCGTCGCCGGCCTCCCTGGCCTTGGGCTTGGCCGGGGCGGCCGCGCGCCGGGACTGGCGCTTTGCCACCCGGCTGTCGCACTCCGCGGCCAGGGCCGGGGCGTCGTCAAAGGCCGAGGCGGCCAGAAGGGTCCGGAACTCGTCCAGGTCCGTGGCCCGAAGCGGCTCGGCGGACAGTTTTTTCACCAGCACGGCGTGTTCGTCCTCGACGAAAAGAAAGACGTCGCGCAGGGCGTTTTCGTCCGTGTCCGCGACCAGGAGCACGTCCCACCAGCAGGTTGCCGCTTCCGGGTCCAGGCCCTCCAGGTCCGGCACGGCCTCGGCGTGGACCACGGCCGTGCCCTGCCCCAAGGCGTGGAGTTCCTGGAGCAGGCCCAGGGGGTCCATGCCCGAGAGGTAGGTATCGGCCTTGGGCCGGTAGCGGACCCACCAGGCGGCCGCGGGGCGGTCGGCGCGCGGGGCTTCCTCCCTGGCCGTCGGAACCGGCCCGGCGGGCGCTTCCGCCGGCGTGCCGGACAGGACCCGCAGCTGTTCGGCCAGGGCGTTGGAGGCGGCGGCCGAGGCCTCGTCCTCGCCGTGGGCCAGGAGTCCCAGGATGTGGTCGCGGCACGACAGGGTCAGGTCGAGCAACGCCTTGTCGACCCCAAGGCCCCCGGAACGGACATGGTCCCAGACCGTCTCCACCTCATGGGTGAACCGCGACACCTCGTCGAAGCCGAACATGGCGCCCGAGCCCTTGATGGTGTGCATGGCCCGAAACAGCCGGTCCACCATGGCCTTGTCCCCTGGGTCCGCCTCCAGCTCCAGCACGGTCTGTTCGACGGTCTCCAGCAGTTCCAGGGCCTCTTCCCGGAAAACTTGCACATGATCCACGGTCGTCTCGCTCCTGTGCGGACCAGTTCGTCCTGCCCGGCCGGCCTCCGGTCGGACGGCGTTAGAACCGCTCGAAATGGCTGTCCTGTATCCCGTCGGCGCCGCCCAAGTCCACCACGGGCGGGATGGGCCGCCGCCCAGGCCCTGCCTTTCCGCCGCGCGCGGGAGCGGGCCTTTCCGGACGGGCAGCGGCCACGGCCTGGCGCTGCGCACCCTCGCCGACCTGGAAAAAGGCCATGGTGGCCTGGAGCTGCTCGGCCTGGGACGAG
>CAZIJE010000177.1:0-6402 GCA_964539435.1 uncultured Desulfovibrio sp.
GGTCCGGGAGGGGGTGACCCCCTCCCGGCCGCCGGAGGCATCTTTTCTTCTCTTCCTATATTTCCCTGTTCGCGTCCTTGGCCCGTATTTCGGCCCGCTTGATCTTGCCGCTGATGGTCTTGGGCAGTTCGGTGACGAAGTCGATGATGCGCGGGTACTTGTAGGGCGCGGTTTCCTTTTTCACGTGGTTTTGCAGCTCCTTGGCCAGTTCTTCGGAGGCCTCGAAGCCCGGGGCCAGGACCACGGTCGCCTTGACGGCCTGGCCGCGCACCGGGTCGGGCACGCCGGTCACGGCCGCCTCGACCACGGCCTTGTGGGTGATCAGCGCGCTTTCGACCTCGAAGGGGCCGATGCGGTAGCCGCTGGACTTGATCAGGTCGTCGGTGCGGCCGAGGAACCAGTAATACCCGTCCTCGTCCATCCAGGCCTTGTCGCCGGTGTGGTAGTAGCCGTCGACCATGACGCTGGCGGTCTTTTCCGGCTCCAGCAGGTAGCCGGTGAAAAGCCCCAGGTTCTTGCCGGATTCGAGTTTCAGGCAGATCTCGCCTTCCGCGCCCGGCGGGCAGACCTTGCCCTCCTCGTCCAGGATGGCCACGTTCCAGCCCGGGGCCGGCCGGCCGATGGAGCCGGGCTTGGGCGTCATCCAGGGGAAGGTGGCGATCTGCAGACAGGTCTCGGTCTGGCCGTAGCCCTCGTAGATGGGCAGGCCGGTGATCTCCTTCCAGGTTCGGAACACGCCGTCGTTTAACAGTTCCCCTGCCGTGGTGCAGTATTTGAGGGCCGAGAGGTCGTAGCGCGTGAGGTCCTCGCGGACCAGGAACCGGTAGACCGTGGGCGGCGCGCAAAAGCTCGTCACCTTGTGGTCGCTCATGACGGCAAGGAGTTCGGCCGGCACGAACTTGCCCCGGAAGTCCCAGGTGAAGATCACGGCCCCGGCCATCCACTGGCCGTAGAACTTGCCCCAGACCGCCTTGCCCCAGCCCGTGTCGGCCAGGGTCAGGTGGACGTCGCCGGGCTCCAGGTTGTGCCAGTAGACGCCGGTGGTCAGGTGCCCCAGGGGATAGCCGTGGTTGTGCTCGACCATCTTGGGCATGCCGGTGGTGCCGGAGGAGAAAAAGATCAGCAGGGTGTCGTCCCCGCCCGGGCATTCGCAGGTGCGGGGAAAGGTTTCGGACGCGGCCTCGCGGATGGTCTCATAGTCGAGCCAGCCGGCGGGAAGGGGCGCGGTCCCGACCTGGACGCAGACGCGAAGCGTCGGGCAGGTGGCCCTGGCCGCCTCCACCCGGGAGACCACGGAGTCCTCGGCGACGACCCCCTTGATGCCGGCGTAGTTGACCCGGAAGTCGATGTCGTGGGGGGTGAGCAGGTTGGGCGAAGGCACGGGCACGGCCCCGAGCTTGTGCAGGGCCAGCATGGTCACCCACCACTCCACCCGGCGGTAGAGGATGACCATGACCCGGTCGCCCTTGGCCAGGCCGGCGGCCTTGAAGGCGCCCGCCAGGCGGGCCGATTCCCGGCTGAACCAGGAGAGGTCGTAGTCGCGGCGGGTCCCGTCGGGACCGATATGGATCATGGCCGGCCGGGTCGGGTCCACGGCCGCCTCGGCGTCCAGGAAATCAAAGGCGAAATTGTAGTTCTCGGGCACGGAGACGTGGATGGTCTCCTGCATCTCGCGGTAGCTTTTGGGCCGCAGTTTGGCGACAGGCATGGATGGCTCCGAAGGCAAGGGTTTGGCGGCCTGCCCACAGGCCGCGCGGGCCAGGATGGCCCGCCGGTTGCGCAGCAACCGTCAGCAATGGTCGGGCGGCGCCCAACCGTTGCGAAATGGAAAAGTCCGGGAAGGCCTTTTCCAGACTGGTCAGATGATCACGTCCAGGAATTCGGCCTCGGCTCCGTCCAGGCCCCGCATGGCGTGGGGCGTGCGGGAGGAGAAATAGAGGGAGTCGTGGGGAGCAAGCGTCACCACGTCGTCGCCGAGGCGCACTTCCAGGCGGCCGCGCAGCATGTAGATGAACTCCTCGCCCAGGTGCCGGTTGAACTCCAGCTCGTCCTCGGCCTTGGGCGGCACGGTGACCAGAAACGGCTCCATGGCCGGCTTGTGGAAACGGTAGGCCAGGGCCTGGTACTTGTAGGCCTTGCGCCGGTCCACGGACAGGCCCTGGCCGTCCGGCACCAGGGAATAGGCCAGCAGATGGGCCTCGTCGCCGGTGAGAAGCGCGGTCAGGTCCACGCCGCAGGCCTTGGCCACCTCGTAGAGGTAGCTGACCGGAATCTCCGTCTGCCCGGTTTCGTACTCCAGGACCTTTTGCGGCGTCACGCCCGTGGCCTCGGCCAGGGCTTCGGGGGAAAAGCCGGTCACCTCGCGGATGCCGCGCAGGCGCATGGCGATTTCCCGCACAGGTCCGATTTCCTTGCTCATGGGAACCCCTGCTGTGTTTGGGTTGCAAAGTCGTTTCCCCGTCATTTCGCATGAAACGCGGCCTTGTCAAATGCTTTCCCCGGACCGCCGGACGCAAAAACGGCTGGAAATTCGACCTGTGCCGTGGTATGAAAAACGTTCCCAGGGGCAGTGCCGTCGTCCAGCCCCAGCCCACCATATTTCTCCTACGAGGTAGCCATGAGCGACAAGAAGCTTGGTGATCGCATTCGCACGTATCGGGAAGCCCAGGAACTCTCCCGGGAGGAGCTCTCCCGCCGGACCGGCCTCTCCGTGGACTTCCTGACCGCCCTGGAAGAAGAGGACGTCACCCCGTCGCTCGGGCCGCTTCTCAAGATCGCCCTGGCCCTGGGCCAGCGGCTGGGCACCTTCATGGACGACGCGGTCTCCGGCGACCTGTGCATGACCTGCCGGGCCGACCTGGCCGAGGACGACACCGTGCTCAGAAAGGCCCGGGGCAAGCGGGCCGCCTTCCGTTACCATTCCCTCGGCAAGAGCAAGACCGACCGGCACATGGAGCCGTTTTTCATCGAGGTCTACCCGGACGAGGACGGAAACGGCGAAAAGCCGCTGTCCTCCCACGAGGGCGAGGAGTTCATCGTGGTCATGTCCGGCGAGCTCGAGGTGATCGTCGGCCCCGACCGCCACGTCCTCGGCGCCGGGGACTCCATTTATTTCAATTCCGTGGTGCCCCACTACGTCGGCTGCGGCAACGCGCCCAAGGCCGACATCTACGCCGTGCTCTACATCCCGCAGTAAAAGGAGCGTCCCATGACCTTCGTGCCCCCCCTGCGCGACCTGACCCTGGGCCAGCTCCTCAACGAAACGGCCAGCAAATTCCCGGACCAGGACGCCGTGGTCTATGTCGACCGGGAATACCGGCTGACCTGGCGGCAGTTCGACGCACTGACCGACGAACTGGCCAAGGGGCTCATGGCCCTTGGCATCCAGAAAGGCGAAAAGGTGGCTGTCTGGGCCACCAACGTCCCCTTCTGGGTGGCGCTCATGTTCGCCACGGCCAAGATGGGAGCTATCCTGCTGACCGTCAACACGGCCTACAAGCGCAACGAGCTCAAGTACCTGCTGACCAACTCCGACGCGGACAACATCTTCATCATCAATGGCTTCCGCGACTCGGACTACATCGAGATCCTCTACGACCTGGCCCCGGAACTGCGGACCATGCAGCGCGGGGCGATCAAAAGCGAGACCTTCCCGCATTTGAAGCGCGTCTGCTTTCTCGGCGTGGAAAAGCACCGGGGCATGTACTCCATCCCGGAAATCATCGGCCTTGGCCGCATGGTCAGCGACGAGGAGTTTAAGGCCCGCCAGGACAGCCTGTCCTGCCACGACGTGGTGAACATGCAGTACACCTCCGGGACCACGGGCTTCCCCAAGGGCGTCATGCTCAGCCACCACAACATCGTAAACAACGGCTACTCCATCGGTCAGCGCCAGCGGTTCACGGACAAGGACAAGCTCCTTATCCACGTGCCGCTGTTCCACTGCTTCGGCTGCGTGCTCGGGGTCATGGCCTGCCTCAACCACGGCACGACCATGGTCTTCACCGAGGTCTTCAACCCGGTCCAGTCCATGATGAGTATCGAGCAGGAGAAGTGCACGGCCGTCTACGGCGTGCCGACCATGTTCATCGCCATGCTGGAACATCCGCTGTTTCCCAAGTTCGACTTCTCCTCCTTGCGCACGGGCATCATGGCCGGCTCGGTCTGCCCGGTCCAGACCATGCGCCAAGTGACGGAAAAGATGTACATGAAGCAGATCACGAGCGTGTACGGCCTGACCGAGAGCTCGCCGGGCATGACCCAGTCCGACGTGGACGATCCCTACCACTACCGGGTGGAGTCGGTCGGCAAGGCCTTTCCCCACGTCGAGGTCAAGGTCCTCGACCCCGAGACCGGCCAGGAAGTGGAGCGCGGCAAGCAGGGCGAACTGTGCTGCCGGGGATATAACGCCATGAAGGGCTACTACAACAACCCCGAGGCCACGGCCAAGTGCATCGACGCCAACGGCTGGCTCCACTCCGGGGACCTCGGCGTCATGGACGAGAACGGCTTCGTGGTCATCACCGGCCGGATCAAGGACATGATCATCCGGGGCGGCGAGAACATCTACCCGCGCGAGATCGAGGAGTTCCTCTACACCATGGAGGGCATCGCGGACGTGCAGGTGGCCGGCGTGCCGAGCCGCAAATACGGCGAGGAAGTCGGGGCGTTCATCATCCTCAAAAAGGATGTGGAAATGGCCCCGGAAGACGTGCGCGACTTCTGCCGGGGGCAGATCGCCTGGCACAAGATCCCGAAATACATCGCTTTTGTTAAGGAATTCCCGCTGACCACCAGCGGCAAGGTCCAGAAGTACAAGCTGCGGGAGCTGGCGGCCAAGCTCTTTCCCGAAGCCATGCGCTGATCCGGCGCCGCCTGCGCGCCAATACGCTCAAGACGCCGTCAGGACGCCTCCTGGCGGCGTCTTTCCGTTTCCAGGCCGATGGGCCGGTCGTAGAGCCGGCGCAGGGGACCGGAAACAAAGCGGTCGAACGCGGCCTGGTAGAGGATGCCGCCGGCCAGCAGCAGGCCGTAGAGCAGCAGGCAGCCGAGCAGGAAATGCTCCCGCACGACCGAGGGCAGGACACCGACCCAGGCCAGGACCAGGTCGTGGACGCCGGGCACGTGCCGGTACAGCTGGAAGAGCAGGTAATGGTAGACGTAGACGGCGAAGGTGCCCCGGGCTGCGGCGCGCAGGATTGCGCCCAGGCCGCGGCCTCCGGGCGTCAGCAGCCCCAGGGACAGGATGAGGAAAAAGGCCGCCGTCCCGATGGCGTGGGTGTCGTGGCCCATGTTGCCGGCGGCCAGGAGGTCGGCGTAGGCCAGGGCGTGGAGCCGCCAGGCGCAGATGCCGGCCGCAGCCGCCGCGCCGAGAAGCAGCAGGGCCTGCCCCCACCGTCCCCGCACCCGTGCGCCCAGGCCGTACACGACGTCCGCCGTTGTCACGCCGAGCAGGAAAAAGGAAAAGGCCGTGGGCAGAAAGCTCACCCCGGCCGCCACGCCCTTCAGGCGCATCCAGGTCAGAAGCGCCAGCAACCCGGCGAGGCCGGCCAGCCGCAGCCGCCTGTACAGGACCGGAAGGACCGGAAAGACCAGGTACAGGACGAACAGGACGGTCAAAAACCAGAGCGTGTCGTTGTAGGGCATGGTTTCCCGCGCCCGGGCCACGCCCAGGAGCAGGAAATTGAGGTCGTGCTCTCCGGGCTTGTGGCCGAGGATTCCCACCACGGCCGCGAAGGCCGCCAGGGCCGCCACGGCGAAGCCCAGATAGATGCCGAAAAAGCGGCCGAAAAAGTAGTCGCGCAGGTCGAAGACGCCGCGCCGGCGCGTCGCATACCACAGGGAAAAGCCGCTCAGGGCGTAGAAGGCGAAATTGAGGGACCAGAAGGCCAGGCCGCCGGCAAAGGCTGCCCGGTCGAGAAAACTTCCCTGGCCGGCCAGGCCTTCCCTGAAGGCGGCCACGCCGCCGGGGCCGGCGGGATAGGCCCCGTCCGGGACATAGGCGTGGAAAAAGTCGCCCACAAGCATGGCGTGGCCGACCACGATGCCGGCCATGAGGACCAGCCGGGCCAGGGAAATGGCCACGCTGACGCGCCGCCCGAAACGGTCGGGACCAGTGTCGCAAACGGCCTTGGAACCTGGCCCGGGGACGCGTACCACGGCCGGGCTTCCTTGACCACGCCGGCGCGGCCCCCCGCCCCGGCCGGCCCCGGGCCGGCCGGGGCGGCTCGTGGTCAGAGGCAGGCGGTCAGGCGTTCGAGCATCCTGGAAAAGACCTCCGCCTCCTCGGCGGTCAGGGCGCACAGGATCTCCTGGGTCAGCTGCTCGTGGAGCTTGTGGTGCTCGGCCGAGAGCCGCTCGCCCTCGGGGGTGAGGCCCACCCGGATGGACCGGCGGTCGGTC
>CAZIJE010000178.1:0-6259 GCA_964539435.1 uncultured Desulfovibrio sp.
CCCCCCCCCCCCCCCCCCCCCCCCCCCCCCCCCCCCCCCCCGCCGGAGGCATCTTTCTCTTCTCTTCTACTTCCGCAACACGGCCGCGATCTCGGCCGCGACCTTCTCGCCCGAGAGCAGCATGCCGCCGAAGATGGGGCCCATGCGGTAGGAGCCGAAGCTGGCGTTGGCGGCCATGCCGGCCACGTACAGCCCCGGGAAGATTTCGCGGGTGTTCTTGACGGTGTTGGTCTCGGCCACCTCGGCCCACATGGACTGTTCGCCCTCGATGTTGCCCGAGGGGGTGAAGAGCTTGACGTCGTTTTTGCGCACCAGGGTCTTGAGGACTTCCACGGCATGCCCCGTGGCCTCGATGAGGCACTTGCAGCCGAGGACCACCGGGTCCACGTGCAGGCCGGCCATCTCCACGGGCGAGGAGTTGACCACGATGCCGGTCACCCGTTTCACGCCGTCCACCTCGCGCAGGACCACGTCCTCCACGGAGAGGCAGTTGAAGACCTTGGCCCCGGCCAGGCAGGCGGCCGCGGCCAGGGTGGTGGTGGCGGCCACGGCGTCGGCCGTGAAATACTCGTCCTTGTAGCGCTTGACCGGGATGCCCACGTCGGTCAGCAGGTGGACGCTCTCCTCCTGCACCACGATGACGTTGTAGAGCATGCCGCCGCCCCACATGCCGCCGCCGAGCGACAGCTTGCGCTCGAACAGGCCGACATTGAACCCGTCCTTGGCCAGGAGCCGGGCGGCGGTCAGGCCCGAGGGGCCGCCGCCAACGATGGCGACGTCGAGGTCGAGGCTCGATTTGAACTTGGCGGCGTATTCGTCGAAAATGGCTTCCGTGATGATCCGTTCGTCCAGGGGCATGGAGAAAATCCTTTGCTCGTGCGGCCTGAAGGGTTGCGGTGGTTACTTCCCGCCGATGGCGGCGCGGATGGACGCGACGTAGGGGGCGGTCAGGACGCCCTTTTCCGTGATGATGCCGGCGATCAGGTCGGCCGGGGTCACGTCGAAGGCGTAGTTGTAGACCGGCACGTTTTCCGGGGTGATGCGGTGCTCGCCCACGTGGGTGACCTCGCGGGGCGTGCGGTCCTCGATGGGGATCTGATCGCCCGAGGCGATGGAAAGGTCGAAGGTCGAGGCCGGGGCGGCCACGTAGAAGGGCACGCCGTGGGCCTTGGCCACCAGGGCCACGGTGTAGGTGCCGATCTTGTTGGCCGCGTCGCCGTTGGCCGCGATGCGGTCCGCGCCGACCACGACTTTTTGCACCATGCCGTGCTTCATGAGGTGGCCCACGGCGTTGTCGCAGGCGACCGTGACCGGGATGCCTTCCTTGGCCAACTCGTAGGCCGTCAGGCGCGCGCCCTGGAGAAAGGGCCGGGTCTCGTTGGCGATGACCTGGATGCGCTTGCCCTGTTCGAAGGCGGCCCGGATGACGCCAAGCGCCGTGCCGTAGCCGGCCGTGGCCAGGGCGCCGGCGTTGCAGTGGGTCATGACCGTGTCGCCGTCGGCGATCAGGTCCGCGCCGTTTTTGCCCATGGCCTTGTTGATCTCGATGTCCTCGGCGTGCATGTCCTGGGCCGTGCCGAGCCAGGCGGCGGTCAGGGCCTCGCAGGAGACGTCGCCCATGGCCCGCCACTGGTCGCGCAGCCGGGACACGGCCCAGCGGAGGTTGACGGCCGTGGGCCGGGCCTCTTCCAGTTCGGTCAGAAGCGTCTCCAGCCGCTCCTTCCAGGCGCTGCCCGCCTCGGACGCCTCGCGGGCGGAGAGGTAGCAGCCGTAGGCGGCGGTGACGCCGATGGCCGGCGCGCCGCGCACCACCATGGTCTGCAGGGCGTAGATCGTGTCGGCCGTGTTGCGGCACACGAAATGCTCCTCCCGGTCCGGGAGGAAGCGCTGGTCCAGGAGCACGAGGGCCTGGCGGTCGGCGGAAAAGGCGATATGGTCGGTCATGGTGCGGTATCCGTCATGGATGGGCGAAACACGGTTCCAGGCCGCCGTGAAACCAGGCGGCCGGGGGGAACGATTCCCCAGGGGCGCGGGGGCGGGGAGGGCAGGCCTCCCTGGCCGTCCTCAGCCCAGCTTTTTGCGCAACAGTTCGTTGACCAGGCCGGGGTTGGCCTGTCCCTTGGTGGCTTTCATGATCTGGCCGACGAAGAACCCCATGAGCTTGGTCTTTCCGCCCCGGTAGGCCTCCACCTCGGCCGGGTTGGCGGCCAGGACCGCGTCCACGGCAGATTCAAGAGCGCCGGAGTCGGAAATCTGCGAGAGGCCTTTCTGGCGCACGTAGGCCTGCGGGTCAAGGCCCGTGGCGCACAGTTCCGGAAAGATCTGCTTGGCGATCTTGCCGGAGATGACGCCGTCGTCGATCAGGCGCAGGAGCCCAGCCAGCTTGTCCGGGGTGAGCGCGCAGTCCCGGGCCGGGATGCCGGCCTGGTTGATCTCGCGCAACAGTTCCGTCTGGACCCAGTTGGCGGCCTTTTTCGGGTCCGCCCCGGCGGCCAGGGCCGCCTCGAAATAGTCGGCCATGTCCCGCTCGGCCGTCAGGACTTCGGCGTCGTACTCGGACAGGCCAAGGGAGGCGATGAAGCGTTCCTTGCGGGCCACGGGCAGCTCGGGCAGCTCGTCCTTCCAGCGGGAGAGGGTGGCCGGGTCCAGGGTCAGGGGCACCAGGTCCGGGTCCGGAAAATAGCGGTAGTCGTTGGCCTCTTCCTTGCCGCGCATGGACACGGTCACGTTCTTGGCCGCGTCGTAGAGCCGGGTCTCCTGGACGACGGTTCCGCCGTCGTCGAGCAGATCGGCCTGGCGGTCCACCTCGTATTCGATGGCCTTTTGGACGTGGCGGAAGCTGTTGAGGTTTTTCAGCTCCGTGCGGGTGCCGAAGGGTTCCGTGCCCACCGGACGGAGGCTGACGTTGGCGTCGCACCGGAACGAGCCCTCTTCCATGTTGCCGTCGCAGATGTCGAGGTAGACCAGGATGGCCCGCAGGGCCTTCAAATAGGCCACGACCTCTTCCGGGCCGCGCATGTCCGGCTCGGACACGATCTCGATCAGCGGCACGCAGGCCCGGTTGAGGTCCACGAAGCTGGCGTTCTCGGCCGCGCTGTGGATGTTTTTGCCGGCGTCCTCTTCCATGTGGATGCGGGTGATGCCGATGCGCTTGGCCTTGCCGTCCACGGTGATGTCGATGTGCCCGCCCTCGCAGATGGGCTGCTCGTACTGGGAGATCTGGTAGCCCTTGGGCAGGTCGGGGTAGAAGTAGTTCTTGCGGGCGAAGACCGAGGTCGTGTTGACCGCGCAGCCCGTGGCCAGGCCCATCTTGGCGGCGTATTCCACGGCCGTGGCGTTAAGGACCGGCAGCACCCCGGGCATGCCCGCGCAGACCGGGCAGACGTTCTCGTTGGGATCGTTGCCGAAGCGGGTGGAACAGCCGCAGAAGATCTTGCTTGCGGTCTTCAGCTGCGCGTGCACTTCGACGCCGATGACGGTCTCGTACCTGGCCATGCAACACTCCTTGCGCCAACGCCCCGTTTCCGGAGCGCCGCAAAATTTCCGTGGGGGGTGTACCCCGGTTCCGGCTGGCGGGTCAATGGCGCGCCGGATGGGGAAGAATGGTCCCAAGTGGTTGTTTTTTTGGAAGCGGAGGTCTAAAAGGGGGGCGTCCGAAGCCGGACTGCGCCTGCGGCCCCGGCCACACCTTTTGATCACGAGGCATGCCATGGGCAGGATCATGAAAACGACAGGGCGCGGCCTGGGCGTTGCGGCCATGCTGGTTGCGCTCCTTTGTTGCGGAGCCGGGCCGGTCCTCGGGCCGGCCGTTGCCGCGGCCCAGGACTATGAAACCATGATGCCGGACTCCCTGCAGCGGGAGCTGCGCAAGGTCGAGAACGCCTACCGCGACGCCATCGGGTCGGTCAATGCCGCCCAGACCGAGCGCCTGGCCCGGCAGGCGGCCGGCGCGGCCGAGGCCGAGCTGCGCGCCCTGGACGACAAGGTCGGGCAGCTGGCGAGCAAGGCTGAAAAGCTCAAGATCCAGGCCGACTATCTCCGGGAACTCTACCTGTCCAAGAAGCAGGAATACAAGGCCCAGTAGCCCGCGCGCGGCCTTTTGACGGGCAGCCGGCGCGGCCGGCCGCCCGTTCTCCCAGGGTAGCGGCCGTTCGGGGCGCGGCGCGTTGCGGCCCGGGCCCGTCCCTCACGTCCCGTTCGCGTCGCCGGGCGTCGGCGTCGCGGCCTCGCGTCGGGCCGCCTGCCGGGCGGCGACGAAATCCAGATACCCCCAGACCCGGTTTCGCCGGTCGTAGCTGTACGATTCCTCGGGCCGGGGGGCGATGTCCCAGGTCCAGGTCCGGTCCGGCGGCGGCGCCTGGATCTCCTCCAGGGCGTCGGTCGTCTCCAGCACCTTTTCCCCGTCCATCCGGTCCCAATACCGATCGCAGACCAGGCAGACCCGGCCGGGAAGCCCTTCCAGCCAGGCGAAGTGGGCCTCGATCAGGCCCCGGCAGAACCGCTCCAGGCCGGCCTCGTCGGCCTTGCCGCCCAGGGCCTTGTAGAAGGGGATGGGGAGCTGGGAGGCCAGGTTGAGGGAGGCCGTGAAATCGGGCCGCAGGCCCGGCAGCGGGTCCGGCGCGGGCACGGGGTGGGGCAGGGGGGCCTTGGCCCGGACCGCGGCCAGGGCCGTTTCGGCCATGCCGGTCACATCGGCCGTGACCAGCCGCAGGTTGGCGTGCTTTTTGGCCAGGGCCCGGGCCGGCCGGGGGTGGTGGGCGTCCACGAGCAGGACCTCCCGGAACCGGGCGCACAGTCCGGCCACAGGCACGTCCAGGCAGGGGCCGGAACCGAGGATGACGGCCGTGCCCCGGCCGGGTGCGGCGTCGGCGGCTTCCAGGACCAGGGCCTTGACGGCCTCCAGGTGGGGGCGCCAGGCCGCGCGGCAGCGGCCGTGCCGGGCCGCGATCCGCGCGGCCTCGCGGTCGTGGCCGTAGCGTCGGGCCAGGCGCGCCCCCCGGTCGCGCAGCAGGGTGAAAAGCGTCCGCAGCATGTCGCCTCCGGGGCGATGGTAAAGCACCGGTCCGGTCGAGGCAATGTCCCGCGCCTTTCCCGAAGTTCCGGATTTCTTGACACCCCGGGCCAGGCCTCCTAGGGTCATCCTAGCGAAAAATCGGTTCGCCGCAAAACGGATCGGGCGGGCCGGCAAGGAGGTCTTCATGCGCCATCTCGGTTGGATCCTCGGCCTGCTCGTCTGCCTGGCCGCGCTGCCGGCCCTGGCCGCGACAGAGGAGCAAGGTCCGCAAACCCCGCCGCAACCCACGCAACAGGGCGCGGCCGGCACGCCGGCCCCCGACCCGGCCCAGGGCCCGGACATCGCGGCCGAAGCGGCCGCGCCGGTTAAGGCCATGTGCGATTTCCTCAAGGCCAAGCCGGTCTTCACCTTCACGGCCGCGGTGACGTCCGAACAGGTCTATCCCAACGGCCAGACCGTCATGCTGGCCAACACCGTGGAAATGGCGGTCAAGCGGCCGGACAAGTTTTATGCCAGGGTCACGGGCGACGAGCGCGACCGGGTCTTTGTCTATGACGGCAAGACCGTGTCCGTGGCCGACCTGGACCGGGGCGTCTACGCCGTCATCGACGCCCCGCCGACCATCGACGCCACCCTGGACATGCTGGCCCAGAAGTACGGCATCGACGCCCCCCTGGCCGACCTTCTCTACAGCGACCCGTGCGCGGTCATGCTCGGCAACGTGCGCACCGGCGACTGCGTGGGCGCGCACCAGGCCGAGGGCAAGGCCTGCGACCACCTGGTCTTTTCCCAGAAGGAATCGGACTGGCAGCTGTGGGTGGAAAAGGGCAAGGCCCCGTTGCCGCGCAAGCTCGTGATCAACGACAAGCAGGTCATGGGCTGGCCGCAGTTCGCGGCCAACTTCTCGCAGTGGGACATGAACCCGCGCCTGCCGGCCGGGCTGTTCACCTTCGCGCCGCAGCAGGATGCGCGCAGGATCGATTTCATCCCCCTGGTCTCGGGCCAGGGCGAAAACAAGTGAGGCGGCGATCATGAGACACCCATCCTGGCGTCGGCGCGCCTCGTCGGCCATGGTCCTGGTCGCGGCCCTGAGCCTCGTTTTCGATGCCCCCGGGCTCCTGACCTTTTCGGGACTCTTCACGGTCCGGGCCGAGGCCGGCGGTCCCCATCCCGGGGGGCCGGGCTTTGGCGGCGGTCCCCGTCCCGGCGGCCCCGGCTTCGGCGGCGCGCCGCGTCCCGCCGGTC